>NZ_CP079822.1:1956924-2283079 GCF_019334805.1 Rothia mucilaginosa
TGCCCCCTCTGCGGCGCTGGGGCGCCTTGAGGACGGAGCCCCCGTTCCGCGTGAGTGCCTGCGCCGCGGTGGGGTCTGAACCGCGAATGACGAACTGTGAGGCGCAAAACATGACGCAGTGCCATACTGAAACCATGAAGATTCTGCACACCTCCGACTGGCACCTCGGCCGCACCTTCCACCGCAGCCCCCTCACCCGCGAACACCAGCAGTTCATCGACGAACTGCTCGAATACGTGCACGCCGAAGGCATCGACACCCTCCTCATCAGCGGTGACGTCTACGACAGCACCATCCCCACCGCCGAAAGCACCACCCTGCTCGACCAGGCACTCACCCGCCTCATGCGCGCTGGCGTGCACGTCATCCTCAGCTCCGGCAACCACGACTCCTTCCGCCGCCTCAGCTACGGCGCCGCGTTCTTCGAAGCCTCCGGCGTGCACCTGCGCACCAGCCTCGAAGACGCCACCCGCCCCGTCGAACTCACCGACGGCACCCAGCGCGTGCACGTCTACGCCATCCCCTACCTCGCGCCGCGCCTTCACGCCACCGCCCTCGGCGTTGACCCCACCCACCAGGCGGTCCTCGGCGCCGTCACCAACGCCATCCGCGCCGACGCCGCAGAACGACGCGCCCGCGGCGAAGGTGCCGACCGCATCATCGTCATGAGCCACGCAACCGTCAGCGACACCACCGGCAGCGCAGACACCACACCCCGCAGCGACTCCGAACGCGACATCAGCGTCGGCGGTATCGACTGGGTACCCGCCTCCCTCTTCGACGGCTTCGACTACGTAGCCCTCGGCCACATCCACAAGCGCTACCCCGTCACCCACACCATCCGCTACAGCGGCTCCCCGCTCGGCTTCTCATTCAGCGAAGAACACAACCGCAACGGCGCCTACCTCATCGAACTCAACCCCGGCGAAGAACCCACCATCAGCGGCCACGAATGGGCAACCCGCGTACATATGAAAACCCTGCGCGGCACCATGGAGCAGCTACTCAACAGCCCCGAACACACCGACTACGAACACGGCTACTACTGCCGCATCGAGCTCACCGACGAAACCCTACCCGTCGGTGCCGTCGACCGCCTGCGCAGCCGCTACGAAACCATCTCCCACTTCAGCTACCGCAGCACCCAACCCGCCGCCGACAAACCCGCCGCCGCACAACCCACCCGCGACGCCGACCCCGTCGACACCTTCGACCAATTCCACCAATACGTACGCAACCGCCCCCTCACCAGCGAAGAACGCGACGTCATCACCACCCTCAGCGACCACATCAAAAGCCACAAGGACAACGCATGATCCTGCACACCCTCGAATTCGAAGCCTTCATGGCATACCCCAAGCGCCAAGAAATCAACTTCGACACCCTCAACAGCGCCGGCGTATTCCTGCTCAACGGCCCCACCGGCGCCGGCAAAACCACCATCCTCGACGCCATCTGCTACGCCCTCTACGGCGAAACCAGCAGCGACCGCGAATCCGCCAAACTGCACTCCACCTACGCGGCACACAGCGGCACCAAACCGCGCGTGCTGCTCGACGTGACCCTCCACGGCAAGCGCCTGCGCATCGACCGCACCCCCGCCTACAACAAGCCCATCACCCGCGGCGCCCGCAAAGGCCAGATGCGCGAAGAAAGCGCCAAAGCAACCCTCGCCGAACTCGCACCCGGCGCCGACCCCGCCGACGAAAAAGCCTGGACCCCCATCTCCAGCAGCGTCGCCGAAGTCAACCGCACCATCGCCGAACGCACCCACCTGACCAAAGAACAATTCCTCAAAGTCGTACTCCTGCCGCAGGGCCAGTTCGCGCAATTCCTCAAGTCCAAGCCCAAAGAACGTAAAGAACTGCTCAAAAAGATGTTCCCCGTCGAACACTACGAGCAGCTCTTCGCCGCACTCACCGAAGAAGCGAAAACCGCCCAGCAGGAAGTCGCCCAGGACGAAAACACCCAGCGCGGCTACCTTGAACGTGCCCGCGTAGAAATGCTCGCCCTGCAGGCGCTACTGGATGTTGCGGATCCGGACGCTGAAGATGCTGCAGGGGAGGGCTCCGCTACCGAAGACCCTGTGGAGGCGGAGACTTCCGAACAGCTCACCGCTGAGAGTGTCACCGCCGAAACCCTCGACGCATGGGTCGCCGGCGGAGTAGAACGCGCCCGCGAAACCTCAGCACGCGAAAAGCAGGAGCAGCAGCGCCTCACCGACGAAGCCGACCAGAACACCCGCCTGCTCGCCGAACGCGCCCAGCTGCAGGCCGACTGGCGCGAATACGAGCAGCTCTGCGAGCGCCGCACCCGCCTGACCGAACGCGCCGACGAACACAAGGCGCAGCGTGAAGAGCTGGCGCAGGCGCGTGCCGCCGCGCCCCTGCACGCACAGTACGCGCAGGTCCACGCCGAATCGCAGGCGCTTGCCGCCCGCCAGCAGGAGCAGGCAGCCTGTGCTTCCGCGCTGGATGAGAACGGTCGTGCCCTGCTTGCGGCACTGCGCGATGAGAACATTTCGCCGGAGACCACCTTCCCTGAGGAGACCACCTTCGCCGCACTCCCTTCCCTCGAGCCCGCCGAGCAGGAAATCCAGCTCGAGGCGCTCCTTGACACCCTGCGCGCCCTGCAGAAGAAGGACGCGCAGCTCGCCGACGAGGAAGCCGCCGCAGCCGCCCTGCTGAAGCAGGCTCACTCCCTCGAACAGGATAAGTCGCGTGCCGAAAAGATGCTGAGCGACCTCACCGCCCAGGCCGAGCAGCTTGCCGAAGAACTCGCCGGCTACAGCACTGCCGACGAGGAACGCACCCTTGCCGCGCACCTGGTCACCGAGGCGCAGCAGAAGCACGACGCCGCCCAGCAGATGCAGCAGAAGCTGGACGCCGCCTCCGCCGCGGTCGCAGCTGCCGAGAAGCAGAGCAAGCGCACCGCCACCGCCGAGCAGAAGGCGCAGGAAAAGTGGCAGGCTTCGGCTCAGCAGGCGCTCGCCGCGACGGAGGAGTTCAAGAACCTGCAGGTGTTGCGCCTCGCCCAGGCGTCCTCCCTGCTGGCGCGTGAGCTCAAGGACGGCGAACCCTGCGCGGTCTGCGGCTCGGTCGAGCACCCCGCCCCCGCGCAGATTGCCGAGGGTGAGCAGCTGGTGGAGCGTGCCGACCTGGACGCCGCCAAGGAGCGTGAAGATAGGGCCCACCAGCAGGCGCGCACCCACGAACTGGCTAAGGACCGGGCGACCAAGGCACATCAGGAAGCCTCCGAGGCGCTTGCCGCCGCCCGCACCCAGTACGAGACCCTGGCGGCTCAGGGCGAGTGCGATGTTGAGCAGACTGCCGCCCAGCTGCAGCAGGCGCAGACCCGCCTCGCGCAGGCTCAGTCGCGCGTGACCGCGCGTGACGGCGTGCTGGTGAAGGTTGAGCGGGTGCGTGCCGAGCAGCAGAAGGCTCAGGAGGCGCTACGCACCATCGAGAGCGCGGCGGTTGAGGCTCAGACTCGTCACCGTGATGCTGCGGCGCGCTGTGAGGCGGCTGCGGCGCAGTTGGCGCCTGCTCGTGCGGCGGTGGGTTTTGCGCAGCGTGTTGAGGCTGTGGAGGGCTACCGTGTGGCGCATCAGCGTCTTGCTCGTGCGGTGTTGCTGTTGGGGCAGGCGCGTGAGCGTCATGCTTTGGCGGCGGCGCAGGCGCAGCGTCTGTTGGGCGAGTCGGCATTTGAGAGCGCTGAGCTGGTGCAGGCGGCGGTGCGCACCCCCGAGCGTGTTGATGCCCTGGAGCAGGCTGTTGCCGCGTATGAGTTGGAGCATGCCCGCCTCCTTGAGGGCTTTGGTCGTGAGGCGATTGTTGCGGTGGCGGCGCGTGCCGCCGCTGGTGAGCAGGCGCCGGATGATCTGCAGGGTGTGCGTGAGCAGGTTGAGCAGTTGCGTGCGGCGGCGCACCGTTTGACTCTTCGTGAGGGTGAGCGGGAGAGCGTGCTGCGTTCTTTGCATGTGCTGCGTGGCGAGTATGCGGCGTTCCGTGCGAAGACGGCGCAGCGTTATGACCGTGCGCAGATGTTGGCTAACTTGGCGGCGGCTGCCCGCGGTGATACGCTGGGCGGTTATGAGCATCAGGTTGACCTGGTCAGCTATGTGCTGGGTGCCGAGTTTGAGCGGATTCTGCAGTCGGCGTCGCTGCATCTGGACCGTATGAGTGAGGGCCGCTACGGCATGGTGTTCAGTGATCACCGTGCGAAGGGTAGCCGTTCCGGTGGCGGCCTGAACCTTGAGATTACTGACACCTGGACGGGTGAGCCACGTGAGGCGTCGTCGCTGTCCGGCGGCGAGTCGTTCTTGGCGTCGCTGTCGTTGGCGTTAGGTCTGGCGGAGGTCGTACAGGCGAATAACGGCGGTATCGAGCTGGATACCCTGTTCATTGATGAGGGTTTTGGCACGTTGGACGCCGAAACCTTGGACATGGTGATGGGCACGATCGAATCTCTGCGTGATAGCGGCCGCACTATTGGCCTGATTTCGCATGTGGAGGAGATGAAGAACCGTATTCCGGCGCAGATTGTGGTGGAAAAAGGTCAGAACGGCTCGTCGGTGAGGGTAAACTCCTATTAGGCATAAATTCGCTTCCGGGCCTCTGTTGTAGCATGTCCGGCGGCTTATTCGTGAAAGAGATGATGACCTCGACACCTCAGGACAGGGCACCGAATTCAACGTATCGTGTGGAACCTTCGGCTGATGCGCACACTAACGCATCCGCGCCGGAGGTTCCTCCGCGCACCATGAAGGTGGCGCCCGCCTCCGATGCGCCGGATAAGTTGCGTGCTTCGGGCACGGGTATTCCCACGGTTCCGGGTACGTCCCTGACGGATGTGGTGCGCAGTAACGACCACGTGTTGCAGGAGTTGCCGCCGCGACCGGTGCCGGCTGCGGATGAGGTGAACACGAACGCCTCGCTGCCGGATATTTTGCGTCAGCATTGGGCGTTGTTCCTGCGTAACGGTAAGGAGCAGCGTTACCATCTGCGCGGTGTGCTCCGTGATGAGGGGTTGGCCCGTAATGTGTTGACGATTCTGTTCCATATTCCGGCGGCTTCTTCGGCGTTTGCGCTGTATATTCTGTTGGCGAGCCACCTGGGTAGTGTGCATGATGGCGGCTATGCGGTGGCGGCGTTTGCTGGCGCGTATTCGGTGCAGATTATGCTCGGCCCGATGCTGGTGCGTGCCCTGGGTTTGAGGGCGTTGCTGGCGATTACGTCGGTGCTGAATATTGCTGCGGTGCTGAATATGCTGGTCATTGGTTGGCGTTTGACGGTTGACCCGAATAACGTGAGTACGACATACCATGCGCTCTCTTGCGTGGCGATGGGTTTTACGACTCCGCCGTGGACGCCGTTTGCGTTGGAGTCGCTGTACCGCCGCAACTATAAGTACAGTGATGTTCGCTTGTCGACAGCTGTTTCTTGGGGGACGACGGCGAACCTGTCGATGTACCCGCTGGCTGCTCTGCTGGTGCGGCTGGGCGATGCGTACCTCACCCCGAATCATGAGTATGCGGGCTTCTGGATCACGATGATTCTGGATGCGCTACTGTTCATTGTGGTTCTGGCCGCGCCGATGTGGCTGCCGGATATTTCGCGTATTCGCATGTCTCCGCCGAAGAATCTGGTCCGTCCGAATAAGCAGACGGTGGTGTTGATTCTTGGTCTGGTGCTGCTGGGTGCGTGTATGGGCGCGGTCGGTTCGGGTCTGCTGGGCTTCTCGCTGATTCACGGTTCGATGAACCTGTTCATGGCGATGGTTGCGACCGGTACCGGCGCGATGGTGCTTGTGTCTTTCCCCGTGGTTTTGGGTGCCCGTTCGGTGAACCCGTGGCATGGCTGGCTGGCGAGTGGCGTTCTGCTGATTATGGCGGCGCTGTACTTGCCGGCGAGCGATGATACGTCCACGATTTTCTATGCGTTGGTGCTGTGTGGTGCGGTGCTGGGTGTGGCGTTTGGCGGTCATGAGCTGTGGCTGAACCGTTCGCTCAAGCATATTCCGGATGCTCAGGCGAGCTTCTTTACCCGTTCGATGCTGGGCGTTGGCATGGCGATGGGTAGCATGTGGGGCGGCTATATGGGCGATGCTCCGTATTACCGTAATGCGTTTATGGTCCCGGTGATTATTGCGACGCTGTATTTTGCGTTGGGTCATTTGTTTGGCTATTTGTGGCGTGAGGAGCATGAGGAGCAGCTGGCTCCTTTGGCTGAGACGGAACGCGGCTAGTTTAGGGCGCTGCTAGTTCCTTGCGGCTTGTTCCCTGCGGGCAGCTTGAGCGTGCCGAGCGCATGCTAAAAGGCGGATGCCCCGCCACCTTCTGCAGGTGGTGGGGCATCCGCCTTTTGTGTACCGTGCTCGGTTTGTGGTGAGCCTCGGCGTGAGAACCTCAGTGTGAGAACTTCAGCGTGAGGCTACCGGTTTAGTGACCGCGCTTGATCCATGCCGGAAGCTCGGGTGCTTCCAGGCCGATGCCGGTGCTGTCGCCGTGGCCGGTGAGGACCGCGGTGGACTCGGGCAGGGTCAGCAGGCGGGTCGAGATCGACTCGATGATGGTGTCGAAGTCGCTGTAGGAGCGTCCGGTTGCGCCGGGGCCGCCGTTGAAGAGGGTGTCGCCGGAGAAGACGACGCCTTCGCTGTTCTCCCAGCTGAGGGTGGGTGCGTAGAAGCACACGGAGCCGGGGGAGTGGCCGGGGGTGGCGAGGACCTTCAGCTCGGTGTCGCCGATGCGCACTACATCGCCGTCAGCCAGTTCGTGGTCGAAGTCCCAGGAGGGGTACACCATTTCCCAGAGCACACGGTCTGCGGGGTTCAGGTAGACGGGTGCGCCGAAGCGTTCTGCCGCCTCCTTTGCGCTGCGGATGTGGTCGTCGTGGGCGTGGGTCAGCAGAATCTTCTCCACGGTGCGGCCTGCGACGGTGCGGGAGATCTTGTCGACGTCGTGGGCGGGGTCAATGATGATCACGGAGGAGTCATTGCCGATAATCCAGACGTTGTTGTCGACGTCCCAGCAGCCGCCGTCGAGCGAGAAGGTGCCGGAGGTGACGACTCGTTCAATACGTTCGCTCACGCTACGTTCCTAGAGTTCCACGACCGAGCGCAGCACGCGGCCGGTCTTCATGGTTTCGAATGCTTCGTTGACGTCTTCGAGGCGGATGCGCTCGGAGACGAAGCCGTCCAGGTCGAGGCGGCCGAGCAGGTACTGGTCCACGAATTCGGGGAAGTCGCGGGAGGGCAGGGTGTCGCCGTACCATGCGCTCTTGATGGAGCCGCCGCGGCCGAAGACCTCATCCAGCGGGACGTCCCAGGTGGTGCCGGGGGCGGGCACGCCGACGAGGACGACGCGGCCAGCCAGGTCGCGTGCCTCGAATGCCTGCTTGAAGGTGGGGGCGATGCCGACAGCGTCGATGACGAGGTCTGCGCCGAAGCCGCCGGTGAGTTCCTTGACTGCCTCGACGGGGTCGACCTTGGAGGAGTTCACAGTGTGGGTTGCGCCGTGCTCGCGTGCGCGTGCCAGCTTCTCTTCGTCGATGTCGACGGCGATGATGGTGGTTGCGCCACCGAGCTGTGCGCCTGCGATTGCTGCGGTGCCGACGCCGCCGCAACCGATGACAGCGACGGACTCGCCGCGCTTGAGTTCACCGGTGTTCAGTACAGCGCCCAGACCTGCGGTGACGCCGCAGCCGAGCAGACCGATTGCTGCGTACTGTTCGGGGCTGATGTCAGCGGTGATCTTGGTGCACTGACCTGCTGCGACGAGGGTCTTCTCCGCGAAGGAGCCGATACCCAGCGCGGGGGTGAGCTCGGTGCCGTCCTCGAGGGTCATCTTCTGGGTTGCGTTGTGGGTTGCGAAGCAGTACTGCGGCTGGCCCTTGCGGCATGCGCGGCATTCGCCGCAGACGGCACGCCAGTTGAGGATGACCAGGTCGCCGGGGGCGATGTTGGTGACGTCATCGCCGACAGCCTCGACGATACCTGCGGACTCGTGGCCGAGCAGGTAGGGGAAGTCCTGGCCGACGCCGCCGGTGACGTAGTGGTGATCGGTCTGGCAGACACCGCAGGTGAGGACCTTGACGAGTGCTTCGCCCTTGCCGGGGTCGGGTACGTTGATGGTGGTGACGGTGACGGGTGCGTCCTGGGAGAGGGCTACGACAGCCTTAACCTTGTGCATGCTGTTCCTTTGCTTGGGGATTGCGGTTGATGCTCAACAGCAGATGAGGTTCAACCGCAGATAAAGGTTTTTTGATACGTTCCATTCTACGAGCAATGGAGCACCCGGCGCACGATAAAGCTGATAGTGAAGCGCCCCCGCGAATTTGACCTTTTATGACGTCGTCGCTTACCCCGCCGTTGTTTACTCTGCTGCTTCCACCTCAGCCGCCTCCACCTCAGCAGCAAAGGCGAGCGCACCGCGTCGGAACGCACCCGAGGTCAGCGCGTTGACGTGGTCGCGGCCGGGCAGGGAGATGAAGCGGTTGAGCGGGTTATCCTCGCGCACCATATCGTAGAGTTCCGCACCGTCTGCGGCGATGGTGTCCGCGTCACCGAGAACCACCGCAACGGGTACGCGCGGATGCGCACCCGGGTGCCCCGCAGGCAGTTCCGGGGATCCGGCGCGCAGGGCGGGCACGTCGAAGAACGGGCCGAAGGGAATCCGCACGAACTTCAGCAGTGCGTCGGGCTGAATGGGGGAGTTGTCAATGATTGAGGTGAAGGAGGCGATTGCCTCGTCGGTGGAGTCCGCCGCGGGGGTTTCTGCGCTCGCGGAGGCGCTGGTCCCCTCGTGCGCTTCGAGCATGGCGCGCAGGGTGATGAGGTGGTCGTGCAGGGGCAGGCCGCCCAGGGTGAGTGATGCGACCGCCTCCGGGTGGGTGAGGGCGAGTTCCCAGCCGACGCGGGCGCCGAAGGAAAAACCGATAACGTGTGCGCGGGGCTCCAGTTCAACGCCGAGGTCGTTCTCGGTGGCGACGGTGCGCAGCAGTTGGGCGAGCAGGTTGGTGTACAGGTGCATGGGGGTCAGCGGCTGACCTGCCGCGTCGACAGAGGGCACCGAATCAAACGGAATTGCGCGGCTGCGCACGCCCGCGTTGTTGGGGAGCTTGCAGTCGATGGCGTGCATGGATTCGGGGTCTTTGAGGTATTCGTCTGAGTGGTAGGGCAGGCCAACAATCAGCACGGGGTATCCTGCGCGCAGGTATTGGCGGATCCAGCCGGTGCCGCCGTAGAGCTGTTCGCCGCGGGTGGCGAAGCCGTGAATCATGAGGGCGGGCACGCGGCTTGTGAGCTGCTGCGGCTGGTAGAGGGTGTACTCGAGGTTGGGCAGGGTAACGCCGGGTACGGCAAAGGGCGCGGGAGAGAAATCTGCACTGGTCATATGTCTATCTTAGTGACCAGCGCGGGATTTCTGTCCCACGCCCTTGAAAGGTTGAGGCGATACGCGCTCAGCTGAGCTGCCGCTTAGTTCTTCTGTGCCGCACCGGTGGACTTATCGGTGCCCGGGTCGAAGAGCGCCTGCTGCTGAGAGTCAGTCTTCGCCTTAGATTCGGCGGCTTCCGCCGTGGCGTCTGCCTTCGCCTTGGTGTCGGCCTTCGCCTGCTTTTGTTCCTTACCGCTTTGCTCCTTGCCGTTTTCAATGCGCTCCTTACCGTCGGCAATGAGCGTGCGAATCATGGTGGTGTTGGTATCCACCGCCTTCTGCACGCGTTGTGCTACGGAAGGGCCCTTCGGCTTGGGGAGCATGCCCTGGCCGACCGCCTGCTGCTGCAGTTCGCGTCCTGCAGACATGAGCCGCTCCTGGCGTGCCTTCATTGCGCGGGAAGCGGAAGTCTGACGAGGCTGAATCTTCAAGTGGCCATGGTCGTCTTCGCCGGCAATGATTTGGCGCATGAGCATGATTTCGGCGTCCAGATGCGCGCCGAAGAGCAGCATATTGTTCATAATCCAGATGAACAGTAGCATCACGATTACACCACCGATCAGACCGTAGGTGGCGTTGTATTTGCTGAAGTTATTGGCGTAGAGAGTGAAGCCGAAACCGCCCAGACCCATACCGAAGAGTGCCAGCGCCGCGCCGGGGGAGAGCTTCCACGGCTTGAAACGGCGAACATTCGGGGTGGTGGAGTAGAGCAGGGTAATTAGGCCGATTGCCATGAGCAGAATCAGCACCCAACGGCCGTTGAGCCAGAGGAGCTTGATGAGCTCCATGTCCACGGTTTCGGGTACGTACTGACCGATCAAATCGAGGACGGTTACGCCCAGCAACATCATCAGAATCATGAGTACCACGAGGATGATGAGCACAGCGGTGACGAGCACGTTGATGGGCTTGAGCAACCAGCCGGGGCGGCCTTCACGCACACCGTAGACGGTGTTGAGTGCTCGGCCGAAGGATCCGGTGTACCCGGAGGCGGACCAGATCGCACTGAGGATACCGGTCAACAGCACCAGGCCTGCGCCATGGTCGCCGGTAATCTGCTTGATGGGGTCTTCCATAATGGCGTACATCTGTGCCGGGGCGTTGTCCTTGAGGAAGGAGAGGATGACCGCGGCACTTTCCTCACCGTGCCCAAACACACCCAGTAGCGAGACGATCGCCAGCAGGGCGGGGAAGATGGACAGCACGGTGAAGTAGGTGAGTGCTGCCGCCATGTCGCTTGCGCCATTTACGCCGAACTTGAAGATGGCACAGCGCAGGATGTAGAGGATGCTGCCCTTGGGGAAGTCGCGTAGTTTCACGCTTGCGTACTTGGGGGCTGCGGGCTTCTTCTTACGGGAGAAGAGTCCGCGTCGAGCTCCGGCGGACACCGTGGTTGAGGAGGTGTCCGTGGAAGAGCCGGTGTGTGCAGCCAATGGGGCTCCTTGAATGAGTGGGAGTGTTACACAGTGGTGCGCCTGTTAGCTTTAGCATGCGGGTTTCAGCGTGCGGGTTTCAGCGTGTGGGTGCACAGAAGGGGCGGGGAGAACAATGAGCTGTCCTTCCCGCCCCTGCGGTGACATTATAGGGTTTTCTAACCCTCCCGCATTTTTCTGCGAGTGCAGATACTTGACCTGTTGGTCAATTAGAGAGGGTCGCCGCTCCGAAAAGCTTCAAAAAGCCTTGTCGGATACTGTTATCGACTAGCTGAAAACTAGTTGTGAATACCCAGAACCTTAGCGGTGTGAGCCATAACCTCATCAGCCAGGTCGTGGTTATCGTTGAGCTTCACACCGTAACCGGGGATGAGCTCCTTCAGGCGAGGCTCCCAGCCAGCCATCTTGGCGGGGAAGCACTGCTTGAGCAGGTTCAGCATAATCGGAGCCGCGGTAGAAGCACCGGGGGATGCACCCAGCAGAGCCGCAATGGAACCGTCAGCTGCAGAAACAACTTCGGTACCGAACTGCAGGATGCCGCCCTTCTTCGCGTCCTTCTTCATAATCTGGACGCGCTGGCCGGCCTCGATGAGCTCCCACTCGCCGCCGTTAGCCTCGGGGTAGTACTGGTACAGCGATTCGAGGCGTGCGTTCTTGTCCTTGACCAGCTCGGAGAGCAGGTACTTGACCAGGGAGAAGTTATCCAGACCTGCACGGGTCATCGGGTAGATGTTGTGCGGGCGCAGGGACAGCGGCAGGTCCAGCAGGGAACCCTGCTTCAAGAAGTTCGTCTTGAAACCAGCGTAGGGGCCGAACATGAGGGCGCGCTTGCCGTCCACGTAGCGGGTGTCCAGGTGGGGAACAGACATGGGAGGTGCGCCCACCGAAGCCTGACCGTACACTTTTGCGTTGTGCTGGTTTGCGGTTGCCTCGTGGGTGTTGCGCAGGAACAGGCCGGAGACGGGGAAGCCGCCGTAGCCCTTACCCTCTTCAATGCCGGACTTCTGCAGCAGGTGCAGAGCGCCACCGCCGGCACCCAGGAAGACGAATTTCGCGTTGATGGTCAGCGGCTCTTCCTTGTTGATGCGGTTGATAGCGTCAATGGTCCAGGAGCCGTTGGACTCGCGGTTCAGGTTGGTGACCTGGTAGCCGTAGCGAACCTCAACGCCCTTGGTCTGCAGGTGGTCAATCATCTGCTGGGTGAGGGCGCCGAAGTCAACGTCGGTACCTTCGGGGGACCAGGTCGCTGCGATCGGGTCGTTACCCTTGCGGCCGTTGACGGTCAGCGGTGCCCACTCGCCAATCTTCTCGCGCTCGGTGGAGAATTCCATGCGCTCGAAGAGCTTCTCCTTGCGGAAGGAATCGTAGCGTGCTGCCAGGTACTTGGAGTGGTCCTCACCGAAGACCAGGGACATGTGGGGGACCGGGTTAATGAAGTCTGCGTTGCCCAGAATCTTCTCTTCAACCAGGGATGCCCAGAACTGGCGGGAAATCTGGAACTGCTCGTTAATGTTCAGCGCCTTAGCTGCCGAGACGGTGCCGTCGGGGCCAGCGGGTGCGTAGTTGAGTTCGCACAGTGCCGAGTGGCCGGTACCTGCGTTGTTCCAGGGATTGGAGGATTCCTGAGCGGCCTTGTCGAGGCGTTCGAGCAGGATAATATTCCAGGTCGGTTCGAGTTCCTTGAGGAACACGCCGAGGGTGGCGCTCATGATGCCGCCGCCGACCAGGACGACGTCGGTTCGTTCAGTACGTGCTACCACTGAATTCTCCCTTAGGGGTGCGGGTGCCCGGCCTGGGCACAGTGAATGTGGGGTACATCATCTAGCCTACCCCTTTTAGTGGGGTTGGCATAGTCAGAATCCACAAAACGAGAGAGAGTGTTGCAGTTCATATCAATAAATCTCTTAGGGTCGAAAAGACCCGTAATCGCATGCATTTGCTACACCCGCCGGCAACAACCCGAAAGCAGCTCCAGAAATACCCGCCCACCCGCTCACCGAAAGCCCCACGAAAGCCCCAAACACGGCGAAAGGGGCGCACCCCAATCGGGATGCACCCCTTTCCGCAAAAGCTAAAAACGCAGGCTACGACTTGCGCAGCTTACCGAACAGCTCAATCGCATTCTGCTCCGTCTGATAGCCCTGAACCTCACGGCTCACCGCCACCTTCGACGTCACATTCAGCAACGGAACCGCCGGCATGAACTGACCCAGCTGAGACACAACCTTCGCATACAACTCGCGCTGCGAATCCACCGAATCGGCAGAATCCGCGGTACGAATCGCCTCCAAAATCTCCGTAAAACGAGGCGACGGCGCAACCGCCACAGCAGTAGGCTGCGGCGAAGGCGACGCCGACGGGCTCGGCGAAGCAGAAGCCGAAGCCTCCTCCTCAGGCGTCAACGGGTCCGGCGAATAACTCGGCTGCGGGCTCGGAGTCGCAGAAATCCGCACATTCGAATTCGCACCACCCGACGACGGCACATCAGAACTCTTCTTCGTCAAACCAGTCGTCATATCCGACGGCGCATTCGCAATCAACGAACGCACCTGATGCTCAGCAATCAGCGGCGCCAACACCGGGCCAAAGAATGCGTACGGGTCACGGTACATGCCGTAGAAACCGGCCAGCGTAATACCGCGTTCAGAAGAAACCTCGCGGCTCTTCGGCAGATACTCAGCCCACGGCAGAGGCACCGGCTTAATATTCAAACCCACCTCAATCAGCGAAGCCACCATCTCCGAATACACCTTCTGAGGAGTATCCATCCACGGCAGAGAAACGTCAGCAGGGTAGTAGCACTCAATCACCTGATTGTCGTACCCAGCCGTCGCCAGCAGCGAGCGCGCCATATCCTGATTGCGGTCCGTGTAATCCTTCGCGTCATCAGCCTTAATGCGGAACGACGGCGAAATCAGCGTCTGCGCATCCGAGGTGCCCTGCGGGTAATACTGACGCAGCGCGCCACGATCCACCGCATGCGAAATAGCGCGACGCACCGAAATATTCTTCAACACCGGATGCGCCGTATTCAGGCTCAAATACACCAACGAGAACGGGTCACGGCCCGGCGTCTGATAACCATCACGCGCCAACTGACCCAGATCAGAAGAATTCACCTGATCACACGCATCAATATGACCCTCCATCAGCGCAAAATAACGCTTATCCGACGACGTGAGGGTCGAAATCTGAATCTCATCCAGCTCAGGCGCCTGACCGTCAAAATGAGTATTCTTCAGCAGACGCACCGTGCCGTCCTTGAAAGAATCCACAAGGAACGCACCCGTACCCACCGGGTTACCCGTCAACTTCTGATCAGAACCAAACAGCGACGGGTCAATAATGCCGAACGCCTGCTGCGTCAAGATACGCGGGAACGCCAGTGAAGGACGCGACAGCGTCACCACCACAGAGTTACCCTTCGCCACCACCGACGAAACCAGCGGCAAGAACGACTGCACCGCAGACGACTGAGCATCCGCCTTCTTGCTGGTCTTCTTATCGCCCGGATGTGCAGCATCAGAAGCGCTCGCAGAGGCGCTCGGGGTAGCGGCATCAGAAGAAGCAGAAGCCGACGGGGAAGTGCTCGGGGAGGCGGTCTCAGAAGCACTCGCAGAAGCAGACGGGGAAGCACTTGCTGACGGAGTCGTCGCACCCGACGGAGACGCCTGAACAGGCGCAGGCTCCACCGCCGAAGGATCAATAGAACCCGGCTTCGGCACACCAAAACCCCACGCAAACAAAGGCTGAGCAGGCACCGCATGAGCTGCAGTACCCTCACCCGTAGCCAACGCCTGCCACCTCTGGAAATTCTGCACCACAGCATCCGCAGTCAACGCAGAACCGTTACTAAAATGCGCCTCACGCAACACAAACGTATGCACCAAACGGTCATCAGAAACCGTCCACTCAGTACACAAAGAATCCTGAACCTCAGGATCACCCGTGTAATGATTCGCCACCAACAACGTCTGCAAAACCTGCGCCGTCACCTGATACGTACTCGCCACAGGAAACAACGCCGGATCCAAACCCAACGGCGCCGCACCCTGCGCAAAACGGAACACACGACGCGCATCAGCAGACGACGCACTCGCCGAAGACCCAGCAGACGAACCAGCAGAAGACTGACCAGAACACGCAGAAAGCGCCAAACCAGCACTAAAAAGTGCGCCAAAACGCAAAACGGCGCGTCGACTCAAGCCACTCGAGCCGACAGTGGCTCGAAGCAGCGCATCAGAATTGCCAACAGCTGACGATGCATAAGGCTGATGCTGCACGGGAGGGTCCTCTCTTCCGTCGCGGATGCTTATCTCTCAGGATAACGGTTCAACACCCAACCGGGCGAGACACACCCACCCCGGTAAGGCACATACAAGAAAACCCGCCGCCACGAAAACCGTGACGGCGGGCCCAATGTAAATGTGTGTGCGCGAGGGGGACTTGAACCCCCACGCCATAAGGCACAGGAACCTAAATCCTGCGTGTCTGCCAATTTCACCACTCGCGCGCAGTGTCACCCCACATCCGAAGATGCATGCGTCTGAGGCAACAAAAAATTAGTGTACACCAGGAACCAAGGTTCTCCAAGCCTTAAAAGCAGCCCCCATAGGGCAAAAAGTCCGCAAACACGCCGCACAGCAACCCCCACACGGAGGTGCTACACAGCGCCGCCGCCCCTCGCGCTACCCGAGCACAGAAAACACGACCCTACTTCGGGTCAATACCCAAATCACGACGCAGCTTAGCCACATGACCCGTCGCACGCACATTGTACTGAGCCAAAGCAACAACACCCTGCTCATCAATCACAAACGTCGAACGAATCAGACCCTCATACACCCTGCCGTAATTCTTCTTCTCACCCCACGCACCATACGCCTCAGCCACCGCATGATCAGCATCAGACAGCAGCGGGAACGTCAACGACTCCTTCTCCACAAAACGAGCAATAGCCGCCGGCGAGTCCGGAGAAACACCCAACACCACGTAACCCAACGACTTCAACGACGCCAAATTATCGCGGAAATCGCACGCCTCCTTCGTGCAACCCGGAGTCGAAGCCTTCGGATAAAAATACAAAATCACCTTACTGCCCGCATAATCACTCAAACTATGAGTAACACCAGCCGAATCAACCAGCGAAAAAGCAGGTGCCGGGGTACCCGGCTCAAGACGAACACTCATCAATAACTCCTCAAAACATCAATAGAAATCAGCAGGGGAGCGGCGGATGCGCCCCACACAGTACCAAGGGCGGACGCGCCCCATGCAATACACACAGTCTAGTGTCCCACACACCCCACCCAAATAATGTGTCCAGGCTCACCCTATTTCGACTTGCGCGCACCACAAAAACTCGTGTATAGTATTTTTCTGTTGCAAGGGAAACCTTGAAAAACAAATAAGCGCCTCTAGCTCAATTGGCAGAGCAATTGACTCTTAATCAATGGGTTCTGGGTTCGAGTCCCAGGGGGCGCACTTCAAAGAAAATCCCGCTGATTCTTCGGAATCGGCGGGATTTTTGCGTTCCCTCGTGAATACAGTTTTGAGGGGGTGTAGATATTTCCCCTTGCTCCTACAGGGGACCTGTCCTCGCAGAGCTCGGACACCCTGATGTCGCGGCGGGGAATATCTATACCCCTGTGTGTCTGTGGTTCAGGGGTTCGTGGAATCCCGCCGGTTCGTTGGGGTGCGCGGGGGTTTCGTGTGCGCCCCGTGCCTAGCGAACTGTGGCGGGGGAGGGCTGTCGCCTTTTTGGCCTGTTGCTTGGTGGTTGGTGTTTTGCGTGTGGGCGGGGGAGAGCTGTCGCTTTTTGCCTCTTGCGAGGTAGCTAGTCAGTTGCGCGCAGAGGCGTCGGTGTCGTCCGTAGCGACATCAGGGTGCCCGAAGCGAAGCGAGGGCGGGTGCCCCTGTAGGAGCGAGGACGTGCACCGCCCCTCAAGCGTCCAACATAGCCGGGTGTAGGCATGCGAAAGCCCGCCGCAACCCCAAAGGGTTGCGGCGGGCTTTCCACACGAAAAGTCTCAATTACAGGACCGGCCAAATCCGCGTCACAAACTCGCGGAAATCCTCCACATCCTTACCCTGCTCCAAAAGTCCAGTGCCAAAGCGAGTCGCAACCTCAGCATTATCCTCAAACGACAGATAAAACGAGCTACCATTCACCGACTCGATTGTCACCGCATCATCACCCACACGATACGCATGCAGAGCATTCGTATTATCAATCGTCGTCGCCGTACCCGCAGGCGTCAATGCCGGCAAATTCACCGGAGCAATAATCACCTCATCAGGCGCATCCTGATACCCAACAATAAAATGCCCCTGATCAGGAGACTGATGCAACGCCAAATCAGGATTACGGTAAACCGCACGGCCCGTCGCATACACCAAATTGTATGCACCGTAATTAATAATCTGCTCGTCAAAAACCGGGTGCAGAACCCGAATGAGTTCCTCACCCGTCAAAAACACGTCACTCTCAACAGAGTTACGGGGGTCAACAACCTCTGCGTACTTACTTGCTTCGGTCAGCTCATCAGCGACCGGGATGATCGGTTCGGTCATAGTTTCAGTCTACCGGGGCAACCAACGAAGGTCACGAGTATTCGCGCATATTACGCGCCATGACGTCCAAAAATGCGAGTTTTTCTCACCTGTTCAAATGAATACGTGGGAATGTGTAAACAAGTGCAATGTGTCCACATCATGAAAGAAGAAGGTTGACTAGGGGGTTTCCATGTAAAAACCACCACGACACCCCATAGAGATTTGACTCACCCCCGCCCCGGGCTTCACCATAGAAGGGTGAAGACAGCAATGTACCAGCGAATTCTAAACCTTGTCGACGTCGCCTAGGGCGAGTGGCAGGGTCAATTCACTGCGACTGAGCGCCCCTACCGCTACCACCAACAGCGAGGGGCATTTTTTATAGCTTGGTACCCCCGGGCATAGGATGCGTGCGGATCACACAACACCCACGCAGAACATTGAGTACAACGAAGAACCATTAAGACACGAGGCATTTCCATGACCATGGGATTTTCCACTTCTGATGACGCGGCAAACGCTCCCGTAGAACGCATGACCGGTTCTCAGGCAATCGTCCGCACCCTCGAAGACCTGGGTGTGACTGACGTATTCGGCCTGCCTGGTGGAGCTATTCTGCCGACCTATGACCCCCTGTACGACTCCAAGAAGGTCCGCCACATCCTGGTCCGCCACGAGCAGGGCGCAGGCCACGCAGCCCAGGGCTACGCAGTGTCCAGCGGCAAGACCGGCGTGTGCATCGCAACCTCCGGCCCCGGCGCAACCAACCTGCTGACCGCAATCGCAGACGCAAACATGGACTCCGTCCCCCTCGTCGCAATCACCGGCCAGGTATCCACCGCGCTGCTCGGCTCTGACGCATTCCAGGAAGCTGACATCGTCGGCATGGCGATGCCCATCTCCAAGCACTCCTTCATGATCACCGACCCGCAGGACATCCCCCGCGCACTGGCTGCAGCATTCCACATTGCATCCACCGGCCGCCCCGGCCCCGTGCTCGTGGACGTCACCAAGGACGCACAGGTCGGCATGATGGAATACCGCGGCATCCCCGAAGACCTGGAGCTGCGCGGCTACACCCCCGTCACCCGCGGCCACTCCAAGCAGATTCACGAAGCTGCAAAGTTCATCACCGAATCCAAGCGCCCCGTCTTCTACGTCGGCGGTGGTCTGGTCCGCGCAGGTGCTTCCGAAGAGTTCCACAAGCTGGCTAAGCTCATCGGCGCACCCGTCGTCACCACCCTGAACGCTATCGGCGCGTTCCCCGACTCTGACCCGCAGAACCTCGGCATGCCCGGTATGCACGGCACCGTCCCCGCCGTCGCCGCAATGCAGAAGTCTGACCTGCTCATCACCCTCGGCGCACGCTTCGACGACCGCGTCACCGGTAAGCTCGACTCCTTCGCACCCGAAGCTAAGGTCATCCACATTGACGTTGACCCGGCAGAAATCTCGAAGATCCGCTTCGCAGACGTGCCGATCGTCGGCGACCTCAAGTACGTCCTGCCCGAGCTGACCGACCTGCTCTCCACCGAGTTCGCAGACCAGCTGCCGAACCTCACCGAATGGTGGAACGAGCTGAACGTCATCCGCAAGGATTACCCGCTCGGCTACGAGAAGCCCAACGATGGCCTCGGCTCGCCTGAGTACGTCCTCGAGCGTATTAGTGCTCTGACCGGCCCTGACGCATACTACGTCACCGGTGTTGGTCAGCACCAGATGTGGGGTGCACACTACATTCAGCAGGAGAGCCCCCGCCACTTCATTAGCTCCGCAGGCCTCGGCACCATGGGCTACGGCGTTCCCGCAGGTATGGGTGCTAAGGTCGCACACCCCGACTCCACCGTGTGGATTATCGACGGCGACGGTTGCTTCCAGATGACCAACCAGGAACTGGTCACCTGCGCACAGAACAACATCCCCGTCAAGGTTGCCATCATCAACAACTCCTCCCTCGGCATGGTGCGCCAGTGGCAGACTCTGTTCTACAACGAGCGCTACTCCAACACCGACCTGAAGGATGGCCACGGCACCGTACGTATCCCCGACTTCGTCAAGCTCGGCGAAGCATACGGCTGCGCAACCTTCCGTTGCGAGCGCGACGAGGATGTGGACGCCACCATTAAGGCTGCCCTCGAAATCAACGACCGCCCCGTCGTCATTGACTTCACCGTCAGCCCCCACGCCCTGGTCTGGCCCATGGTCCCGGCAGGCGTATCTAATGACAAGATTTGGATTGCGAAGAACACTTCGCCCGAGTTCGATCGTGAGGAAGAGAACTAATGTCTCAGCACACTCTGTCCGTTCTGGTAGAAGATAAGCCGGGCGTTCTCACCCGCGTCTCCGGTCTGTTCTCCCGCCGACTGTTCAACATCCTCTCCCTGGCTGTGGGCCCCACCGAAAACCCCGGTGTCTCCCGCATCACCGTCGTGACCGAAGGAGACGCCCACACCATCGAGCAGATTACCAAGCAGCTGAACAAGCTCGTTCACGTGCTGAAGGTCGTCGAGCTTCCCGCCGACTCCTCCACCCGCCGCGGCCACATCCTGATCAAGGTCAAGGCAGACGCAGTAGCACGCCTGCAGATCGTTCAGGCAGCAGACCTGTTCCGTGCATCCGTGATCGACGTTTCCCCCGAGTCCGTTGTTATTGAAGCAACCGGTTCCGAGGAGAAGCTCAACGCACTGCTGGACGTTTTGGAACCCTACGGCGTTCGCGAAATCGTTCGCGCAGGCACCATCGGCCTGGCACGTGGCCCCCGCGCCATGAGCGAACGCATCTAACACCCACCGGGGTGCCACGCCAACCCCGCACCAGCGGGAAATAGCGACGGGTATCGCACCGCCACAACCGGGAAAACCGGCAGCGATGCGATACCCGCCCCTATGGGCTCACAGACCTTCCGGATACTTCAGATGCTGAGAAGTAATCTCGACAGCCCGCAACTAAACAGCTATCAAGTAGAATAGTCAATGTTGAGCCCAGCCTGGGCCGCATACCAAACTTACTGAGGAGAAGAAATGGCAGCAACCATTTTCTACAACGACGACGCAGACCTCTCCCTGATCCAGGGCCGCACCGTAGCAGTTATCGGTTACGGCTCCCAGGGCCACGCACACGCACTGAACCTGCGTGACTCCGGCGTGAAGGTCATCGTCGGTCTGTCCGAGGGCTCCAAGTCCCGTGCCAAGGCTGAGGCAGAAGGCCTGCGCGTCGCAACCGTCGCAGAAGCAGCAGCAGAAGCAGACGTCATCATGATCCTGACCCCGGACCAGGTCCAGGCAAAGGTCTACGCAGAGAGCATCGAGCCGAACCTCAAGCCCGGCAACGCACTGTTCTTCGCACACGGCTTCAACATCCGCTTCGGCTACATCACCGCACCCGAGGGTGTCGACGTGGCAATGGTCGCCCCCAAGGGCCCCGGCCACACCGTCCGCCGCGAATACGAAGCAGGCCGCGGCGTTCCCGCCCTGGTCGCAGTCGAGAAGGACGCATCCGGCGAAGCACTCGCACTGGCACTGTCCTACGCAAAGGCACTGGGCGCAACCCGCGCAGGCGTCATCAAGACCACCTTCACCGAAGAGACCGAGTCCGACCTGTTCGGCGAGCAGGCAGTCCTCTGTGGCTCCACCTCCCAGCTCGTCCAGTACGGCTTCGAGGTCCTGACCGAGGCTGGCTACCAGCCCGAAATCGCGTACTTCGAGGTTCTGCACGAGCTCAAGCTCATCGTTGACCTGATGATCGAAGGCGGCATCGCTAAGCAGCGTTGGTCCATCTCCGACACCGCAGAGTACGGCGACTACGTCTCCGGCCCCCGCGTAATCTCCCCCGAGGTCAAGGAAAACATGAAGGCTGTCCTGGCAGACATCCAGAACGGCAACTTCGCAAAGCGCTTCATGGAAGACCAGGCTGCAGGCGCACCCGAGTTCAAGGAACTGCGCGCAAAGGGCGAGGCACACCCCATCGAGGCAACCGGCCGCAAGCTGCGCGAGCTGTTCTCCTGGAACACCGCTGACGACGACTACACCGAAGGCTCCGTCGCTCGCTAAACGGTAGCTCAGCAATAGCTTTCTAAGAATCCGGCGTTCCACCTCTCATCCCGCACAGGGGAGGAGGTGGGCGCCGGATTCTTGTGTTTTCAGGCTGAACGGCAACACCCGTCAAATATGTGATGCAGTTCATGCTCAATCAAGTTGCGGGCGGTTGAAGAATGCCGTATAGTATTTACTTGTTGCAAGGGAAACCCGCAAAAACAAAATAAGCGCCTCTAGCTCAATTGGCAGAGCAATTGACTCTTAATCAATGGGTTCTGGGTTCGAGTCCCAGGGGGCGCACATTAAAGAAAATCCCGCTGATTCTTCGGAATCGGCGGGATTTTTGCGTTCCCCTTGAAAAGCAGTCTTCATGGGTTGAGGAATCGGTGTTCGTCCTCGTTCCTGCAGGGGTGGGGTGGGTGGGTACCTCGCGTCTCCTAAGACTGCGGGGGTGCGCTACATGTTTCCTCCGCGCCTACGCAGGGGCACCCGTCACCCGGACGCTCCGCTCTTTCCTTGCTTCGCTGCGGAAGAGCGTCCGTGTGACACCCTGAGGGCGCTTCCGGAAAATGTAGCTGCACCGGTTAGGCGGGTGCGTGGAGGTTTCGGTGGCCTCCGTAGTGACATCAGGGTGCCCGAAGCGAAGCGAGGGCGGGTGCCCCTGTAGGAACGAGGAGGGTGCCGAACCTCGAGCTAATCCCGCCGGGGTTGCGGTGGATTCGCGGGGGTTTCGTGTGTGCCCCGTGCCTAGCGAACTGGGGCGGGGGAGGGCTGTCGCGGTTTAGCCTGTTGCCTGGTGGCAGCCTCCACCCGCAAACAATGAGCCACCGCGTATCAGAGTGTAACCCCGGTGAGAGCCTCGCCTAATACTGCGGTAAACTGAAAGTTATGACTGCAACTCCGTTCTACATCACCACCGCCATCTCCTACCCCAATGGCAACCCGCACATCGGCCACGCCTACGAAACCATCGCAGCCGACGTGCTAGCCCGCTTCAAGCGCCTCGACGGCTTCGACGTGCGCTTCATGACCGGCACCGACGAGCACGGCCAGAAGATGCAGACCACCGCCGAAAAGCTCGGTAAGACCGCTAAGGAACTCGCCGACGAGAACTCCGCACGCTTCAAAGCAATGAACGACGCGCTGAACATCAGCTACGACCGCTTCATCCGCACCACCGACCCCGACCACTATGTCGCATCCCAGGCCATCTGGAAGCGCATGGAAGAAAACGGCGACATCTACCTCGACAAGTACGCCGGCTGGTACTCCGTACGCGACGAAGCCTACTACGCAGAAGACGAAACCGAAGTACGCGACGGCCAGCGCTACGCCATCGCCACCGGCACCGAAGTCGAATGGACCGAAGAAGAATCCTACTTCTTCCGCCTCTCCAAGTACGGCGACAAGCTCCTCGAACTCTACGCCAACGAAGGCTTCGTCTACCCCGAATCCCGCCGCAACGAACTGATTTCCTTCGTCAAGGGCGGCCTCAACGACCTGTCCATCTCCCGCACCACCTTCGACTGGGGCGTACCCGTACCCGGCAACGACAAGCACGTCATGTACGTGTGGGTCGACGCCCTCACCAACTACATCACCGGCCTCGGCTACCCCGACACCGACAACGAACTGTTCGCCAAGTACTGGCCCGCTGACCTGCACCTCATCGGTAAGGACATCACCCGATTCCACTCCATCTACTGGCCCGCATTCCTGTGGTCTGCCGGAATCGAACTGCCCAAGCGCGTGTTCGGCCACGGCTTCCTGCTCGTCAACGGCGAGAAGATGTCCAAGTCCGTCGGTAACGTCGTCGACCCCGCAAACCTTGTCAACGCATTCGGCTTGGATGCCGTCCGCTTCTTCCTCATGCGTGAAGTGTCCTTCGGCCAGGATGGCTCCTACTCCGAAGAGTCCATCATCAACCGCATCAACTCCGACCTGGCAAACAACCTCGGCAACCTTGCCCAGCGTTCCCTGTCCATGGTCGCCAAGAACTGCGGTGGCGCCGTCCCCACCCACGGCGAATTCACCGAAGCCGACCGCCAGATCCTCGACCAGGCGGCAGCCCTCTACGAGCCCGTCCGTGCAGACTTCGACGAGCAGGCATTCCACCGCGCTTTGGAACGCATCTGGACCGTCCTCGCAGACACCAACGCCTACTTCGCAGAGCAGGAACCCTGGACCCTGCGCAAGAACGGCGAACTCGACCGCATGAACACCGTGCTGTACGTAACCCTTGAGGTTGTACGCCAGGTCGCCCTGCTGCTGCAGCCCGTCATGCCCGACTCGACCGCCAAGCTGCTGACCCTGCTCGGCGTACCCGAAGGTGACGCACGCCAGTTCGCAGCCCTCGGCACCGCGCTCGTGCCCGGCACCGAACTGCCCGCACCCGCACCGGTGTTCCCCCGCTACGAAGCACCCAAGGCATAACGGCTGCTTCAGCAATAGCGGATAGCGTGAGAAAGCTCCCGGCTTCCTAACCCTGAATGGGGGAGGAGCCGGGGGCTTTTGGCATGCACTATCTAGAGGTACGGGTGCGGGGTAAGGACGCAGGGTGAGAACGCCGAGTGAGCCCCCACTCATACTTAAGGATGATGCCGGTACCCCGCCCAGCCCTCCTCAAGCTCATTTCAGCCCGTGGAATGAGTGGGGAGCCTTCGCATCCGCAGGTCAAGAGTCGGTGAACACCTACCAAAATCAACCTGGAGGATGAGAAAAACCCAGTAGTCAGCGCCACATTGCGTGAAATAATTGAACTATGACTACGACAACTCCTCACGCCCAGACGGCACAGCCTGCCGTCTCCGCACGAAACCTTTCCAAAACCTACGGCATCGGTGAAGCCACCGTCCACGCCCTCAACAACGTCTCCGTCGACTTTGAGCAGGGCAAGTTCACCGCCATTATGGGCCCCTCCGGCTCGGGTAAGTCCACGCTGATGCAGACCATCGCAACCCTGGACACCCCCGACCCGAACCCGGCAACCTCCATCCGTATTGGCGGTACCGAGCTCTTCGGTCTGAAGGACAACGCCCTCACCGAATTCCGCCGCGAACACATCGGCTTCATCTTCCAGGCGTTCAACCTGGTGCCCACCCTCACCGCGGGCCAGAACATTGACCTGCCCCTGGGTCTTGCCGGTAAGAAGCCGGACCCGCAGTGGCGTGACTACCTGGTCAAGACCCTCGGCCTGGAAACCCGCCTCGACCACCGCCCCGAACAGCTCTCCGGCGGTCAGCAGCAGCGCGTCGCCATCGTGCGTGCACTGCTCGCACGCCCCGAAGTGGTCTTCGCCGACGAACCGACCGGTAACCTCGACTCCAACTCCGGCGCCGAGGTGCTGCGCCTGCTGCGTGCCGCCGCAACCGATCACGCACAGACCATCCTCATGGTCACCCACGACGCAAACGCCGCCTCCTACGCAGACCGCGTGGTCTTCATCAAGGACGGCATGGTCGCCGGCGAAATGATCGAACCCACCTACGACGCCGTCCTCGGCGCAATGGCACAGCTGGAAGGTCGATAAGCCGTGGCAACCACACTGAACACGGTGGCGCGCTCCAATCTGCGCGCCTCCAAAGGAAAATACATTCTCACGGGCATAGGCATCGCGATCTCATCCTTCTTCATCGCCGCCATTATGATGCTCACCAACTCGCTGCAGGCGACCGTCAACTCCTCCGTAGGTGACGTGCTCTCCCGCGCCGAGGCGGTTGTCGCCTCCGCCGCTACAACCAGCGACGGTAAAGACAGCACCTCTATCTACCTGACCCGTGACCAGATTCAGAAAGTAGAAAAGAGCGACCTGCTCTCCGGCTACTGGGTTCAGTATGCCGTTTCGGGCGCGCTCGGTACCGGCGATCAGAAAACCCTCGTGCAGTACAACCAGCTGCCCGCCGACTCGAGCCTCTTCCCGTACAAGGTGCAGGGCAAAATCCCCGGTAGCGACCACGAAATCATGGTCTCTACCTACTTCGCGAAGAAGCACAACCTCTCGCTGAACGGCAAGGTCACCAGCACCGACGTTGTAGAATCCGTCAGCGCCCCCGGTACCGACAAGACCGCCGAATACACCGTCGTCGGTCTGTTCGACCCCGGTTTTGAAGGCTCCACCACCAATCAGGCTGTCTTCATTGGTGGCACCAGCCTCGGCGAAGCCGCCCTGAAGGCAGCTGAGGCAGAAAACAAGAGTTCCGCGGCAGGCTACCGAAGCATGGCTGGCGCGAACCTCATCTACCTCAAGTTCAAGGACGGCGTAACCGACGCCAAGCTCAAGAGCCTGCAGGATACCCTCAGCAGCGGCGACACCAAGAACGACCCGCGAGTCATGACCGGTCAGAAGTTGCTGGAGGACTACCAGAAGACCATCTCCACGGTCTTCACCTCCATTAGCGTGGTCCTGGGCGCCTTCGCGGCACTGGCTCTGCTGGTCTCCTCGTTCGTCATCTCCAACACCTTCGCGGTGCTGGTCGGCCAGCGCATCCGTGAGCTCGCCCTGCTGCGCACCCTCGGTGCCCGTGGCGGCTCCCTCGTACGGATGCTACTCATCGAATCCGTTACCGTGGGCGTGGTGTTCTCCCTCATCGGTGCACTGCTGACCTTCCCGGTCGGCATGCTGGTGGGAAGCATGGTCTCGACCATCATGATCTCCTACACGATCACCCCGGTGATTATCAGTACCCTGATCTGCACCATCGTTACGGTTCTGGCGTCGCTCTCCCCGGCACGAAGCGCCCTGCGCATCTCGCCCATCAGCGCGATGAGCGAGCACACCAACCTTGAGGTGCGCAAGCCCGGCAAGGTCGGCCCGATCCTGGGTCTGGTCTTCGGTGCCGCAGGTATCGGCCTGGTTATGCTGGCTCAGAACCAGGGTTCCGGTGAGGGTGCCGGCAATAAGGCCATCCTCCTCATGATGGGGGCCGCACTGCTGCTCGGTATTGCGGTCTTCCTCATCACCCCGCTGGTGCTGCCGCCGCTGGTACGTGCCCTCGGTAAGGTCACCCGCACCCAGACCGGCAAGCTGGCGCTCGCCAACGCGCTGCGTTCGCCCAAGCGCACCGTCTCCACCGGTCGTGCCGTGCTGGTGGGTACCCTGGTCGTATCGACTGTGCTGACCGGTTACTCGGTGCTGAGCGCCTCGCTGACCAAAGCCCTGGATCAGCAGTACCCGATTTCTGCGCAGGCAAAGTACAGCTCGTATGACCAGTCCGAGGCAACCTCCACCGTGACCAAGGCGGAGGAAATCGCCTCCAAGGTCAAGGGTATTAAGAACGTTCAGGCATCCGCCGTCGGTTACGCAGCCGGTGTGGTTGACTACACCGTCGAATACGAGGGACAGACCGCCAACCAGAATTCCGACCTGGTGGCGCTGAGCTCCTCCGATTTGAAGGCAATCCTGCCGGGCGAAAACTCGAACCTTGCCGATGACACCGTGCTCGTACCGCAGGGCCTCTGGAAGTCCGCTGGGCTGAATGAGTCCAGCCGTCTGAAGGCACACGGCCCGCTCGGCGAAGTGGAACTCAAGCCCGTCAAGTCCGCAACCAAGCAGAACCTGCTGATTGTCAACCCTGCCACCGCCGCCAAGTTGCAGGACGCCAAGAACCCGCAGAAGGTTGCCAACCCTGCCGCTGAGGAAGCTCAGAAGCGCCTGGAAGAAGCAATCGCCAGCGGTGACAAGGAAGCTCAGACGAAGGCAGCTCACCTGACCGTCACCAGCCAGGCAACCGGTAACGACACCGTCGTTCTGGTGCGCGCCGCCTCCCCGCTGACCAGTAGCGAGAACGCGGCCCTGCAGGCTGACCTGAACCGAGCCAGCCCTGACAGCTCCTTCACCGGTGGCTTGCAGGAACGTCAGACCTACGACCAGCTGCTGACCGTTATGCTGACCTTTACCCTGGTGATGCTCATGCTCGCAGTGGTTATCTCCATCATTGGTGTGGCGAACACGATGACCCTGTCTGTCAACGAACGCCGCCGTGAGAACGCGATGCTCCGCTCGCTGGGTCTGTCCCGCAAGCAGCTGCGCCGCATGATTTCCATTGAGGCGATTCTGATTACGCTCGCCGCAGTGGTACTCGGTATGGTTTCCGGTGGTGTGATTGGTAGCCTCTCTGCGCAGATTATTATGTCTTCCATGAGTGCTTCCGCCCCGCTCGTGCTTGACCTGCCGTACGTCTGGTACGTGGTCATCCTCGTGGTGGGTGTGCTCGCCGCGATGCTCGCTTCGGCTCTGCCGGCGGCTCGTTCGGCTCGCATGTCCCCGGTTGAGGGTATGCGCGGCTAACCCGCTGTATCTGGCATAGTTACAGTACCCGGCGAACCCGGATACTCGGCGTGAGAGAGCCCCGGAGGGTGCCTCGAGAGGAGGCGCCCGCCGGGGCTTCACTGTGTCCTCTAGTCTGTCGTGCTTGTGCTCTCAGATTCTTGGAGCTGACCTGTAGCATGGCTTTGCGCGTATGATGGGTGTATGAGTACTAGCCACCCCAATCTGCGTCGCGGGTACACGCTACCCCATGAAGCGGAGGTTCTTCAGATCCTCCGTGACGCTGGTGTGCGCCGTGCCCGACTCTTCGGCAGCGCCGCCCGCGGTGAGCTGACCGAAACCAGCGACCTGGATTTTCTGGTGCAGATGCCGGGGGCGGCCCCTTTTGACGAGTTCATGCAGATGGTGGATGCTCAGCACCGCATTGAACAGCTGACCGGCCGTAGCGTTGATATGGTCACCCGGTTGCGCCCCCGCATCTATGCGGAAGCAGAACCGGACATGGTGGAGTTGCCGCTATAAGAAGTTGCCTGAGCTGATGAGCGACTTTGAACGAATCATCGACGAGATAGAAGAAACTACTTAACTAAAGAGCCCCGGAGGGTGCCTCGATCAGGAGGCGCCCGCCGGGGCTTCGCTGTGTCCTCTAGTCTGCCGTGCTCTCTATTCTGCTGTGCCCTTATATAAGGGAGCGCTAGTGGGCGATACCCGCCTCATACGCCATAATGACCGCCTGCACACGATCACGCGCACCCAACTTCGCCAACACATGCGACACATGCGTCTTCACCGTCGCCTCCGACAGTACCAACTCCCGCGTAATCTCCGCATTCGACAAGCCACGCGCGATCAAACCCAGCACCTCAAACTCACGCGGCGACAACTGCTCAATCAACTCACGATGCGGATAATCCTGCACAGGCTCAAAGCTTGCATGCTCAGCCGGAATAAACGTCGCCTTAGGAAGCTCAGAACCAGCAGCCGGGGGAATAGCAGGAACAGACTCGGCGGCAGGAGCGGTAGGAACAACAGGAGCGGGGGAGTCCAGCACCGGAATCATCTGCTCCAACAGACGGCGAGTTGCAGACGGCGCAATCACCGCATCGCCGCGGTGCACCGTACGAATCGCCTCCAGCAGCTGCTCCGGCGGGGTGTCCTTCAACAAGAAACCGCTCGCACCGGCACGCACCGCCGAATACACGTACTCATCAATATCGAAAGTCGTGAGCATGATAATGCGCACCCGCTCATCCTCGGAAACTTCACGCTCGCCGTCACGCTCCAGGATGCGGCGCGCCGCCTCCAGGCCGTCGCAGTGCGGCATGCGCACATCCATGAGGATGACCTGCGGCGCCTGCTTCTCAGACACCATGCGGTCAAAAACGTCAATCGCCGCCAGACCGTCATCAGCCTCCATAACGACCTGCAGGTCTGGCTGGGAGTTGACGAGCATGCTCAAGCCGCCGCGCACTAGGCGCTGGTCGTCAACGAGCATCACGCGAATCGGCTGGGTGGTCTGTGGTGCAGAAGAGTACATAGTTTCAATCCTAGATTACGAGGTAGTAGAGGGCACGGGTATTAGAGGTCGCGGTAGGGCAGCGCCGCCTCAACGAGCCAGCCGCCGTCGGGTTGCAGACCGTAGGTGAGGACGCCGTGGTAGAGGGCGATGCGCTCGCTCATGCCGCGCAGACCGTTACCGCTACCGGGTACCGGGCTGCTGGCGCGCTGATTTACGGCAGAGGAAACAGAGGAAACCGGGTCGTTCTGCACCCGCAACTGCAGACCGTCCTCACTCCAGTGAATGGTGACGGTGGTTGCCGCGCCGGGGGAGTGCTTGAGTGCGTTGGTGAGCGCCTCCTGCACGGTGCGGTACGCCGCCAGCTCGGCACCCTGCGGCAGGGTGCGTGCCATGGTGCCGGTGATTCCGGTGAAGGTGACGGGTAGCCCGGCGCGGCGGCTCTGCTCCACGAGGGCGGGCACGTCGCTGAGGGTGGGCACGGGCGCGTAGGCGGTTGCCTCGTCCGTGCGGAGTAGCCCGAGTAGGGAACGCATCTGGGTGAGGGAGTCGCGTGCCGTATCTGCGATGAGTTCGAGGGTCTGCTCGGCAATATCCGGTGTGCTCTGCTGCTGAACCTGACCCGACTGCTCAGCCTGACCCGACTGCTCTGCCTGTTGCGTTTGCTGTGCGCGTGCGGTGCGGGCGCTCGCGGCGGCGTAGCGTGCCCCGTCCGCCTGGGAAATAATGCTGGAGAGCGAGTGCGCCACAATATCGTGCATTTCGCGGGCGATGCGGGTGCGTTCGTCCTGCGCGGCAAGGCGGCGTTCCTGTTCCTGCTCGTATTCGAGGCGGCGGGCGCGTTCTTCGAACTCTTCGCTGCGCAGTTCGCGCATGCGGCGGGAGTCGCCGAGGAACCAGAAGACGGTGAAGATGGATCCGCAGAGAACGCCGAGCATCAGGGAGATGAAGATGCGGGCGGGTATGTCGTCCCAGTGGTAGAGGAATGAGAGTGATGCCTGCACGGTGACGGCGAGTGCGCCGACCCAGCCGAGAATGAGGCCGCGGAAGCGGGCGCGGCGGGTCCAGTGCCTGCCGATATGGTAGGCGGCGAGGCTGACCGGCGGGTAGCAGGTGAGGGCGAGTGAATCGGGGAAGGGGGACACGAGGGTGAGGCAGAGCGCCGCGATGACCACGTAGATACTGCCGTAGGGGAATCGGTAGCGGAAGTAGAGCGCGGTGGTGCTACCGAGTGCAGAGATGACCGGGATCCAGCCGTAGCCGTTGATGAAGGCAACGGAGAGCACGCAGCAGAAGAATTGCATGTGTGCGACGACGAGGACGTTCATCCAGCTGCGCTTGTCTCTGAGGTAGCTTTGCACGCGGCTGGAGGCGGTGATTGCGTCGGCGGGCAGGTCGTTGCTTTCTGAGGTGCCGCGGGTTTTCGTTACGGCGTAGCCGGGTTCGGCTGTCTCTGTGCTGTGCTGTGGGTTCTGCTGGGGTTCGGTGCGCTTGTGGGGCATGTTTCCAGTGTATCGGGGTGGTGGGGCGAGGTTGGGGGCCTCTTTTTGCTCTCACATGCAGGAATATTCTGTGGGTTTGCGTGTGGGGTTGTGTGCTTGAGTGAGTATGACACGCCGAAAATAGCTATTTTTAGTGACCTTAGTTACTTTTTTGAAAAATATTCTTTCAACTAAAACTTGAGAGTTTGGGATTGTATGGGGTTCGAATTCGAGTTTAAGAGACTTGAAACTCCCTTAAGTAACCTATTTTGGTTGAAAAACCTTCAACCAAGGCGGAGAGTTTAAGGGAAACCCCCTCATCAAACCATTTTTGGAACCATTGCGGTACAGGTCTTTGATGGGTATAGTTTTGGCTGTACCGAAATTCTGCGTCCAGGAGGCAAGGCCTCGCAGAGTGAACACCAAGCGCTCTGAAACGCGAAAGTCCCTATGCAGGGGACCGGTTACAGCATTATGTCGTTATCACCAGAGGTTAGGCGCAAGCCTACTTCACTCACTCGAATCTCATCAGGTGACGTTCTTCGCCGTGCACGACGGCGGGTGATAACTTTTATTCCTCAAAATGACATCACTCTCGAAGGACATACATGTCTACTAACATTTCTCGCCGCAAGGTTGTCGCTGGCGCAGCATGGGCTGCTCCGGTTGTCGCAGCATCTGCTGCAGTTCCCGCTTTTGCTTCCTCCACCGAATGTGAGTGGGAGTCCACCGCAGCTTACACCGCTGAAGGTAACGCTTCGGGTGCTAAGGGCACCCAGTCCTTCGTCGTTCCCCCGCTGGTCGACAAGATCAAGTTCGAGGTTGTCGGTGGCGCTGGTGGTACCAACTACGACGATATCGCAGCAGGCTCCGGTGCTAAGATCACCGGTATCATCGAGGTCAAGCCCGGCCAGACCGTTCAGCTCATCGGCGCAGCCGGTGGTATCGGTAAGGGCCCCCTGTCCCCCGCAGAGGGTGGCGAGGGCTACGGTAACGGCGGTTCCTCCAACCTGCCCACCCCCATCCCCGCAAGCGTCATGCAGCGCGTCAACGCTATTTGGTCGAAGGACTCCAGCCTGAAGCGCATCATCTACTCCGCATCCGGTGGTGGCTCCTCCGCTCTGGTTATCAACGGTACCCCCGTTGCAGTTGCAGGTGGCGGCGGTGGCGCTGGCTTCGTGAACTCCGGTGGCGCTAACAACAACGAGCAGTACGCTGCGGCTGGCGCAGTTGACGCAGGTCGCCTGTGGCCCTCCGGCGCAAAGCGCAACGTGTACCCCGTTATCGGTTCCACCGGTGGTTCCGCTGATGGTGCAGAAGGTTCCGCAGGTAAGCAGGGTGCACTGACCTACGCTGCTGACACCTCCGTCACCACCACTGTTAACGCAGGTGAGGGTGGCTCCGCAGGTATCGGTGGTAACGGTGGTTCCAAGACCGACCTGCCCTCCGGCAAGTCCCCCAACGGCGTTCTGGGCTACTCCTCCGCTAACAACCAGGAAATCTACGCTTCCTCCAAGTCCGGTAACCAGGGTGGCGACGGCTTCAAGGGTAACGGTGGCGACGGCGTTGGCTCCTACTCCTACCTGATCGACAACAACGATCGCACCAAGAAGGAAGAGGGCACCAAGAACGGTAAGGGCTACGCTCTCGAGTACGAATCCATCGGCTTCAACTTCAACGGCTACGAGTCCGTCATCTCCGCAGGTGGTGGCGCAGGCTACGGTGGCGGTGGCTCCGGTGCTTCTACCTCCTCCTCCGCAATCGTTCTGACCCAGAAGTGGAACAACAACCCCAACGGTCTGCGCCAGAACGTTGGCTTCGCACAGTTCGGTGGCGGCGGTGGCGCTGGTGGCTCCTACGTTGCTCCCGGTGTTTCCGGTGGCTCCATCGAGTCCGCAGGTAACGCTCCGACCGAACGTGGCGCTCGTGGCAACGGCTACGTCAAGGTCTCCCTCTGCAAGCGCACCGCGTAATTGCATAGACCTTTAGGGCTCTAACTCTGAGTGAGAACTCGTAACGATATTCCCCGGCTGATGATTCAGCCGGGGAATATTGTTTTAACCGGTAGTATCCATCTATCCCACCCCTCCCTAGCCCAGAGTCTGAGAACCCGCCCGCCCACTCTACCGCCCACCCGCGGCGCGTATTACGGTAGAGGCATGACTGAAGCACGTAGCATCGACCTTGCCGTCATCCCCGGCGACGGCATCGGCCCCGAAATCATTACCGAAGCCCAGCGCATCCTCACCCGCGCCTGCGAGCTCGAAAACATCACCGTAACCCCCACCCACTACAAGCTCGGCGCCGAGCACTGGCTGGAAACCGGTGAAACCCTGCCCGACTCCACCATGGACGCCCTCAAGCAGCACGACGCGATCCTCTTTGGCGCCATCGGTGCAGACCCGCGCAGCGGCAAGATTCCCTCCGGCCTCATCGAACGCGAAATGCTCCTGAAGCTACGCTTCGCCTTCGACCACTACATCAACCTGCGCCCCTCCCGCCTGTACCCCGGCGCAGTCTCCCCGCTCGCCAACCCCGGCAACATCGACTTCGTCGTCGTGCGTGAAGGCACCGAAGGCCCCTACATTGGCAACGGCGGCGTCATCCGCGGCGGCACCTCGCACGAAATTGCCACCGAAGTTTCCCTCAACACCGCACACGGTGTGGAGCGCCTGGTGCGCTACGCCTTCAAGCTGGCATCCACCCGCCGCAAGAAGGTCACCCTCGTGCACAAGACCAACGTGCTTACCCACGCCGGTCGCCTCTACAACCGCTACTTCACCGAAATCGCGGCTGAATTCCCCGAGGTCGAGACCGACTACCTGCACATTGACGCGACCACCATCTTCATGGTCACCGACCCCGCCCGCTTCGACGTGATTGTCACCGACAACCTCTTCGGCGACATCATCACCGACCTCGCCGGTGCAGTGACCGGCGGTATCGGCTACGCGGCAAGCGGTAACATCAACGCCGTCGGCGAGTTCCCCTCCATGTTCGAGCCCGTACACGGCTCCGCACCGGACATCGCCCGCCAGAACAAGGCAAACCCCACCGCCGCAATCCTCGCCGGCGCGATGCTGCTGCGTCACCTCGGCCACGATGCCGCCGCAGCCCGCATTGAGGACGCTGTTGAGGCAGATATGCGCGAGAACGGCGCGAGCGTGCGCGGAACCGATCAGGTCGGTGCGGACGTGCTCGCACGCCTCGGCTAAAGCTCGTGCGGCTAAAGCTCGCTCGATTAATACTGGCGCGGCTAAAACTCATCTGCCGTAGCAGCTGAGCAAACTACGCTCGTGGAGCTTACAAGGGAAGAAGCCCGGAAGGAACACACCTTCCGGGCTTCACCCATACCTTCACCGCGTAGCCCCTGTTCACATCCTGAATGGGAGAAAAGGTGCGCATGCGGCAAACTCATCTTTCCGGTACTCTAAAACAGGTCAGGCACACCCGCCCGGCACCTCGGCGGTGGACACCATCCACCACTAGCTTTGATGCATCCGACTAGCACAGACCGCTAGATGCACCATCTGCCCCGCACGACAACGCGCCCGGCGGCACACACCGGTCCCTCGCCCCGCCGCGAGAACCGCCACTCAAAGAACGCCCACAGAGGCAACTAGACGAAGAGGAACGCAGAACGATGGCAACCGAATTTAGCCACGAAGCAAACCAGTCACCCGCCACCGCCGAACGCCGCGCCGAAATCCTTGCAAACCCCGGCTTCGGTGACTACTTCAGCGACCACATGGTCACCATCGACTGGGAAGGCGACTACAAGACCGGCGGCACCTGGTACGACGCACGAGTTCACCCCTACGGCCCGCTGACCCTCGATCCCGCCTCCGCTGTCTTCCACTACGGCCAGGAAATCTTCGAAGGCGTCAAGGGCTACCGCCACGCTGACGGCTCCGTATGGACCTTCCGCCCCGAAAAGAACGCAGAACGTTTCGCACGCTCCGCACACCGCCTCTCCCTGCCCGAACTGCCCGCAGAACTGTTCGTCGAATCCCTGCGCGAACTCGTCAAGGCAGACGAAGCATGGGTACCCACCGGCGACGGTGAAGCCTTCTACTTCCGCCCCTTCATGATCGCAACCGAGGCGTACCTCGGCGTGCGCCCCGCAAAGCACGTGCAGTACCACGTCATCGGCTCGCCCGCAGGTAACTACTTCGGTACCCCCGAACCCGTAGACATCTGGCTCTCCACCACCTACGCCCGCGCAGGCGAAGGCGGCACCGGTGCGGCAAAGTGCGGCGGCAACTACGCGGCATCGATGATCGCCCAGACCGAAGGCGAAAAGCACGGCTGCAAGCAGGTCATCTTCAAGGACCCGCACCGCGGCGACGCCATCGAAGAGCTCGGCGGCATGAACGTCTTCTTCGTCTTCGGCAAGGAAAACAAGATCGTCACCCCCGAACTGACCGGCACCATCCTCGAAGGTGTGACCCGCTCCTCCCTGATTCAGCTCGCCAAGGACCGCGGCATGACCGTCGAAGAGCGCGCAATCACCCTCACCGAATGGCGTGAAGGCGTGGCAAACGGCGACATCACCGAAATCTTCGCCTGCGGCACCGCAGCAGTGGTCGCACCCATCGGCAAGCTCAAGGCAGAAGACTTCGAAATCCCGGCACCCACCGAGCACTTCGGCGAAATCTCCAAGAGCCTGCGCGAAGAGCTCGTCGGCATTCAGCTCGGCACCGTTGAGGACCGCCACGGCTGGATGACCCGCCTCATCTAAAACGTGAATCTAACGTAACCCGCGAAATCCCCGCAGGATGCGCCCGCACCCGGAACGCACACCCGCGGGGATTCGCTGTGCCCGGCAATATAGGGGAGGGGAGGCGCACCCCGCCGAACCTAATAGCGTTGAACCCCGCGGGGATTCGCTGTGCCCGCTAAAACCTGCCCCGCCAATTCCGCCCGCCGCCCGCGCCCTCGAAGGCTGGTACCCTAGAAAGTATGCGTATTGCACGATTTACCGTAAATAATGAGCTCCACTTCGGGCTGGTAGAAGGCGACGCAGGCGAAGAAACCCTGCGCGTCATCGCCGGCGACCCCTTCTACTCGGGCGTCGAACCGACCGGCACGACCTACCCCATCGATCAGGTGCGTCTGCTCGCCCCGATCATCCCCCGCTCCAAGGTGATTGGAGCGATCGCAAACTGGGCAGGAACCGAGGCGCCCGCCTCCCCGCAGTTCTTCCTCAAGCCCAACACCACCGTCATCGGCCCCGGCGACCCCGTGACCCTGCCCGAGTACTCCGAAGCCGTCAGCGCAGAAGGTGAACTCGCCGTCATTATCGGTCGTATCGCCAAGTCCGTGCCTCTTGAGCGCGTGCACGAGGTCATCTTCGGCTACACCGTAGCCAATGACCTCACCGCCCGCGACCTGCTCGAAGACCGCCAGTGGACCCGCGCTAAGGGCTTCGACGGCGCCACCCCGCTCGGCCCCTGGATTGAAACCGACCTGGACACCGACTCGCTGAACATCACCACCTGGGTCGATGGCGACGTCGTGCAGGAGGGCAACACCTCCGAGATGCACTACTCCGTGGCCGAACAGGTGGCCGCAGCCTCCGAAATCTTCACCCTGCTGCCCGGCGACGTACTGCTCACCGGCACCCCCGCCGGCATCAGCGTACTGCGCGACGGCAACGAAGTAGAGGTTGAAGTCGAAGGTATCGGCTCCCTCGTCACCCGCGTGCGCGACTAAGCAGTCCGCACCCAAAAACGTAACGTACATCCTGAAACACACCGTCAAGGAGACATCATGACCGAATACCACGGTCCCGTACTCAACAGCCCCGCAGACACTCGCGTCCGCTTCTGCCCCTCGCCCACCGGCACCCCGCACGTGGGCATGGTCCGCACCGCCCTCTTCAACTGGGCGTACGCACGCCACACCGGCGGCAAACTGATCTTCCGCATCGAAGACACCGACGCGGCACGCGACTCCGAAGAGTCGTTCAACCAGGTGCTCGAATCCCTGCACTGGCTCGGCATCAACTGGGACGAAGGCGTCGGCGTCGGCGGCCCCCACGAGCCCTACCGCCAGTCCGAGCGTAAGACCGCAGGCATCTACAACGAGATTTTCCAGAAGCTCGTTGAAGGCGGCTACGTGTACGAAGACTTCTCCACCCCCGACGAGGTGAAGGAACGCCGCAAGGCAGCCGGTCAGGATCCGCAGCTCGGCTACGACAACTACGACCGCAACCTCACCGAAGAGCAGAAGGAAGCCTACCGCGCCGAGGGCCGTAAGCCCGTGTGGCGCCTGCGTATGCCCGACGAAGACATCACCTTCAACGACCTCGTTCGCGGTGAAATCACCTTCAAGGCCGGTACCGTGCCCGACTACGTGGTCGTCCGCTCCAACGGCGACCCGCTGTACACCTTCGTGAACCCCGTCGACGACGCACTCATGGGCATCACCCACGTGCTGCGCGGTGAGGACCTGCTCTCCTCCACCCCGCGTCAGATTGCGCTCTACCGCGCACTCATCGACACCGGCGTGACCAGCTTCATCCCCGAATTCGGCCACCTGCCCTACGTCATGGGCCAGGGCAACAAGAAGCTCTCCAAGCGCGACCCCGAATCGAACCTCTTCCTGCTGCGCGACTCCGGCTTCATCAAGGAAGGCCTGCTGAACTACCTGTCCCTGCTGGGCTGGTCCCTCTCCGCAGACCAGGACGTCTTCAGCATCGACGAGCTCGTCGAGCACTTCGACGTACACGACGTTGTCGCCAACCCCGCACGCTTCGACGTGAAGAAGGCAGAGTCCATCAACGGCGACCACATCCGTGCGCTCGACCCCAAGGACTTCCGCGACCGCCTCATCCCGTACCTGCAGGCTGCAGGCGTACTCGGTGAAACCCTCACCGAGCGTGAAGAGCAGATCCTCACCGAAGCAGCCCCCCTCGTTCAGGAGCGCATGCAGCTGCTCGGCGAAGCACCCGGCCTGCTCGCATTCCTCTTCAAGGCTGACGAAGAAATCAGCACCGCAGACGACGCACGCAAGCAGCTCAAGGAATCCGCACCGCAGGTCCTCGCCGCCGCTATCGAGGCTCTGGAGCCCCTCGAGGACTTCACCGCAGCCAACATTGAGGCAGCCCTGCGCGCCGCAATCGTCGACGGCCTGGAAATCAAGCCGCGCCTCGCATTCGGCCCCGTGCGCATCGCAGTGTCCGGTGAGCGCATCTCCCCGCCGCTGTTCGAATCCATGGAAATCCTGGGCAAGGAATCCTCCCTCGCGCGCCTGCGCAAGCTTGCCGCTGAACTGAGCTAACCATGAGCCAGCCGAATAACCAATCCATCATCGGCAAGGCGCTGCTCAAGGGCACCCTCATGGCGCTCACCAACGCCTGCATTATCTGGCTGATTCTGTACATCGCCAACATGGACAAGTCCGTCTTGATGGTGGTCGCTGTTGTCGTTGCGGCAGCCTTCGGATACGTGACCGCCTACTTCGAGGCGCGCGCCGCCCTGAACGCTCAAGAAGCTCAGGCACGGCACGCCCGCAGTGGCGACGTGAGTAGCTCGTCTGACGGCGTAGACACCTCGGACTCTTCGCGTGAAGAGGACGACGAAGACGACTTCGTGGACCCGGGACCCGACCCGGACGCGGGCGACTTCGACGCCGGAAGCTCCAGCAGCTCCAGCAGTTCGGATTACAGCAGCTACAGTAGCTCCGACTACTCTGGCGGCGGCGATTCCGGTGGAGGCGACTCCGGCGGTAGCAGCGACTAAGCTCTAGAGAGTCCCCTTATCCAGCGGGAATCTGACGACCGAAAGGTCTGAAGAAACCCGGCGGATAAGGGGATTTTTCATAAATTTGAGAATATTTTTTGTGATGGGTGTTTCCTGTAAAACTACTAGTCAGTATGTTTTATTGGGGTGAATCTGGCTCCATTTTGGGGGGTGTGGCAAGAGTTTGGTTTGCGTACCCCGGCAAAGGCTCGTATAGTAGTACCTGTTGTTGCGACGAGCTGAAAAGTTCAAAGCGAAAACATGCGGTTGTAGCTCAGTTGGTAGAGCACCACCTTGCCAAGGTGGATGTCGCGAGTTCAAGTCTCGTCAACCGCTCCACTGAAGCCCCGAGGTTCGCCTCGGGGCTTTTTCGTTGTCTCCAGAAGTTTTATGTCTCCAGAACTTATTAGCCTTCGGAGGTGAGGGTAGCGGGTAGGAGTCTTGTGATCTTTTCCGGAGTGACTGCTTTAGCGAGCTTGCTGCTGGGGAAGCAGGGTGGGAAGAAAAAATCTTCAAAAAATTTAGGGTGCAAAGCGTGTGGGGGAGCGGCTGAAACTACTCTCCGAGTCCTCTTGAAGTCGTTTTGAGGGGGTAAAATCGGCTCCAAAACCCTCTTTTTGAAGAAATTTAAAAAACTTTTCGACCCCAAAAACCCCGGAATTCCGCGGAAGTAGCGGGTATAAAACCGTGAATGTGAGGCGGCTCTCCAGATTTCAGCTTGCACGCCTCCAGAAAGACCCGTATAGTTATTACTCGTTCCGGTGAAAAGCCGAAAGGCAAAAATCGGAATGGTAACTCAATAGAGTAATGGGATATGGTGTAATTGGCAACACGAAGGTTTCTGGTTCCTTTGTTCTAGGTTCGAGTCCTGGTATCCCAGCTAACCTCCACTATGGAGGTTGCGGCCCCATCGTATAGCGGCCTAGTACTCCGCCCTCTCACGGCGGCAACACCGGTTCAAATCCGGTTGGGGTCACACTAGGAAATAAACCCTCAGTCTTCTGACTGGGGGTTTATTTGTTTATCGGGCAAAACTGAGTCCAGATTCTACAGTGCCGCCGTGAGCCTCTCACGGCGCCGCTCCTTACGTCGCGGCACTCCGGGGCATGATGGATTTCCTCGCGCGCTCGGCATCATGCACCCTCCGTCACCTGTTCATCCCGGTTGGGGTCACCACTAGGAAAAAGCCTGGTTTCTTCGGAAGCCAGGCTTTTTTGTTTATCCAGCGAAAACTGGATTGAGATTCAGCCATGACTTAGTGACTTCAGCAATGGATAAAAGCTATCCCTGAAGACGCTAACCTAACCCCACAGTCCGTAACTCATGACCAGAGTCCATAAGTCATTACTGAACATGCAGCCACCTCCGGTCGGAAGACCTCTTAGACTCTGTGGTGCCGCCGCATACTCAGCGAAAAGCCACAAGTGTTTCGAAAAGCCACCATTTTTGTGGCTTTTCGAAACACAAGTGGCTTCTCGGCGGGAAGGGAACGGGAAGAAAAAAGGGGAGCGCAAAATTTGACCTTCACGCCAAGCCTCGGTATAGTCTTATCCGTAAGCGTGATTGGCGCAGTGGTAGCGCGCTTCGTTCACACCGAAGAGGTCACTGGTTCGAACCCAGTATCACGCACCAATAACCCCCGTTTCGAGGAACGGGGGTTTTATTATGCCCACCGGTATTTGTGCCCACAAGCAGTACAAACCCAGCCGCGGACACAACCACCCGAGAATGAGGTACCCCGTGACAACACCCGAACTCGCCGCAGCCACCGACTACGGACGCATGTATGCGCGCGTCCGCGGAGGAGAACCCCTCGTCCCCTCCATCACCACCGTCATCGGGCAGCACGCCAGCGACCTCAGCGGCTGGCACGGGTACATGGCAGCCAAAGCCGCCCTCGAAGACCAGCGCACCTACCGCGCCACCGGATCCCACGGCCTCAAATTCGCCATCATCCGCGACGCAGCCAGCGCCTCCGAACGATACCGCGACGCAGCCGCCGCCCGAGGCGACCGCGTCCACAACTACGCCGAAGCCGTCGCCCTACGCGCCATGGGCCGCGAACACAACCTCGACGAAAGCCGCGAACAGCTCATCATCAACGGCGAACAAGCCTACGCCGACCGCTTCGACGAATGGTGGGAAGCCTTCAAACCCCGCCCCCTCGCCGCCGAAGTCACCATCTGGAACGACACCGTCGGCTACGCGGGCACCCTCGACCTGGTCGCAGAAATCGCAGGCCGAACCTGCATCATCGACTACAAAACCAAAGGCACCGACAAACGCGGCCGCGTCAAAGCACTCGACGAAAAAGTCGTCATGCAGCTCGTCGCCGGACTCAAAGCCGAAGAATCCATCGTCGACCCCGATGAAGGCACCTGGGAACCTTGGAAATACGGCGACGCACCCGTCCTCATGGGCGTGGCACTCGGCGAAACCCAAGTACTGCCGCAGCAGGCAAACCCCGCCGTGCTCGAACGCAACTGGTACAAGTTCTGCGCCCTGCGCCGCGTCTGGGAATTCGACCGCCAGGTTCAAGAATTTGAAGACCCCGCGCTCATGCCGGTAGTGCCGCCGCCGACGGCATAGGCCAGCACCCCCGCCGACTAGAAGACTGGGCGGTATAGGGGAGTAGCGAGCGTAGGGGAGAGGATCAAACCCCCGAGGAGGTGAGCCCAGGGAGGTGAGGCTCAGCCCTCACCCTGCCGCCTCCACCCCCAGCGCCTCGATTCGTTCTAGATTCGCGCTACCGAATCGGCGACAATAGAACAAATAGGCAGAACGGCGCCCGCGCACCCGCTGTGAAGAACCCGCTACTGGGAGAACCCTCCTGCCGAGAGAGCCCGCCAGCGCAGTTTCACCCGCGAGGTTCTATCGGTGCAGTTCTGCCGCCATATTGAAATCCGTAAGCACATTCCCGGCACTCCGCCGGCAAAGGAGAACCATGACCATCCTGAGCATCCGCACCGTAGGCGACCCGGTGCTGCGCAGCGTCTGCGACCCCATCACCGTCTTCGACGACGACCTGGCACGACTCATCGACGACATGCTAGAAACCATGTACGACGTGGGCGGCGTGGGCCTTGCCGGCCCGCAGATTGGCATCTCCAAGCAGATCTTCACCTTCGGCGGCATTGACGACCGCGAAGGCTACATCATCAACCCCGTGCTCGAAGTCGGCGAAGAAGACCAGGAAGGCGGCGAAGGCTGCCTGTCCGTGCCCGGCCAGAAGTCCGCGACCCCGCGCAAGAACTGGGCGCGCGTGACCGGCGTGGACCGCCACGGCGAACCCCTCGTGCTGGAGGGTGAGGGTCTGTTCGCCCGCATGCTGCAGCATGAAACCGACCACCTGCACGGCAAGCTCTTCATCGACCGTCTCGTGGGTGAAGACCGCCAGCGCGTGATGCGTGCCCTGCGCGCCGCAGACTATAACACGGTCGCCGCTAAGACCGTGACCGAGCGTGCAGCCCGTGTGGGCGGTGCCTTCGGCGGGGGTGGCGCGTTCGGTGCCGGTTCCTCCTTCGGTAGCTTCGGAAAGTAGGCTCACATGCTCAACATTATTTACGCAGGCACCCCCGACGTTGCCGTGCCACCGCTCGACTACCTGGCGAACTCCGAGAAGGTGCGCGTGGTCGGCGTGCTCACCCGTGAAGATGCCCCCGTGGGCCGCAAGCGCGTGCTCACCCCCTCCCCGGTGGCGCAGCGTGCCGAAGAGCTCGGCCTGCCCATCGTGAAAGCAAACCGCTGGAACGACGAAGCCGCCGCGGCCATTGCCGAGCTGAACGCTGCCGCTGCCGCCGTGGTCGCCTACGGCGCCCTGCTGCCGCTGTCCGCGCTCGAATCCCTGCGCTACGGCTGGGTGAACCTGCACTTCTCCAAGCTGCCCGCATGGCGCGGCGCCGCCCCCGTGCAGCGCGCCCTCATCGCCGGTGAGCAGGAAATTTTCTCCACCACCTTCCTGCTCGAAGAAGGCCTGGACACCGGTCCCACCTTCGAGCAGGAATCCACCCCCGTAGCCGCCGACGACACCGCAGGCACCGTGCTGATGCGCCTCGCCACCAGCGGCGGCGCACTGCTTGAACGCACCTTCGAACGCCTCGAAGCGGGCGAGAACGGCACCGTGCAGGTCGAGGACGAGTCGGTCAGCTACGCCTCCAAGATGAGCATTGCCGACGGCCGCCTCACCTGGAGCGAACCCGCCGAGCAGATCCTGGCACGCTTCCGCGGCGTGACCCCCGAACCCGGCGCATGGTGCGAACTGGGTGAAAACCGCTTCAAGATCGGTGGCCTGGCGGTTGCCGATGAGCGCCTGGTGCAGTCCCTGACCGAGGCGAACGGTGGCCCCCTCGCACCCGGCGCGGTGCGTCTGCACGCGAAGAAGGTACTGGTCGGCACCGGTACCGAACCCCTGATGCTGCTGCAGGTTCAGCCTGCCGGTAAGAAAATGATGGATGCGCCCGCGTGGGCTCGCGGCGCTGGCAAGGACATGGCGGAAGGCCTGGTGGTACTCGCATGAGCAACGAAAAGCGCCCCTACAAGGGAGGACACGGCAAGCCCGGTCACGCTGGCAATGGCAAGCCCGGTAACGGCAAGTTCAACCAGGGTGGCGGCCAGGGTGAGGGCGGTGCGAAGCGTAAGCGTCGCCGCCGCTCCGGCGCTGGCAGCGGCTCTGGTGTGAGCGAGCAGAACCGCCAGCAGTCCCAGAATTCCCAGCGTTCGCAGAATCAGCGCGCTCAGAACCAGCGTTCGCAGAATCAAAGCTCGCAGGGCCGCCCGCAGAAGTGGGACGACAACTCCCGCAGCGAATCGCGCACCGGTCGCCGCTTCGATGGCCTGACCAGCGTCGAACGCGCCGCACGCCGCGCCAAGACCGAGCACGATGACACCAAACGCGGTGGCGGCGGCACCTCCCAGCGCAATAAGAGCGGCCACGAACGCAACCGCCGCTCCATGTCCGCCCGCGAATTCTCCGCGGCGGCACCCTCCGCACGCTCGCGTACCGCAGACACCGCACGCGCAACCGTCTTCGACGTACTGCGCTCCGTTGCCGAATCTGACGCCTACGCAAACCTCGTGTTGCCCAAGGCGATTCGTAGCCACCGCCTCGACCACCGCGACGCAGGCTTTGCAACCGAGCTGACCTACGGCACGCTGCGCCACCAGGGCACCTACGACGCAATCCTCAGCCGCTGCGTAGACCGCCCCATCGAGAAGGTCGGCACCACCACCCTGATCGTGCTGCGCATGGGCGTGCACCAGCTGCTGAACATGCGCGTTCCCGCCCACGCGGCACTGAACCAGAGCGTGTCCCTGGCACGTGAAAAGATCGGTGCGGGCCCGGCAAGCTTCATCAACGCGGTGCTGCGCCGCGTCTCCGAGCGCACCCCCGAAGAGTGGTACGAACTCATCATCGAGGACGCGAAGGACGACACCGAGCGAATGGCTCTGCTCGCCTCGCACCCCGGCTGGATTGTGCGTTCCATGCGCCAGGCACTCGTCGCGCACGGTCGCCCCGCCTCCGAAATTGAGCAGCTGCTCGAAGCGGACAACCTCGCCCCCGTGGTGAACCTGGTTGCGCTGCCCGGTCTGGGTAGCCTCGACGAGGCACGCGAACAGGGCGCCGTCGACGGTGAGCTGGTGGAAGGTTCGGCACTGTATGCTTCCGGCGATTTGGCGCGCCTGGAATCCGTACGTGAAGGCACCGTCCGTGCCCAGGATGCCGGTTCCCAGCTGGTAGCTCGCGCGCTCGCCGCAGCCCCCCTGGACGGCCCCGACACCGCCTGGCTCGACCTGTGCGCGGGCCCCGGCGGTAAGGCGGCGTTGCTCGGCGCTATCGGTGTTCAGCGCGGCGCATCCCTGGTCGCTAACGAGGCGGCACCGCACCGCGCCCAGCTCGTGGAATCTTCCATGCGCCCCCTGCCCGAGGACAGCTACACGGTACTTACCGGCGACGGCCGCCAGATCCGCGAGACCCTGCGCAAGAACGCCTCCAGCCTGCCCGGATCCATTGAACCCGGTCAGCTTTTCGACCGCGTGATGGTCGATGTGCCCTGCTCCGGTCTGGGTGCTCTGCGCCGCCGCCCCGAGGCGCGTTGGCGCAAGTCCCCGCGCGATATTGCCGAGCTGCTGCCCCTGCAGCGTCAGCTCCTGGACGCAGCCATTGAGGCGACCCGCCCCGGCGGCGTCATCGCCTACGTGACATGCTCCCCGCACGCGGCAGAAACCCAGAACATTGTTGCCGAGGTGCTCGAAAGCGGCGCGGTCAGCCTGCTCGACTCCGCCGCCGCACTGCGCGAAGTCGCCCTGCACACCGAAGGCGCAAACGGCGAACCCGTGAGCGTGCTGGCGGGGGAGAAGGACCCCGGCCACACCCCCGAGATCAAGGTCAAGAAGGGCGCGCCGGTCGTGAAGGCTTCGGAGAACCCGACCACCGCGCAGCTGTGGCCGCACGTGCACGGAACCGACGCAATGTTCCTCGCCCTGCTACGTAAGAACTAGCCGCTTCACCGCCTAGCATCATCCGCCATACGGCACGGATTTGAAAGGAACCCCATGGGTATTGCCATTAACCCGTCGATTCTCTCGGCGGATTTCGCGAACCTGCAGCGCGAGCTGGAGCGCATTTCCACCGCAGACGCCGCGCATATTGACGTGATGGACAACCACTTCGTCCCCAACCTCACCTGGGGCCCGCCCGTGGTCAAGCGTCTGCGCGAAATCTCCCCGGTGCCGTTCGACGTGCACCTGATGATTGAGGACGCCGACCGCTGGGCACCCGAATACGCCAGCATGGGCTGCGAATCGGTGACCTTCCACGCGGAGGCGGCTATCGCCCCCATCAAACTGGCGCGCACCCTGCGTGCTGAGGGCGCGAAGGCGGGTATGGCGCTGCGCCCGGCAACCGCCGTGGAACCCTACCTGGACATGCTCAGCGAACTGGATATGCTGCTAATTATGACCGTGGAACCGGGCTTCGGCGGCCAGGCGTTCCTGGATGTGACCCTGCCGAAGATTGCCCGCGCCGCCAAGGCGATTGAGGGCGCGAACCTGCCGGTGACCGTGCAGGTGGACGGCGGCATCACCGAAGAGACCATCCTGCGTGCGGCGGAGGCGGGCGCAACCTGCTTCGTTGCCGGCAGCTCGGTCTACGGCGTGGACGAGGCACTCGGCGGCCCGGAGGCGGCGATCGCCTCCCTGCGTGCGGCGGCTGCATCGGTCAAGCGTTACGGCACCGGTTGTGGTTGTCGCCACTAGCGGTGCACGCCGGTAACTGTGTCCGCTAATAATGGTGCTGGGCAGTAACGATGCACACCAGTAATGGTGCCCGGCATCTATAAAGCCTCAACGACCCGTTGTGAAGAGCGCCCCGTCGCGGTTTTTCGCGGCGGGGCGTTGTGCGTGTTCTGCTTTCTCAACGCTTCTCAACTGCCGCAGATTCATAGCGAAAACTGGTGGGGAGAGCCACCCATTTAAGCGACATAGTGTCAGCAAGACTGTGACAAAGAGTGAAATATGTTACCCGCGGAATTCCGCGGCAAAACCGGGCATCCTGACGGTCTGAGAAAACAAACAGAACGCGTCTTGATGTAACACTCAGATATCTGTAAGGTTAGGTATAGTTTAGTCACATCTAGGGGGAACTATGTCTTTCAACCGAACCGAGCTGACCGACACCGAAAACCAGGGCGCACCGGGCGTTAACCGCCGCGCCTTCTTCGGCCTGGCGCTCGCCTCATCGGCTGCTCTCGCCCTCGCGGCATGCAGCAGCGAGACCACCACGACCACCACTTCCGGCGGTAACAGCGGCACCCGCACCATCAAGGATATCGATGACGAGAATGTAGAAGTTCCTGCCAACCCGCAGAAGGTTATCGTCCTCTCCGAACCCACCCTTGACGGCCTGCTCGCCCTCGGCGTGACCCCCGTCGGTTCCGTCTCCGGCCGCGGCCAGTCCGGCGTACCCAACTACCTCGCCGACCGCGCCAAGGACGTAAAGATCATCGGCACCGTCGCCCAGGTCAACTACGAGCAGATCGGCAACCTTGACCCCGACCTGATCCTCGTCGACTCCACCGGCGTGGACAAGCGCTCCGACGCCTTCGAAACCCTCAAGAAGATCGCCCCCGTGGTCTACTGCGGCTACGCGGGCGGCGACTGGCGCATCAACTTCCGCAACGTCGCCAACGCCATGAACATGGTTGACAAGGGCGAAGAGGTCATCAAGGCATACGAGGCAAGCGCCGCAGCGCTGAAGGACCAGCTCGCCCCCAAGTACGGCGACAAGACCTTCTCCATCGTCCGCTGGGCAGGCAACGGCCCCGCCCTGATTCTCAAGGAACTGCCCGCCGGCCAGGTACTCAACGACCTGGGCCTCAAGCGCCCCGAGGCACAGGACCGCAACGGTCAGGGCCACTCCGAGCCCGTCTCCCTGGAGAACCTGGCAACCATCGACGCGGACTACATGTTCCTGGGCACCCTCGGCGGCGCAAGCCAGCAGAACCCGAACGCGCAGGGCTCCGCAGGCCTGCAGGGCGCCGAAGAAGCACTGAATAAGGCGAAGGAAACCTCCGGCTTCACCAACCTGAAGGCAGTCAAGGAGGACCACGTGATTCTCGTGGACGGCTCCAAGTGGACCTCCACCGGCGGCCCGCTGCTGCTCAACGGCATTGTTGAAGACGTCAAGAAGGCGCTTCCGCTCTAAACGTCCCGTTCTAAACACCCCGTGAAGCAATCACCCGCTGAAGCTTCCTGAACCCCCTTCCCGCCGCAACCTAGATTTGCGGCGGGAAGGGGATGCACGACCCACCACACCATCCTCAAGGACCACAATGACCGAAACTCGACCCGCACGCACCGCAGCCCGCTATGGTGCCGTCGTGGCTCTCGCTGGCGCGCTCATCACCCCCGGAGCCGCTCTGACCGGCACCACCATCGCTTACGCGGACACCCCCGCAGCCACCCAGCAGGCGGATAAGGCTACCGTGACCATCTCCACCGAGAAGTGGCGCGAAGGTAAGCTCATGCTACGCGGAACCGGCTTCACTAGCACCGCTCCCGGCCGCGGCGCAGTGTTTGCTGTGAAGTTCCTCGACGCCCTGCCGGATGAGGCTCACCAGGCGATTAACCCGCTCACCAAGGAGGGCGGCAACTCGCCCGCAAACTTCATGGGAACCGCTAAAGAGGACGGCACTTTCGAGGTTGAGGTATCCCTGCCGACCCCCGAAAATACCGGTCTGACCGCTGAGCAGCTGAAGAACAAGGGCTGGACCGTGGAGGGTACCAGCCACCGTATTCAGGTGCTTTCTGGCTCCCTGGGCGGTGTGGATGCGGACGGCAACACCTACGACCGTCGTGTATCTGTGTCGCAGAATATTACGCTGAGTGCCCAGGCTCCGAGCCCGGCACCCACCGCAGAACCCAGCGCAACCGCAGAGCCCAGCGCAACCGCAGAGCCCAGCGCAACCGCTGAGCCTTCTGCGACTGCAGAGCCTTCTGCGGAGCCGAGCGCCACCGCTGAGCCTTCTGCAACCGCCGAGCCCAGTGCGACTGCTGCGCCCACCGCTGAGCCCACCGCGGAACCGAGCGTTACTGCTGAGCCCACCCCCGATCCGAGCGCAACCGCAGACCCTACCCCCGCACCCAGCGAAGACTCGAAAACCTGCGCCCCCGCTGGCGACTCCTTCACCCCGCGCCTGACCATCGAGAACCCCAAGGCGGTTCAGGGCGGCAAGCTGCACCTGACCGGTGACGGCTGGTGCAACCCTGAGGATAAGAAAGCATCCGTTATTGGCTTGAAGATTGACGACGGCAAGGTATCCCGTAACGACGCCACCGCGGTCAACGATAACCGCACCATCTGGGCTGTCATCACCCCCGATGAAAACGGCCATATCGACACCTGGATTGACCTGCCCACCCGCGACAATGCAGCCTTCAAGAATGATGAAGACGCCGCCAAGTACGCCTCCGGTGAGCACACTCTGCGACTGCTGACCGGTAGCCTGCGTGAGGGTGACCGATCCGGAACCTACGGCGGCGCCAACAGCCAGGGCGGCATCAACACGACCTTCACCATTGGCGAGTACGCCCCCGGTGACGCGCCCGAGCCGGTCAACGCCTCCGAACTGACTAACGGTAATGGCGTGCAGGTGAGCCGTGACGGCTCCACCGTGACCGTGACCGTGCCGAACGCTGAACCGGGCACCTGGGTGTACGCCGCGACCTACCTCGGCAACTCCCCGCAGACCCTCTACGGCTCCGGCTGGAAGCGTCTGGATGGCAACCGCAGCTTCAGCTACGAAACCAGCGTGAGCATGCCCGCCGCAACCTACCGCGTGGTTGTGCACAACGGCAACCAGGGCGCTGAAAATGCGGTGCTCGGTTTTGCTGACATGACCGTGGAACGTGCTGTTACCCCTCGTCAGGACGTTTCCCGCGATGAGCAGGACGCCACCGACCAGTTGGTCGAAGAGCTGAACGAGAACCCGGCAACCGCAACCTCCACGGCACCTGTGCCCATGCGTAACGCGGGCGGCCGCATCAGCACCCGCGCCACCGACGTGGACGCATCCCTCGCCGCGCTCTCGCAGAGCACCGCTCCGGTCGTGAACCGTGTGCAGGCTAAGGCGAAGGTTCAGGGCGCGCAGAAGAACCTGGCAACCAACCTGCAGAAGGTCGACACTTCGGCGAAGAAGGCTGTGAAGGCCGCAGCCGGTTCGAAGAACTCGCAGAACACGCAGGGCTCCCAGAACTCCGCCGCTGGCACCAAGGCACAGGGCCCGACCATTGAGGGTACTGAGCTGACCGGTCTGACCAAGTGGCTGGTCAACAACGCCAATAACCTGCTGCTCTCGGCGGCTGGTCTGGTGGTTTTGGCTGCGGCTCTGCTACTGCGCACCTCCAAGAAGTAAGCTTTCTGACCACACATTCACATCGGCACCGGTCCACGCTCCACAGTTTTGACCCTGCACCCTTGAACAGGGGCGTGGACCGGGTGCCCCACGAACCACTCGGGTCACGACCCGCTGAACTGCACCGACCTACTGAACTTCACCTACACGAACCCGGTAGCGTTCAGCTTCGACCCCGGTAATTTTGAAAGGACCACCATGCGTGCACCTTTTTCGGGAGCCCCGAAGGCATCCCTGACCTCTAAGGCGCTGACCGCCTGCGCTGCCGCAACCCTGGCGCTGGGCTTGGGCGTTGGCACCGCTTCCGCTCTGCCTCCGGGCGGTGCGAAGGCATCTACCCCCGGCACCTCCTCGACTGTCTCTTCTTCGGTGAATGAGCACGGCGTGATTTCCTTTAGCGTGAGCGGCTTCCCCGCGAACACTGTGGTGTCCGTGAAGGTTGACGACGGCGATCTGTGCCCCTCCGATGCGGCTCAGGGCGCTTGCGTGGTGCACCAGCAGAAGAGCGATGGGAACGGTAACGTCTCCGGTTCCTTCGTTCTGCCGGATGTAGGCCCTGGCACCCACACTCTGCGTTTCCTCGCGACCGGCGAGAAGCGCGATAAGGACGGCAAGTACCTGGGTACCGAGGCGTACACCAACCGTAGCCCCGAGTTCACCGTGGTGGGTGAGGGCGGTTCGGATAATTCCTCCTCGAACTCTTCGGGGTCTTCTTCGAACCGCGGCTCTTCCAGCTCGAAGAGCAACGGCGGTTCCTCGAATGGCGGCTCGAACTCTAACAACTCCGACTCTGCAGACGACGCTCAGGGCTCTAACGACTCCAACGAGTCCTCGTCCAATGGCGGCTCGAACGGCTCTTCCAACGGTTCTGCAAACGGTGCGGCTGACGCTGAGACCGTCTACACCGATGCTGATGGCAACACCATCACCAAGGAAGAGTACGATCGCCTGAACTCGGAGGCTGATTCTTCCGGTACTACCTCTGGTTCTTCTAATGCTTCCTCTGCGCCTTCTGCTTCGGCAGATGCTCAGAAGAAGAAGGCGACCGCTTCGGCGAGCGCGTCCTCTTCGGCTGTTGCGCGCGGTACTGCGTCGAGCCCGAGCGCTTCGGCTTCGGGCGCGGCTAACACCGCATCCACCGTTCAGACCGTGACTTACGGTGCTGCGTTCCCGTGGATTGGCGTGGTGGTTCTGGGCGTAAGCATTGTGGGTGCCGCTGCGCTGCTGCTGACCCGTAAGCGCTAAGACTTAACGTCGGATGCGGGTGGGGGAGTGACCCGCCCGCTCCGGCGTTTCTCTCATTATCTACCGGTGTGCCGGGTGCCCCCTCTTGCGGCGGGGTGCCGGGTGCGCCTCCCCGTTTTCTTGTATCGAGCATAAGGAGCATAGTGGCCCGCACGAGCTCATTGTCCCGAGGTGTTCAGCAGGAGAGTACGTCCCGTCAGGGGTCTGTGATTCAGGGGCAGAAGTTGGGTAAGCGCCTGGCTTTTCTGTTCTTGTTTGCGGTGCTTTTGGCGGGTGCTGTGGCTGCTTCTTTGCTGTTCGGATCGAATAATCTTCCGCCGGATGAGGTTCTGGCTGTTTTTAATGGCACTGCTTCTGAGCAGGCGCAGACGATTGTGATGGAGCAGCGTATTCCGCGTACCCTGGTGGGTCTTGCGGCGGGTGCGGCGTTGGCTGTTGCCGGTTCGCTGATGCAGTCGCTGACCCGTAACCCGTTGGCTGAGCCCGGCCTGATGGGTGTGAATGCCGGTGCTGCGGTGGCTGTGATTGCTTCCGTGGTGGTTTTTGGTGTGATGGGTATTTGGCAGTACATGATTGCTGCGACGATTGGTGGCGCGTTGGCTGCGGTGCTGGTGTACACGCTGGGTCGTGGTCGTGACGGGTCGATTGTGAAGCTTGCGTTGGCGGGTGTGGCGATTTCTGCGGCGCTGTCGGCGATTGCACAGGGCCTGATTTTGGCTGATCAGGATGCGTATAACGAGTTCCGTGTGTGGGTTGCCGGTTCGCTGGAGGGCCGCGGTATGGATATTGCGTCGACGGTGGGTCCGGTGATTGTGCTGGGTGTGCTGGTGGCGTTCTTTGTGGCTCCTGCGATTAATGCTCTGAGTATGGGCGAGGAGGCGGCGACCAGCCTCGGCGTGAGTGTGCGTACGACCCAGAATTTGACGTTGCTGGCGGTGACGGTGCTTGCCGGTGCTGCGACTGCTGCGGTGGGTCCGATTGGTTTTGTGGGTTTGGCGGTGCCGTTTGTGGTGCGTGCTCTGCTCGGTAATGATGTGCGCTGGGTGAATTATGGTTCGGCGCTGTTGGGTCCGGTGTGGCTGCTGTGTGCTGACGTGTTGGCGCGTGTGCTGGTGGCTCCGCAGGAGACTCAGGTGGGTATTGTGGCGACTCTTGCCGGTGCCCCGGTGTTCTTGTTCTTGATGACTCGTCGTAAGGTGGAGGCTCTCTGATGTCGAATTCTTCCGCTCTTTCGATGGCGACTGCCACCACTTCCGCTAATCGTTCGGCGCGTCGTCGTGGCCGCGATTTGGGTGGCCGCCCGGTGCTGACTGTGCGCGGTCCTGTGAGTGCTCAGGTGCCGTGGCGTGTGCTGATCCTGAATGTGGCGTTGGTGGTGCTGATTGCGGCACTGGCGTTTTGGGGCATGTTGCAGGGTGACTACAAGATCGCCCCGGAGAAGATGATCCCGGCGCTACTGGGTGAGGGCAAGCAGATTACGGTGGCTTTCGCTCAGCAGCGTGCGGCGCGTATTGTGGCGGCGCTTCTGGTGGGTGCGGCACTTGGTCTGTCGGGTGCGATTTTCCAGGTGATTTCGGGTAATGCCCTGGGATCGCCGGATATTATCGGTTTCACGAATGGTGCCGCGACCGGTGCGCTGTTGCAGATTATTGTGTTCAATTCCGGCCCCGTTGAGGTTGCCCTGGGCGCTGTGGTTGGTGGCTTGGCTACCTCGGTGCTGGTGTGGTTGTTGACGCGCCGCACGGGTCTGCACGGTTTCCGTCTGGTGCTGGTCGGTATTGGCGTGGGTTCGACCCTGGCGGCGTTTAATTCGCTGCTGGTGGTGCGTGCTTCGCTGACTCAGGCGCAGACCGCGGCGTCCTGGCTTGCCGGTTCGCTCAATGACATCACCTGGGAGCGTACCTACGCGCTGCTGGGTCTGCTGCTCGTGGTGACTCCGCTGCTGCTGATGCTGGTCCGCCCGCTGGGCGCGATTCGTTTTGGTGACCAGGTAGCATCCGGTTTGGGTGTGAGCGTGAACGCGTACCGTGTGGCGGCTCTGTTCATCGGTGTGCTTCTGGTTTCGCTGGCGACCGCGACGACCGGCCCGATTGCCTTCGTCGCCCTGGCAGCACCGCACATCGCGAAGACTCTCGCCCGCAGTGGCGGGGTGGGCTTCACCTCCGCGGCACTCATGGGCGCGCTCATGGTGCTCGGCTCCGACCTGATTGGCCGTTTCGCCGTTCCCGGACGCATCATTCAGGTGGGTGTGGTGACCGGTGCGATTGGTGGCCTGTACCTGATTTACCTGATTTACCTCGAAAGGAAGAAGAGCTAGTGAACACTAGTGTGACGACCCGCCTTGAAGGCGAGAACATGGTGGTTGCCTACGGTGAGCATACGGTGCTCAACGGGGTAGATTTTCAGGTGCCGGAGGGGGAGCTGACCGTCATCCTGGGCCCGAACGCCTGCGGCAAGTCGACCACCTTGAAGGCTCTTGCCCGCGTGAACCCGCTCAAGAAGGGTGAGGTTCGCCTGGACGGCACCCCGCTGCCGCAGATGAAGTCCCGCGCTATCGCTAAGATTCTGGCGATGCTGCCGCAGACCCCGGAGGCGCCGAGCGGCGTGACCGTGGCGGATGTGGTGGCGCGCGGCCGCTACCCGCACCAGTCGCTGCTGCGTTCCTGGTCCGATGAGGACGAGCGAGCCTGCGTGGAGGCGATGCAGGCGGCGAACGTGCTGGAGCTTGCGGAGCGTCCCATTGAGGCGCTTTCGGGCGGTCAGCGTCAGCGTGTGTGGATTGCCATGACCCTGGCGCAGCAGACCCCGCTGATTCTGCTGGATGAGCCGACCACCTACCTGGATATCACGCACCAGATTGAGGTGCTGAACCTGACGAAGAAATTGCATTCCGAAGGCCGGACTGTAGCCGTGGTGTTGCATGACCTGAACCTTGCTTTCAGGTATGCTACTCATGTTGTGTTAATGAAGCAGGGCCGGATTATCGCTCAGGGTGATCCGCGTGCAATAATTACACCGGAACTTATTCAGGAAGTTTTTGACCTGCAATCGGTCATTATTCCTGATCCGTGCACTGGTACCCCTTTGGTTATTCCGAAGGAGAACCAAACAATTCATATTGCCGCTGACGCTATTTCGGCGGCCCGCGAAAGCAAATAAGTTTTCGCCCCTAAGCCGCGTGGGAGTTTGCGCCACCCGTCTCAGTACGGGTGGAAAAGCTCGGCATTGCGCCAAGCAGCGAACGCTAGGATCTGAGGGACCCAGGATCCCCTGCGCGTAGGGCGCCTACCCGGTGCTCGCCCGTCTTTGACGCATGAACGGAAACGAGCACTGGGTAGGTTCCATTTTGGGAACCCGCAGATGAGGCACCGAGACTGCCGCATGAGACCTTCACTGTTTGAAGGTTTGATGCACGGTCTCGGTGCCTCATCTCTTTTAACTTCTGAGCCGGGCTGGGATGAGCTGGTCTGGGCGGGGCTGGGCTGGGTTGCTCTGAGCCGGTCTGGGCGGGGCTGTGCCGGTCTGGGCGGGGCTGCGGCGGCTTCGTGCTTGGGTTTTAGCAGCGTGTGTTCGCTGTCATGAATGTCATCTTTTGGTTCTTTCGTTTTTCCCTTTGGCTGGAGTTTGGGTAAGGGATACCATAGAGTGAGGTAGTAGAGGCTAACTAACAATAATGCGCCTCCTCACCGATTCTCACCGATTGAGTGTTTCCACAGACCAAGGAGGAACCGTTGGGCGAGCACGAACCCACCGCGATCGTTCCCACGCAGAACGCTTCTGAACAAGCTGCTTCCGTGCAGCCGCGTACCGTTGCGCCGGCTGTGCGCCCGGCCCCTCCCAAGATCCCGCGCCCCGTACCGGCACCGCGCGTGGACAGCCCCCTCATCAGCGCCCTCATCGCCGAGGCGGTCAGCCCCGAAGAGCTGAACGCCCGCATCGTTGAGGTTGTCTCCGAAGGCACCCCCATCATCGAGCCGGTGCATCTTGACGACGGCAGCATCAGTGAGAACGAGCGCATCGTCACCTTCCTGTATCACAACGAGCAGGCGGAGCAGGTGCTCATGTTCATCAACCGCCTGACCGATGAGAAGAACCTGGACCGTTCCCTCATGGCCCGCATCGAGGGCACCGGATGGTGGCAGCTGAGCATGCAGATGGCAACCACCTGGCGTGCCTCCTACAACTTCTTGCCGACGCTGCCCGGCGAGCGCCCCGCCTGGCTGGGCGATGACGACCAGGTGCGCCTGCGCGCCGCCCTGGACTCCGGCGAGGGTGACCCGCTGAACCCCGAGACCGTGTGCAACCGCATCGGTCGTTGCATGGGTGTGGTGCAGCTTGAGCACGCGCCGGTGCAGGAGTTCATCCTGACTCAGGAAGAGATTGACGCGCTGCCCGCCCCCGAGTGGATGCAGACCTCTGACGGTCACCAGTACGTGCTCGGTCGTGTGGGGGATCCCGCCCCGGATGCGCCGCTGTTCATCCAGTTCGACGGTGAGATGTGGTTCAGCCAGGGTATGGAGCAGACCCTCAACCGCGCCCATGAGGCGGGCCGTATTCCGGCGATGCATGTGTTCTTCCTGCACTCTGGCGGCCGTGAGAACCGCTGGAAGGAACTGAACGGTGACAACCCGATTGCCGACTACCTGGTGGAGATTGCGTTCCCGCACCTGGAAGCGGTGCACGGCATTAAGACCGACCCGCAGAACATTGTGATTAACGGTCAGTCGCTGGGTGGCCTGTCCTCCCTGCTGGCGGTGCTGAGCCGTCCGGAGGCGTTTGGTGGCGCGATTGCGCAGTCTTCGTCGCTGTGGCAACCGCAGGTCATGGACCGCCTGGACGAGCTGGAGGCGGCGGGCGAGATTGACCGTCTGCGCCACCTGTACCTTGAGATTGAGGTGGGGGAGCAGGAGTGGGTTCTGGTGCCTCCTCACCGTGAGCTGAAGGAGCGCCTGGAAAAGCTGGGCCTGGAGAGGGCACACTGCACGACCTTCAACGGCGGTCACGATTATGCGTGCTGGCGCGGTGCGATTGTGCCGGCCCTGGAACGTATTATTGCTGCCAGCCGGAAGGCTGAACGCACTGAGCCAGGCTCTGAAGAGAACCAGCGAGAGATCGCTTAGGGCTCCCGTACGGGTAGAGCACACCCCGTATGGTGGGCGTGCGGGGTTCCCGTTAGGGTAAACACCGCCGCGCCCGTATCCTAGAGAAGTACAGCCTAAGAAGAGTGCAACACTACCGCGCCGCGAGGGGTACCGAAAGGTACCCGGCGTAGGTTGTGCACCCGCCCTCATTGACGAGATGGCATCACGCTGCGAACGCACGCAGCACGTGAGCGCTATAGAAACCGCAAACGACACAGAAATCGAGAGAAGATGACCGTAGAACGTAGCCCCCTGGCCCCCACACCGCTCATCCCCGAGTCTTTTGCCGCGAAGTACCGCGAAGCCGGCTACTGGATTGACCAGACCATCCCCGAGTTCCTGCTGGATGCCTGCCGCGCGAAGCCGCACTTCCCGGCGCTCGTGGCGATTTCGCACGCGCAGCTCGATGAGGACGGCAAGCCCCAGCAGATTCGCCTCTCCTACGGTGAGCTGGAGGCGGCAGGTCGTGCCGCTGCGGCGCGCCTCGTTCAGGCTGGCGTGCAGCCCGGTGACCGCGTGCTGCTGCAGCTGGGTAACACCGCCGAGTACCTGGTGTACCTGCTCGGTATTTTCTGGGCGGCGGCTCTGCCGGTGTTCTGCCTGCCGCAGCACCGCACCACCGAGCTCGTGCACTTTGCAACCCGCACCGACGCGGCGGCGCACGTGTTCTCTTCGCTGACCCCCGGCGCGGATTTCACCGCCCTGCACGAGGACGTTGCCGCCGAGCTGCGCAAGAACTCCCAGGAGCCGCCGGTCGCTATTGACGTTGCCGAGCCGCTGACCCCGCTGACCGACGAGGAGCTCGCTGAAGAGTTCGTGCCCGGCGTCGTTCAGAACACCGAGAACCTGCGCGCGAGCGAGCAGGTGGCGTTCCTGCAGCTCTCCGGCGGTACGACCGGCATTTCGAAGCTGATTCCTCGCACCCACGCCGCCTACCTGTACTCGGTGCGCGGCTCGGTCGATATCTGCAAGCTGAACAACAACACGACCATGCTCGTGGTGCTGCCCGCCGCGCACAACTTCACGATGAGCTCGCCCGGTATTCTGGGCGTCATGTGCGCCTCCGGCAAGCTGGTGTTTGCGGCGGATCCGTCCCCGCAGACTGCGTTCCACCTCATTGAGATGGAAGGTGTGACCACCTCCGCGCTGGTGCCGCCGCTGGCTCAGGCGTGGGTCGCCTCCGCGGAGAAGCGCGATGTGTCCCTGCCGTCCCTGCAGACCCTGCAGGTGGGTGGCTCGAAGCTGGCTCCGGCGGTTGCGGGCAAGATCGAATCGGTGCTCGGCTGCACCGTTCAGCAGGTGTTCGGCATGGCTGAGGGCCTGGTGAACTACACCCGCTCGACCGACCCGATTGAGATGCGTCTGAGGACTCAGGGCTACCCGATTAGCCCCGACGATGAAATTCTGATTGTTGATGATCAGGACCAGCCGGTTAAGCGCGGCGAGAGCGGCCACCTGCTCACCCGCGGCCCGTACACGATTCGCGGCTACTACCTGGAGGAGAACGCGAACCGCTACGGCTTCACCGAGGACGGCTTCTACCGCACCGGCGACATTGTGCGCCTGGTCGCCGGCAAGTACCTTGAGGTGACCGGCCGCGCGAAAGACCAGATTAACCGCAATGGCGAGAAGATTGCCGTGGACGAAATTGAAGAGCTGGCGCTGACCCACCCCGACGTTTTTGACGCCGTGGTTCTGGGCATCCCGGATGAGACCGTGGGCGAGCGCGTGGGCCTGGTCATTGTGCCGCAGGAAGGCGCCGACCTGGGCGAAAACCCGCGCCGCACGATGCACGAGTTCTTCACATCGAAGAAGCTCGCCGACTTCAAGATTCCCGAGCGCGTGCAGGTTCTGCAGGAGCTGCCCACCACGAACGTGGGTAAGATTTCTCGCCGCGAACTGCGCGCCAAGCTTGCCGAAATTTTCGGCTAAACCCTTTTCTGCTAAACCTTAAGCCCGTATTCCTACCCCTACTTGAGGAGAAAAATGTCCGCACTTGAGACCCTGCGCCCCATCATGGAGAAGTACATCGTCGAGCCCGACTCCCTGCAGACCGCTTTTGACGAGCCGACCACCGACCTGTTCTCGCTGGGCCTGGACTCGATGGGTTCCTTCGCGCTGCTCGATGATCTTGCTGCCGAAGGCGCCGTGATTGAGTTTACCGAGCTGGTGGAGAACCCGACCGTGGAGTTCATCGCCTCCCGCCTGGGCTAAGCGTTACCGCACCCCGAGTGCCCGCCTGCCGCAAATGCAGACGGGTGCCCGGGGTGTTTGCTACTCGCCTCGTTTTTCTTTGCGCAGGTTTTGCACCGTATTGTGTAGCTGCGTTTACCCCTGTCAGTGCACTTCTGTCAGTGCACATCTGTCAGCTTGAAGCGGCGAGGCAGTCGCCTACCTTTCACACCTACCTTTAACACACCGCATATCATCCCTAATCCAGACCTTTGAGAGGCCACCATGGGCGTAGCTGATACTACCGCACCCGATAGCTTCGGGACTGCTTCCGACCTTCGCACCGCCGCGACTGATCCCGCATCGCACAGCGCTGACAGTCCCTGGCTGCCGCTGACCACGAACGCGCGCGGCATCTACTTTGCCGCCGCGATTGACCCGACGAACCCCTGCTACAACACCGCGGAGGTTCTGCAATGCCCCGCGGACACCGACCTCGCCCTGCTGCGTGAGGCGCTGGTGCAGCTCTACCGCGAGAACGAGGGCTTCCGCGTGCGCACCTGCATTGCCGATGGTGCCGCCTCCCAGCAGATTCTGACCGAGGAGGCGTTCCTTTCGGGCATTGACCTGCTCGTGGATGAGGACGAGCTGAGCGGCACCGCCGAGGCGGGGGAGGAGAACGCCTCTGACCTGCCTGAATCAGCCCTGCCTGACTCTGATTTGCCCGCGCCGGTACGGGCCTGGGCACAGCGCCTGCTCGCCCAGCCCCTCACCACCGATGAGGGCGTGACCGTGCGCAGTGCAGCGGTGCGTTACGGCGGGTTCCTCTGGGTGTACCATTCCTTCTCCCACGTGGTTGCCGACGGGTTCGCCGCGTTCAACGGCCTCTCCCGCGTGGCGGCGATATACCGCGCCCTGTCCGCCGGTCAGCCGGTCCCGGCAACCCGCCGCATGAGCCTGCAGCAGCTGCTCGATGCCGACGATGCCGCCTCCACCGCCCGTGAAGAAGACGTCGCCTTCTGGGAGGCGAGCGGCGCCCTGGAACAGGAAGATACCTCCCTGGCGGGTCGTACCGCCTCCCCGTCGGCGCAGTCTGTGCGCCTGGCGTTCAGCATTGATGTGCCCACCCAGCAGGCCCTGCTGGATGCGGCAAAGCAGCACGCCGTCTCCTGGCCCGTGTTGGCGACCGCCGCCGTCGGCTCGTACCTGGCGCGTGTGGGCGGCTACCCGCAGGCTTCGTTCGGCGTGCCGCAGATGAACCGCATGTTCGCCCGCACTCTGCCGGAGGCGACCCGCGCCCTGGGCACGGTGAGCGCTCAGACCGGCTGTACCGCGGTGAACGTTCTGCCGGTGCAGGTTGCGGCGACCGGCCCCATCGCGGAGTCCCTGCACTCGGTGAAGGAGCAGTACGCCCGTAACGCCGAGCATCCGCTGGCTCGTCAGGAAGACCTCGAACGTACCGCACGTAACGCCCAGTCCAGGCTTTTTGGTGCGCAGATTAACGTGGTGCCCTTCGACGCGGTGCTGCCGCTGGCGGCCCCCTCCAAGGGCGGGTCCGGAGCCCCGGTACCGACCGCGCGTATTCACAATATCTCTGCCGGTCCCGTTGCTGACGCGACCTTCACCCTGCGCGGCATGCCCGGCCGCGGCAACAGCATCTCCTGCGAGATTGACATGAACCCGGCGCTCTACACCGCTAAGGAGCTGGAACATCACGCCGCCCGCCTGAGCGAGTGGCTGCCCGCCTACGCGGCGGAGGCGCAGCGCGAGGGCGCCTCCCTGAACAACCTGGGTCTGGCGACCGAGGCAGAACTGGCAACCCTGCGCGAGCTGACCGCCCCGGCGCTGACCGAGCACCCGCTGGAGTACAAGACCCTGCTGGGTCGCTTCCGTGACGCGGTGGCGGCGCATCCGCAGGCGCTCGCGGTGCTGGATTCTGCCCCCGCGCCCGGTGAGGTGCTCACCCCCGAGTCGGAGCGCGCCTACGTCTTTGACCGCGCCCTCACCTACGCCGAACTGGACGAGCGCGCCCGTGCGCTTGCCGCGCAGCTGCTGGACTGGGGCGTTCGCCCTTCCGATGCGGTGGGTCTGCGTGTGCACCGCGGCGCCGAGCAGTATGTGGCGCTGTACGCCCTGCTGTACGCTGGCGCCACCTACGTGCCGGTGCTTCCGGATCTGCCCGCCGAGCGTGTGGGCGTGATGATGGAGGACGCCGAATGTTCCCTGCTGTTGCACGGCCCCGGTCTGCAGCCGCTGAGCGCGGAGGAGCTGAACCCGCAGGAGCCTGCACGTCACGCAAACCTGCCCCAGCACACCCTACCGCAGCTGACCATCGAGGAAGCTGTACAGGCACCCGCCGCAGAGGAGCTTCCGGGCACGAAAACCGGCCTGGACGAGGACGCTTACGTGCTCTTCACCTCCGGCTCCACGGGCAGGCCTAAGGGCGTTGCCATCAGCCACCGCGCGATTGATAACCGCCTGCGCTGGCAGCAGCACCAAATTCCGGTGGGGGAGGGCGACCGCGTTCTGCACAAGACCCCCATCTCCTTTGACGTACACGTGTGGGAGCTGTACTGGCCGCTCGCCGAGGGTGCCGCCGTGGTCATTGCCGCCCCGGATGGTCACCGCGACCCCGCCTACCTGGCGCGCGTGATTGCCGAGCAGTCCGTCACGGCGGTGCACTTTGTGCCGACCATGCTGTCGGCGCTGACCTCTTCGCCGGCGGCGCGCCGCATCCTGGCTGATGCCGGTTTCGGGCAAGATCGAGAGCAGCCCCTGCGCTACGTGGTCTGCTCGGGTGAGGCGCTGCAGAAGGACCAGGTGCAGGCTGCGGGCGAGGTTCTGGGCGTGTACCCGCTGAACCTGTACGGCCCGACCGAGGCGGCGGTGGACGTGACCTTCTGGGAGACTTCCGGCGACCCGCAGCGTGAGAGCGTGCCCATTGGCGAGCCGGTCTGGAACACCGGCACCCTGATTCTTGACCCGACTGGCCACCCCGTGCCGGTGGGTGTGACGGGTGAACTGCACCTGTCGGGCGTGCAGCTGGCGCGCGGCTACAAGAACAACCCGCAGGCGACCGCGGCGGCTTTCGTGGAGCAGGCTCCTGCCGGTGCGCTCGCACTGCTGAACGGTGAGAGTCAGCGCCTGTACCGTACGGGCGATTTGGCGTGCTGGGAGATTCTTCCCGATGGCCGCGCCGTCATTGGCTACCGCGGCCGCACGGACTACCAGATTAAGGTGCGCGGTCAGCGCCTGGAGCTGGGCGATATTGAGATGGCTCTTGCCGCGGTTGAGGGCGTGAGCGCTTCGGTGGCCCTGTTGTACCGCGGTCTGCGTGAGCCTGCCCTGGCGGCGGTGCTGGAGGTGGGCGACGTGCCCGCCGAGCGTGCCGAGCAGCTGGTGGAGGCGGCGCGTGAGCATTGCGCGCAGGTTCTGCCGGACTACATGGTTCCGACCCTGTGGCATACTCTGCCTGCTCTGCCGGTGAGCCCCTCCGGTAAGGCTGATCGTAAGCTGTTGGCGTCCCTCGATTTGACCCCGCAGACTTCTGATGCTGAGGGTCCGCACGGTCTGCTGGAGCAGCAGCTGTGCTCGATTATTGCGGGCGTGCTGGGTCGTGAGCGTTTCGGCGTGGATGAGGATTTCTTCGCCTCGGGTGGTCATTCGCTGGCGGCTCTTGAGGTGATTGCCGCGGTTGAGGAGCAGCTGGGTCTGCGCGTGAGCATTGGTGCGCTGTTTGCGCATCCGACCGTGCAGGCTTTGGCGGCGTCCATTGCGGGCGAGCGCGGCGAGGGCGCGGAGTTCGCGCCGGTTCTGCCGCTACGTGAGCAGCCCGTTGTCCCCGATACTACCGAGACCCCCGCGCCGCTGTTTATTCTGCCGCCTGCGGGTGGTTTGGGCTGGTGCTATGCGGGGTACCTCTCGCATCTTCCGGCTCAGCAGGGTGTGTACGCTTTGCAGGCTGAGGCGTTCTCTGACCCGAATGCCGGGTTTGCGTCGAGCCTGCAGGAGTTGGCTGAGGGCTACCTGAAGCTGATTGAGAAGACTCTGGCGGAGCGTTCGCTGCCGCGTCGTTTTGCCCTGATGGGCTGGTCTGTGGGCGGTACTGCCGCGGTGCAGGTGGCGGCTTTGGCGCAGGCTGCGAGTGCGCAGGTTGAGCGCGTCATCCTGTTGGATGCGTATCCTTCGGAGCAGTGGCAGGGCGTGCCGGCGCCGGATGAGCAGGAGAGCTTCCGTGCGCTGTTGCGCATGGGCGGTTTGCCGGAGCCTGCCGCTGGTGAGCAGCTTGATTTGCCGGGTACGTTGGAGCGTCTGCAGAAGGCGGGTTCGGCGATGGGTTACCTACCGGAGGAGAAGTTGGGCGTGTGCCTGGGTAGTATGCGTGCTTCGGCGGCGTTGATGCGTGGTGCTGAGCAGGCGTTCTTTGAAGGGGACGTGTTGCTGGTGGGTGTGCCGCATGAGGATCAGCCGTACCTGGATGCGGCGGGTTGGGCGGCGCATGCGTCGTCGTTCCGTTCGGTGCTGCTGGAGGGTACGCACCCTGATTTGGTGAATCCGGCGCGTTTGGCGGAGGTGACCGGCCACTTCGCCGGCTAGCCTCACCGACACCCCAATAACTGGAGTAGCCCGGAGGTAATAGTCGTTACCTCCGGGCTACATCGGTTAAAACATGCGGTTGAGTTAAAACACGAATGCCCCCGGTTGATGAATCATCAACCGGGGGCATCGTTTAGCGTCTAACGCAGAACCGGGGTTCTACAGCTAAATGCTTAGTGCTGCTCCAGCTCGGAGTTAGCGTTCACGTTGAGCAGGTCGTACTTAGCGAATGCCTTCGCGGGAACGTCTGCTGCAACCTCGCCGCGCTTTGCCAGCATCTGCAGGGTGCGGACAACAACCGACTCTGCATCGATGTGGAAGAAGCGACGTGCACCCGGGCGGGTGTCTGCGAAGCCGAAGCCGTCAGCACCCAGGGTTGCGAAGTCGTTCGGAACGAACTGGCGGATCTGGTCGGGAACATCCGAAGCGAAGTCGGTGGTCGCGACGATCGGGCCAGCAGCGCCAGCCAGCTTCTGGGTCACGTAAGGAACGCGAGCGGGCTGGTTCGGGTTCAGCAGAGCCTCTTCCTCAGCGGCAATACCGTCGCGGCGCAGCTCGGTCCACGAGGTGACAGACCAGACGTCTGCGGAGACGCCCCAGTCCTCAGCCAGCAGCTGCTGAGCCTTCTCAGCCCACGGAACAGCAACGCCGGATGCCAGCAGCTGTGCCTTGGGGCCGGAGGTCAGCGGGGACTCGCTAATCTTGTGGATACCCTTGATGATGCCCTCAACGTCAACGTTTGCCGGCTCAGCAGGCTGGTGAATCGGCTCGTTGTACACGGTCAGGTAGTACATGACGTTGTGGTCTTCGTCCTTGGTACCGTACATCTGCTCGATACCGCGCTCCACGATGTGAGCGATCTCGTAGCCGTAAGCCGGGTCGTAGATCTTGAACGCCGGGTTGGTGGACGCCAGAATCGGGGAGTGGCCATCGTTGTGCTGCAGACCCTCACCGGACAGGGTGGTACGACCTGCGGTTGCACCGATGACGAAGCCGCGGCACAGCTGGTCGGCAGCAGCCCAGAAGCCGTCGCCAGTGCGCTGGAAGCCGAACATCGAGTAGAAGATGTAAATCGGGATCATCGGCTCGCCGTGGGTGTCGTAGGAGGAGCCCAGTGCGATGAACGCAGCGGTTGCGCCTGCCTCGTTAATACCCACGTGAACGATCTGGCCCTCGGGGGACTCGGTGTAGGTGAGCATGAGCTGGTGGTCAACGGGCACGTAGTTCTGACCGTTGGGGTTGTACAGCTTAGCCGAGGGGAAGAAGGAGTCCATACCGAAGGTACGTGCCTCATCGGGGGTGATGGGAGCGATACGGTGACCGAAGCCCTTCACGCGCATGAGGTCCTTCATCAGGCGGACGAACGCCATGGTGGTAGCAGCGGTCTGCTTGCCGGAGCCCTTCTTGGTCTGTGCGTAGACCTTGGACTCGGGCAGGATAATCTCAGGCTGGGTGTTTGCACGGCCGGGGATGTAACCGCCGAGTTCCTTACGGCGTGCGTGCATGTACTGCAGTGCCGGGTGGCTTGCCTCGGGCACGTAGTACGGCGGGTTGTACAGATCCTTCTCCAGCTCCTCGTCGGAGATGGGGATGTTCAGGTGGTCACGGAAGCCCTTCAGTGCTTCCATGGTGAACTTCTTGATCTGGTGGGTGGAGTTACGTGCCTCGAAGTAGGGGCCGAGCTCCGCACCCTTAATGGACTGTGCCAGGATGACGGTGGGCTTGCCCTTGGTCTCCATAGCTTCCTTGTAGGCTGCGTAGAGCTTCTTGTCGTCGTGGCCACCCAGGCGCAGGTTGAAGATCTGCTCGTCGGTCAGGTCTGCAACCAGTTCCTTGGTTTCGGGGTACTTGCCGAAGAAGTGCTCGCGGATGTAGCCACCGTCTTCGCCACGGAAGGTCTGGTAGTCACCGTCGAGGGTCTCGTTCATCAGCTGGATGAGCTTGCCGCTCTTGTCCTTCTTGAGCAGCTCGTCGTAGTCGGAGCCCCACAGGACCTTGATGACGTGCCAGCCTGCGCCGCGGAAGAATGCCTCGAGCTCCTGAACGATCTTGCCGTTACCGCGAACGGGGCCGTCCAGACGCTGCAGGTTGCAGTTGACGACGAAGGTCAGGTTGTCCAGGTGCTCGTTTGCAGCCAGCTGCAGTGCACCACGCGACTCGGGCTCGTCCATTTCGCCGTCGCCCAGGAATGCCCAGACGTGCTGCTCGGAGGTGTCCTTGATCTTGTGGTTGTGCAGGTACTTGTTGAAGGATGCCTGGTGGATTGCGTTCAGGGGGCCCAGACCCATGGAAACGGTCGGGAACTGCCAGAACTCGGGCATGCAACGGGGGTGCGGGTACGAAGGAATACCGTTTGCGCCCTTGGTCTTCTCCTGGCGGAAGCCGTCCATCTGCTCTTCGGTCAGGACGCCCTCAACGAATGCGCGGGAGTAGACACCGGGGGAGGAGTGACCCTGGAAGAAGACCTGGTCACCGCCACCGGGGTGGTTACGGCCGCGGAAGAAGTGGTTCTGGCCCATTTCGTAGAGGTCAGCCACACCTGCGAAGGTGGAGATGTGACCGCCAACGCCGATGCCCTTCTTCTGGGCACGCTGAACCATGATTGCTGCGTTCCAACGAATCCATGCGCGGTACTGGCGCTCGAGTTCCTCATCACCGGGGTACTCGGGCTGCTGGTCGACGGGGATGGTGTTGATGTAGTCGGTCTTGACCAGAGTCGGGACCTTAACACCCTTTGCGCCAGCCTCCTTGAGCAGTGCGCGAAGGATGTACTCTGCACGCTCGGTGCCGTGAGTCTTGATAAGGTCCTCGAGGGACTCAGCCCATTCCTGGGTCTCTTCTACGTCGATGTCCTTGAGGCCATCAAGAAGGGTGCTCAGGGAGTGCTCGTTCGGTACGTTAGCCAAACTAATCCAACCTCTCTTCTGTGCGGTTGTGTAGATTGTTCGCCGCGATGTTGCATTGTCGAACAATCTCTGCGTTTAAGCGCTATAGATCCGTGGGGTCTACTTCGCTACTTATCTCTACTATCTTAGACCTAAATGTGGGCTTCTTGGCATCAAACGAAGGTTTTTGTGATGTGGGTTTCGTGGCTTAGCTCTCTGAGCGAAAAATATGCGCATCAAAAGTACTAGTTAGGGTCTTTTTGTATCTAAATAGTGCGGAATGGTGGGGGTGGCGGAATGGCGCGGAATGATGGGGTATGACCTACCTATAAGGCCGAGGGTCGACATGGCTTGATGTGGCTTGCTGTGGGGTGAGTTGCGAAAAAGAAAAAAATATTGAGACATAGAACACATGTTTCGGATTTGCGTGGCGCACCAAAAGCCCGTATAGTTTTCTCTTGTGTTCGCCACTGGAACAAAAAAACAGTGAGAACTACGGGTCTTTAGCTCAGCTGGTAGAGCGCCACGTTTACACCGTGGATGTCATCGGTTCGATCCCGGTAGGACCCACCGCTAACCCCGGTACCGCAAGGTACCGGGGTTTTTGTTTACCGGTTTTGTTTACCCATTGACCTGCCACGAGGGTGCCCAGCGGGAAGCTCGCGAAGATAATCCAGTCGGAACTGCGATTCCTTCGGGCATAAAACTGCACTCCACCTATATATAGCCTGCCCTAAGCGCGTATCCTTATATACATGACTGAAAACAAGAAGGCACAGATTGGTGTCACCGGCCTTGCTGTCATGGGCGCAAACCTCGCCCGCAACCTGGCACGTAACGGCTACACCGTGGCACTGCACAACCGTTCCGTAGAGAAGACCGACGCACTGCTGGCTGAGCACGGCGGAGACGGCGACTTCATCCGTACCGAGTCCCTGCAGGAACTCGTTGACTCCCTCGAGTCTCCCCGCCGCATCCTGATTATGGTCAAGGCGGGCGCACCCGTCGACGCAGTGATCGAGCAACTCACCCCCATGCTCGATGAGGGCGACATCATTATCGACGGCGGTAACTCTCACTTCCCCGACACCATCCGTCGCGAGCACGCCCTGGCTGAAAAGGGCCTGCACTTCGTGGGCGTTGGCGTCTCCGGCGGCGAAGAAGGCGCTCTCTGGGGCCCCTCCATGATGCCCGGCGGCTCCGCAGAGTCCTACAAGCACCTCGGCCCCATGCTCGAAAAGATCGCAGCGAAGGCACCTCAGGACGGCGCACCCTGCTGCGCATGGATCTCCACCGACGGTGCGGGTCACTTCGTGAAGATGGTCCACAACGGCATCGAGTACGCCGACATGCAGGTGATCGGCGAAGCCTACGACATTCTGCGCTCCATCGCGGGCATTGAGCCGGCACAGCAGGCAGAAATCTTCAAGACCTGGAACGAAGGCGACCTGAGCTCCTACCTGATCGAAATCACCGCAGAGGTGCTCGCACAGGTAGACGCAAAGACCGGCAAGCCCCTGGTCGACGTTATCGTTGACGCAGCGGGCCAGAAGGGTACCGGTCTGTGGACCGCTAAGGCTGGCCTGGACCTCGGTTCCCCCGTCTCCGCTATCGCAGAGTCCGTGTTCGCACGCGCCCTCTCCTCCTCCGAGCGTGAACAGCGCGAGCAGGCACAGCGCGAACTGCCCGCAGGCCTAATCGCAACCACCGGTATCGGTGCAGGCGACCCCGAGTTCGTTGAGGATGTGCGCCGCGCACTCTTCGCCTCCAAGCTCGTTGCGTACGCACAGGGCATGGACCTGCTCACCCGCGCAGGCAAGGAATACGGCTGGGACCTGAAGCTGGACACCATCGCATCGCTGTGGCGTGCAGGCTGCATCATCCGCGCCGAGCTGCTGGGCGACATCATGGCTGCTTACGCTGATGAGGCTCCCGCGAACATGCTGCTGGCACCCGCCTTCAAGAACCTCATGGAGGAGCTCGTTCCTTCCTGGCGTCGCGTGGTGGCTAAGGCAACCGCACTGGGCATCCCCGTGCCGGTATTCGCTTCCGCACTGTCCTACTACGACGGCCTGCGCCGCGACCGCCTGCCCGCATCCCTGATTCAGGGCCAGCGTGACTTCTTCGGTGCGCACACCTACGGTCGTATCGACGAAGAGGGCGCCTTCCACACCATGTGGAGCGGTGACCGCTCCGAGGTGAACGCAGCGGACATCCACGTTCACTAAGCTCCCGTAGCTGAATACATAAAAGCCCGCCTTCGGCTGGATGAGAATCCGGTCGAAGGCGGGCTTTCGTTATGTCTTATATGGGGCGCCCCCGAGGTGTATTCAGGGGTATCTCCAGAGGTGTAGCAAGGGTATGGCAGGGGAGAAGCCCTGCAGAGCCTCGCCAGGAGCCGTCAGGCGCGCCGCTACCGCCTCAAAACGCTAACAAGCACTAAATCCACATGGCGGGATCAATGTACTCCACAGCGTCCACCAGGGGCTTCTTCTTCTCCGGGGTACGCGGACGGTGCTTCGCCGGAATACCGGTAATAATCGAATCGGCGGGGTGATCGTTGACGACCACGGCGTTCGCACCGATAGCGCTATCGGAACCAATCTCCACCGGACCCAGCACCTTAGCGCCGGCACCAATGGTCACGCGGTCACCAATGGTGGGGTGACGCTTCACCTTCTCCAGGGAGCGACCGCCCAGGGTCACGCCGTGGTACAGCATCACGTCGTCACCGACCTCAGCGGTTTCACCAATGACAATGCCCATGCCGTGATCGATGAAGAAACGGCGGCCAATGGTCGCGCCGGGGTGAATCTCCACACCGGTCAGAAAACGAGCAAACTGCGAGAGAGTACGAGCCAGAGCCTTCGTCTCATCCTTCTGCCAGAGCTTATGGGTCAGACGGTGAACCCAAATGGCGTGCATACCCGAATAGTTCAGCGCAATCTCGACAGCGCCACGCGCAGCAGGGTCGTGCTGGCGGACGTTCTCAATATCTTCACGCAGACGCGCAATAAAACTCATGGGTTCCCTTTCCCTCATCGGTCGTTCTCTGTATATGCGACCTTTCCAAAGGTACCAACAACGGGGCCCTTTCGCCTATTCCCGGCCGGCTACATGTCATAGTAGACACTCTTACCAAAAACTCAGTCACACAAACGCGCGGAACGTAATATTTCTGCCGGTCAAAAGACGCAAAAGCCCCGCCTCGGGACCGTCCACAGTGGGACGAGCCGGAGGCGGGGCGTCAGCTATCCAAACCCTAGGTCCAAGACCTCAGGCAGGGAGCAGAGGGGAGAAACAACGGGCTATTAGCCGCGGATATCTTCGTACAGGGCGGTAGAGATGTAACGCTCACCGAAGTCGGGAACAATAGCCACAATCAGCTTGTCCTTGTTCTCAGACTTCTTAGCCTCCTCCAGAGCAGCCCAGACAGCCGCACCGGAAGAAATACCGCCCAGAATACCTTCCTGGGTAGCCAGCAGGCGGGAGGTGCGCATAGCGTCCTCAGCGCTGACCGGAGTCACCGAATCGTAGATGCCGCGGTCCAGGGTGTCGGGAACGAAGTTAGCGCCCAGGCCCTGAATCTTGTGGGGACCAACACGACCCTCAGACAGCAGCGGGGAGTCCTTAGGCTCAACCGCAACAACCTTCACGTCCGGGTTCTGCTCCTTCAGGTACTTACCCGAACCGGAGATGGTGCCGCCGGTACCAATACCCGCCACGAAAATGTCAACCTTACCGTCGGTTGCTTCCCAAATCTCGGGGCCGGTGGTGTTGTAGTGAATGGTGGGGTTCGCCTCGTTGGAGAACTGGGATGCCAAGATAGCGTTCTCGGTGGTCGCAACGATTTCCTTAGCCTTCTCCACAGCGCCGCGCATACCCTCAGTACCGGGGGTCAGCACAATCTGAGCACCGTAAGCGCGCAGCAGCACGCGACGCTCAGCAGACATGGTCTCCGGCATGGTCAGGATGACGCGGTAACCGCGAGCAGCACCCACCATAGCCAGCGCAATACCGGTGTTACCGGAAGTACCCTCAACGATGGTGCCGCCGGGCTTCAGCGCACCCGACTTCTCAGCAGCGTCAATGATGGCGCGACCGATACGGTCCTTGACCGAACCTGCGGGGTTGTAGAACTCAAGCTTGACCGCAACGTTACCGGGAAGGCCCTCGTCCAGTCGGTTCAGCTTAACCAGGGGGGTCTGGCCGGTTGCTTCAACAATGCTGTTGAGAATCTTTGCCATGGGGTGCTCCTTACATGAGCCTGGGGGAGGCCAGCCGTGACGGGGTCTCCGCGATGAATAATCGGTTACGTGGCAACTCTACTACTCGCCGGCGGCAGGTTTAAACCTGCGGTCACAGTTCGTAATAATGCCAGAGAAAAACTTCAAGAAACGAGGTTTAGGGAAGAGGGTGCAGAAAAGCGCCGCACAAACCCTTTCTCGATAAAGGATGATGATTGTGCGGCGCTCTCTAGAAACATTATGTAGCCCAAAAGACAACCTCTGTATATAAGAGTAGTGATGAACTCTGTTCACCGCAAGCTGGAGCCACAAATTTTATTGCCATCAATGGAAAAAACAGTGAAAAACCGCATCCTGAGATGGAAAAGACGCAAAAGCGGGGGAGGGGGAAAACCAGCCCAGAGGACTAGTTGATGTCCATGTGCAGGTCCCACTTGTTGTTCAGGTAGCGGCCAACAGCCTCACCGAACATCTTCACGTGACGCTTATCAGCCGCCACGGTCTGCTCCTTGCCGTCCTTGAACAGCTTCTCGCCCAGGTCCACGTTCAAAGTCACGGTCCAGTTGTACGCACCCTGCGCCAGAACCGGCTGCTTGGTGCCAATAGTCAAAGTAGCGGTCGGGTTCACGTACCAGGTCTTCTTCTCCTCAATACCTGCCTTGGTGGAGTCCGCGTACTTCTTCATCGCCGCCAGGGTCTCCTGGTCGGTGCTGACCTCGTTCATGTAGTGCATATCGCCGGTACGCAGCAGGTACTCAAACGCCGCACCGAAGTACGCCAGAGCCGCCGCGAAGCCAGCCACCGAGTTCTGGTGCATGGCCTCCGGAACGATCGGGGAAGGAACATTCTGCGGCGGGTGCTCAGCGTTACCCGGCTGGTACTCGCCGTGCTCCTCCATCTTCTCCAGCTTCGCTACGCCGCTGTAATCCTTATTGTCGTTAGGCAGCGGAGAATTCGCTGCGGTAGCCGAAGCCGACGCAGATGCGGAAGGGGAAGCAGACGCCGACGCAGAGGGCGAGGCGGTAGCAGACCCAGAAGCAGCCACAGAAGCGCTCTCAGAGCCAGAAGCGGAAGCAGACGCCTCAGAAGTAGCCTTAGAGCCACAAGCCGCCAGCAAAGCCATGGAGCTGACGCCCAGCACACCCAGCGCCGCGCGGCGGGTCAGGTTCTCGGACATAGTGATACCTTTCAGTCAGTCGGTGATTGCAACCAGTTTAGCCGCAAACCCAACAGGATACAGAGTTGAGCGGACGAAGCGTGAGAAGCGCCTCGCAGATAAAAGTGTTATGACGAACTATGACGCCGCGGAGGTGGCGGAAGCCTCAGTAGAAGCCGAGCCAGACTCGGAAGCAGATGCTGCGCCGGATGCTGCCGCGCTCGCGGTGCCCTGAGTAGTGGTGCTCTGAGTAGCGCCTCCCTGGAGCGTCGCACCGTACGCCACGCTCAGCTCCCACATCTTAGAATCAGCATGGTAGCGGCCGCGGAAATCGCACTCCTGAACCGTCACCTGAGAAGCCGGACCCGCCGCAGAAGCCGTGGCAGAAGCAGTGGGGGATGCCGCGTCAGACACCAGCGCATCCTCAGAAGGCTCAGTAGGCTCAGCAGAAGCACTCGCGGAGGCGACCACCGGCTGAATCTTGCCCTCAGCCACCGCCTCCGTACCGAAATCCAGAGTGTACTTGCCCTTAAACAGCAGGTTGCCATCACTCATAATCGACGGCTGCGCACTCGACAGCGCATAGGAAGCCGACGGGTTCACATACCAGGAACCCTTCTGTACACCCGCAAGAATAGAAGCCGACAGGGCATCCACCTCAGAGCGAGTCTTCGATGACAACGTAATGCCGGTCGAGAACGCATCCGTGCTACCGGTCTTCACCAGATAATCCATAGCCGCCGCAAAATAAGCAATCGCCTCATGGAAACCCGTCACCGTATTGACCGACAGAGCATCAGTCACCTTCGGCTTCGGAGCATTACGCGGCGGATGCTCCACCGTGCCCTGCTCATAATTCACCGCGCCCTCATAGTGGGTGTACTCCACCAGACCCGAATAGTTCTGGCCATCATCACTGTACCCATTCGGGTTAGCGCTCGACTTCGCGCCGTTCAGGCTACCGCCCTGAGAACCAGACTGCTGGCTAGAGCCACCCGAACCGCACGCGCTCAACAGCGCCGCAGAACCGGCAACAGCAGAAACGCCCACGCCCAGGCGCAACAGGGAGCGGCGAGAGAAAGAAGACTGAGAAAAAGAAGACATACAAAAACCTTGAATCCGGGAAAGTACGTTACTACCAGAGTAAAACAGATCATGCCCTAACCCGAGTGCGAGTTAGGGCATGATGCCTCATCCATCTGAGGGCTTAAAGGTTGTCACCATTAGAAGTGCCGCCATTACCGGAGTTACCGGAATCACCAGCGTTACCGCCGTTAGCACCGCCGGAATCGCCAGCATTACCGCCGTTAGCGGCACCACCGGAAGCACCACCATTCTTAGGCTGAGCCGAAGCCTGCGCCTCATACTCGTCCTGAATAGTCAAAGTCCAATCATTATCGTGACGCACACCGGTAACCACCAGGCCACGCTCAGTGCGGCGAACCTTCTCAGACATCTCCGCAGGAGCGCCATCAACCACAACGGTCGGACCCAAATCAATCACCAGGTCGAAAGTCCACTGCACGCTCTTCTTCACCAGGGTCGGAACAGCAGTGAACGCAGACATCGTCACCTTCGGCGACACAAACCAGTTACGCGCCTGCGAGCTCTCATTCGACTCATCCATGAACGAAGAGAACGACGCAATGAACTTCTCATCAGCCTTCGACTCACGCAGCGGAGCCGCATCACCGGTCAACACCAGGTAGTTAATCGCCGCGTACACGAACGCAACCGAATCGTACAGACCCTGCACCGAGTTCTCCGAAGCGCTCGCCGGACGCTTGGGGACCGGCACGTTCTGCGCGGGAGCGGACTCGGTCGCCGGAACGAAAGTGCCCTTCTTCTCGTAGTTATCGAAGGTGACCTCGCCGCTAAAGTCAGTGCGCGCAGAAGCCGAGGGGGACATCTGAGGGGTATCCGCATCAGCGTTCTCGGTGGTGGATGAAGAACCACCGCAGGCAACCAGCAGGGCGCTCAACGACACGCCTGCAACGCCCGCGCCGGCGTAACGCAGAGCAGAACGGCGGCTGATGCCGGTAGCGGAACCATTAGAAAGCCCAGAGGTCAAAGGGAAAAGCGCCACGGAGTACCTTTCGAGTGAGAATCTCAGGTGAGAGACGAGTGAGAGTGCGCCTCGACGAGCGGATATCACACGCGGATACCCCTCTAGAGACAGTCCTAAGTATAACGCGCCCCCGCCTTCACACCCGTGCGTACCACCGCTCAAATGAGCGTGATATGCCGCCCATCAGCGAACTTACCGCAACCAGCGGCAACAGCGCACCGAAAGGGAGGTACAGGGAATAGTGAAGGAGAGGACGCGTTCATCGTCTATAGGGGGAGGGGCTACTGTGCGCCTTCACCAGGAATACCGCCGGGTGCCTCAGCGCCGGGAGCATTTACACCGCCAGCTACACCGCCCGCATCAGGGGCACCGGGCGCTGCGCTCGGCTGAGCCGTCGCAGCTGCAGGCTGAGTCGCCACAGGCTGCGCGGGAGCCGCAGGCGCCTGGGTAGCGGCAGGTTGAGGAGCCTGAGCCGCGCCACCCTGACCAGCAGACCCCTGACCGGCACCACCGTTCTGGGAGCCAGTGTACTGATGGGAACCGTTCTGGGCGGCAGGAGCCTGCGCACCACCGTTCTGCGCGGCACCATTCTGAGCAGTGCCCTGAGCCGCGCCGTTACCCGAAGTATTCGCGCCGGTGTGTGCGCCAGCATTAGCTGCCACGGTGCTGTCATCAGTTACCGTCGGGGTATAGGTCGAGGAAGGATGCGCACGCGGAGTCTGCGTCGGCTTCGGGGTCAATGCGGGATCGTACTGCTGAGGCGAAATCACCAACCAGCGCTTCGCCTCCTCATCGTACTCAGCGTAGAGAGCCTTAATCTCCGCAGCCTCAGTATCCTCCAGAGGCTTAGTCGTATTGGTTGCCTTCTCAACCTGCAAGCCGTGCGCCTGAGTAACAGAACACGCCCACGAATACTTAGTGCCGCGGGTCGTCGGCTGCTTATCGGTCAGGCGGAAGGTCCACTCACCATCAACCAGCCAGTTCGTGCCGGGCGCATAGAAGGCGCGCAGCTTCTCCAAAGAAGCACGCTGAACAGAATTATCCTGATGAACCACCTGCAGGGCCGGACCGGGATCACCGGTCATGCGGGCGTAATTCACCGCCGCCGCAAAATACGCGAAAGTGGTGCGCAGGCTACGGGCGTTCTTCTCGTACATGCTCTCATCCTCAACGGGGATGGGTACGGCGCTCGCCTTAGAATCCACGCTTGCCGGGCTGGCGGTCGGCTCAATCGTGTAGACCTGACCGGTCTCCGGGTCAGTGCTACTCATCGGGGCTGCGCCATGACCGGGAACGTACTTGGTCCACTTCAGCTCGCCCGACAGGTTATCGTAGGCACCCGCAATCGAAGCGGAAGCAGTGGGGGAGGCGGTCGCCTCCTCAGTCTTTTTGGAACCGCAAGCGGCAAGCATAGCGCCCAGGGCGGCAGTGCCCGTGAGCGCAATAAAGTGGCGGCGGCTGTGAATCATAGTGATCCCCTTGAATGTGCTGTGATGCGGAAGTATCGGTGATAAGTGAAGAGCTCACGTCCTAATCCTCAGCCTAACATCACGCCCCTCACAGGAGGGCGCGAAGCAGTCACCCGCGGGGCGGGCAGAGGCATATTGAGGCGAAAATGGGCGGACCTCATCTAGCCCTAGCCTATAGACTTCACGCGTGGCACACAAATAAAAGCCCTCATCCGTGCCTCATATCACCCAATATGACGGGTTCTTTGAGGCACGGATGCAAAGAAGCTTTAGGCTGAACCTCGAATATAACGAGCCGCCTTAGGGGAGGTACTCGCATTCGGGGTCGGCTGCGCGCTCGGAGTATTCGTGGACGGTTCAGGGTTAGCCGCAGGGGTGGCGGTAGCACTCGGGGAAGACTTCGGATCCTCCAGCATCTGCCAGCCCTGTTCACCAAAGTAGACGTAAGCGTCCGCCTTCTGATTACTGCCGTAGATACCGGTGAGCTGCTCACGCTGGCGGGTCTCATGGTTGAACAGGAACGCGTTCTCGTCCACCTTCAGGGTCGCCTTCCAGCAGTAGACGTCCTGCTCGGTGGCGGGCACCGGCTGCGGCGAGCTCAGGTTAATGCACATGGGGTGGTTGTTCTTAGAGACCAGCCAGCCGATGTTGTAGCGGTAGATATCGCGGTACATCTGTGCCATGTTGCTAAAGTGCTCCTGGCCGGGCAGGTTCATGAAGGGATCGGTGTCGCCGGTGAGGAGCATATAGTTCTGCGCCGCGCCCCAGTACTGCAAGAAGGCGTGCAGGCCCTCAACGGTGCGGTCTTTAGCTTCCGGAGGCATGGTGGGACGGGGGACATTAATGGCTCGATGGCTCAGGGTGCCGTTCGAGAAATTTCCGGAACGTTCAAAGAAGTAATCCGGCAGAAGAGCAGGTCCGCGACCATCCAGAGCCGACGCAGGCAGAGGCTCGGCGTACGTAATACTGCGCGTGGTGGTCGCAGATTTAGTCTGGGTGCTCTGAGGCGCCGGTGCGGCATCAGTGGGAGAGGGATCAGTGAGTGGTTGAGGGCGAGAAACTGCGCTGGGGCTGCAAGCGCTTGCGAGTGCACTCAATGCTGCTCCGGAAGAAAGAGCAAGAAGATGGCGACGTGACAGCGAACCGAACATACGCAACCTTTCGCAAGAGTAAAGATGGGCAGGCAGTAACGGGTAGCTCGGATGCAGTGAACCTCAACGGCAGTTGATTGCAGTTGCGTGAGGGGGCGGTGAGCGTTCCCGATGGGGGTGGCATACCGCGGTGAGTACGGATGCGATACGAAGGGCAGGTCAGAAGCCGCCTGAAGGAATCGGTGTGGATTATGACCTGCCTGGTTGTCGTGCTCAACGATTCTAAGCGTACTTTCAGGTTCACAATGACCATATCTGCGCTTAAAGGTAAAAAGTTATCAAATCTTAATATTTGCCCGTTTTATGCGGGTTATAAAACGTACCAATGTGTTCGAGATAACCGCAATAAGATGCGCTGTTTTCCCGCGGAAACTTAGGGATTTTCTAATCTTTTCTTCTTGTGAATAAATCATAAATTGGAGTTGTTGCACCCTGTGCGCAAGTAGTATCTCAACCTCTTCAGGTTGTCCAAACACCTATCAAAAACACCTCAACATGAGCCCCCAAACAACCCGTAGCCGTAACGCGCCCACCGTAACGCCCAAACATGGCATGAAGCAGGTGCACCCTATGGGACAATAGCGCTGTGACTACCACCGACTATGCGCAGCTCAAAGTAGCTCGCGAACTGCTCACTCGAATCCCCCTCCCGCTCGACGTAGAAGCCGGCGAAACCCCCGGCACCCCCTACACCGTCACCCACGACGGCACCGCAGAGCACGGCACCGCCACCGCACGCACCCTGCTCGCAGCCATGGCACGACAACTCGACGACTACATCCTGCCGCGCAGCGCCAGCGTCGATAACCCCCTCACCATCGTGGTCGGCGGCTCCACCGGCGCCGGCAAATCCACCCTCGTCAACACCCTGCTCGGCGAACCGCTCACCCAGTCCGGCGCGATTCGACCCACCACCCGCCACCCCGTACTCCTGCACCGCGCAGAAGACGAGGCGGCACTGTCACCCGAACGCTTCCTGCCCACCCTGCCGCGCACCCGCACCTCCGGCATGAACGCCGGATCGCAGGCACTACCGGGCCTTGACCCGAAGATTGCGCGCGCCCTCATTCCTATTACTACCTCGGCGCTACCGCAGGGCATCGCGCTCATTGATGCGCCCGATATCGACTCCGTCTCCGAAGAAAACCGCACCCTCGCCAAGGAACTGCTCTCCGCAGCAGACCTGTGGCTCTTCGTCACCACCGCCAACCGCTACGCCGACGCCGTGCCCTGGGAGCTACTCCACGAGGCTGCCGCGCGCTCCATCGCAATTGCCGTGGTGCTCAACCGCGTGCCCGAAGGCGACGAAGAAGCCATTGAAAACGACCTGCGACGCATGCTCGACGAGGCGGGAATCCACGCCGTGCTGATTCACACCGTCACCGAACAGCCGCGCGATGAAAGCGGCATGCTCGCCCCCGTCAGCCTCGCCCCTCTGACCCTGTGGATCCGCGAACTCGGCGCCGACGCGCCCGCCCGCGCCGCCATTGCCCGGCAGACTCTCGCCGGTGCCGTCGAAACCCTCGCCGGTAACCTGCAGGTGCTCGCCGCCGAGCAGGCACGCCAGCAGGCGGCACACCAGTCGCTTGCCGCCATCGCCGCCGAAGAATACGAGGATGCGCTGGCCACCATCGACGGCGCCCTCTCCGACGGCTCCCTGCTGCGCGGCGAAGTGCTCTCGCGCTGGCACGACTTCGTGGGAACCGGCGACTTCTTCCGCTCCCTCGACAGCACCATCGGTCGCCTGCGTGACCGCGTCGGCTCCGCACTGCGCGGTCAGCCCGCCGCCGCCCAGAAGGTAGAAGACGCTCTCGAAAGCGGCATCCACGCCGTCGTGCTGGATGCAGCTGCCCGCGCCTCCGAAAACACCCGCACCCGCTGGCATGCCAGCCGTGCCGGACGCTCCCTGCTGGCGCGCCTGGATGTGCTGCAGGCTGTTTCTGTTGCGCCGCAGACGGCCTCCGCCGCGGCGCCCGAACAGAACGCAGAAGCTACCGGCGATACGAAGGGTGAAGTGCAGTCCGCCGAGGACATCTTCTCCGCAGCCGTTGCCGAACAGATCCGCCTCTGGCAGGGCTCCGTGCTCGAAATGATTCGCGAAGAAGGCGCCGACAAGCGCAAACGTGCCCGCTTCCTCTCCCTGGGCGTGAATGCCACCGCCGTGATGCTCATGGTCGCCGCGTTCAGCCTCACCGGCGGCATCACCGGTATTGAGGCGGGTATCGCCGGCGGTAGCGGCGTGGTCGGCACCAAGCTGCTCGAGTCCATCTTCGGTGAAGACGCGGTGCGCCGCATGGCAACCCGCGCCCGCACCGACCTGCTCGAACGCATGGCGGATCTGCTCACCGAGCACGCTCAGCCCTTCACCGCCGTACTGGAAGAAACCGACCCGCAGGCTGAGGCCGAGGACATTCACCGCGCCGCCGAGCAGGTGCAGAAAATTGCCGCGGAGATGAGCGCGCAGAGCCAGGCTGCCCAGGCAAAGGGTGCTCAGGTACAGGGCGCGCAGACACAGGGCGCGCAGACTCCCTGGTCGGCTACATCATAGTCGGGGCAACGCGCTCAACCGCCTGTCACCAGATCATCTCCACAGCGCACCACCACACAGCGCACCACAGACGAAGAAAAACGCACTATGACTACCCCCGAGAATAAATCCGAGAACAAAGCCGCTGAGCGCCATACCGAGCGAGGCGCCACCCCTGCCGTGGCGACCTCGCCCTTCGCGCGCTCCGTCGCATCCCTGAAAGAAGCCATCAGCTACGGTGAAGGACGAGTCCCCGAAACCGTCCTGCTTGACGCCGCCGAAACCCTCGAACGCCTCAGTCAGCGCCGCGAACTCTCCACCGAACACACCGTCATCGGCTTCTTCGGCGCGACCGGCAGCGGCAAATCCACGCTCTTCAACGCCATCGCCGGGCAGAATATTGCCCTCTCCGCCCCCACGCGCCCGACCACCTCCACCGTGCAGGCGGCTATCTGGGAGGCAGAAGGCAGCGAAGAACTGCTCGACTGGCTCGGCATTGACAAGCGCGTCTACCCGCAAACTCAGGCGCTCACCGCCGAAGGAGACGCAGCCGGGGGAGCGGCGGCACCCAACGCCGTCACCGAGCCGGCACCCGGACTCTTCAACCGCATCCGCCGTGCAGTAGGCGGACGCGGCGAAATGCGCACCCGCACCGGCGGCCTCATCCTGCTGGACATGCCCGACTTCGACTCGGTTACCACCACCAACCGTGACCTCGCCGCCCGCATGATGCGCTACGTGGACGTACTCGTCTGGGTTGTCGACCCCCAAAAGTACGCCGATGCCGTCATCCACCGCGACTTCATGGTGCCGCTTGCCGCATCCGGCGCGCAGGCGCTCTGCGTGCTCAACCAGGCGGACAAACTTGCACCCGCCGAGGTACCCGCAGTGCTCGCATCCCTCACCCGCCTGCTCCAGGCTGAGGGCACCGAAGCGCACCTGCTCGCCGCACCCATCGCCGTCTCCGCGCGAACCGGTGAGGGTGTCGACGTGCTGCGCGACCTGCTCGCCCAAGTAGCCGCCGCCAAGAGCCTGTCCCTGCAGCGAACCGACGCGCAGCTGCACGCCACCGCCTCCCAGCTGCGCACCTACGCCGGGGGAGAGGGGACTGTACTCGCCGGAGCCTACGCCCTCGAAGCGGAGCAGAAGCTCGTGCAGGCGTGCTACACCTCCAGCCAGGCTGAGCAGGTTTTGCAGGCGGCAACCGCCTCCTACCGCCGCGCCGCGGGACAGCACACCGGCTGGATCCTCACCCGCTGGATGAGCCGTCTGAAAGCTGACCCCCTGCGCCGCCTGCACCTGGGGCAGCAGGACGAAACGAAGAGCGCGTCTAAGGCGGAGAAGTCCTCGGGCATGCTCGGCTCCGATAGCGAGAACGCACCCGAGCTGGTGGCATCCTCGCTACCTCCGCTGAGCGCCGCGCAGAAGGCAGGCATGGCAAACGCTGTACGCCAATACAGCAAGCAGATGGCGGCCCGCATCGACGAGCCATGGAAACGTAGCATGAAGGAAGCCGCCCTCTCCCGCGAGGCGGAGCTACCCGAACTGCTTGAACGGGACATGATGCGCATCGACTACGGTCTGGATCGCACCCGCGCCCCCTGGGTCATCTTCAACGCCCTGCAGTGGATTGCGCTACTGAGCGCCCTGGTAGGTGTCGGCTGGCTGACCCTCATCTCCGGCATGGCGTACCTGCAGATTCAACTGCCGCCCGCGCCGACTCCCGAAGGCTCCCCGGTACCCCTGCCGACCCTGCTTCTGCTGCTGGGCATACTCCTCGGCATCGCCTCGGCGGGTGTGGGCAGGTTGCTTACCGCCATGGGCTCACGCTACTACGCACGTAAACTGCGGGGTCGCCTGCAGACCGGCGTTGAGAAGGCGGTACAGTCCTGCGTGGTCGCCCCGGTGCAGCTGGAAGCTAAGCGCCTCAACTCCTACCGTAAAGCCCTGGACATTTAGCGGCATATCATCTGAAAACCGCATAAAAGAATCCCTCCCCACCTCAATGAGGCGGGGAGGGATTCTTTTCGTGAAAACTATCTATAACGGAGCCTTAGCTTTCCTCAACATCCGAGGCTGAGTGAGAAGTAGAAAGCTCACGCAGACCGTTTGTAATCGCCTGAGCAGCCTTGACGACCAGCTCGGGGTAGTTGCGGTTCGGCTGGCGGGTCATACGATCAATCGGACCCGAGATAGAGACAGCCGCAATCACCTTGCCACCGGGAGCGCGCACCGGAGCGGAGACCGAGGCGGTACCGCGCTCGCGCTCGCCCACGGACTGCGCCCAGCCGATGCGGCGCACAGCCGCGAGCATGGCGGCGCTGAAGTGCGCATCGCGCAGGCCTTCAACAATGCGGTTCTGGTCTTCCCATGCGAGCAGCACCTGGGCGGCGGAACCAGCCTGCATGGACAGCTGGGTGCCCACCGGGATGGATTCGTGCATGCCGGAGGGGCGTGCCGCGGTCGCAACGCACACGCGCCAGTCGCCCTGGCGGCGGTACAGCTGGGTGGACTCGTCAGCTTCGAGGCTGAGCTTCTGCAGAATCGGGTCGGCCACGGTGATGAGCTCATCAGAAATGGTGGCGGAGGCGAGTTCGGTCAGACGGGGGCCGAGCATGAAGCGTCCCTGCACGTCGCGGGCTACGAGGCGGTGATGTGCCAGTGCCACGGCGAGGCGGTGCGCGGTGGGGCGCGCCAGACCGGTTGCCTTGACGAGGTCACCCAGAGATACGGGTCCTGCCTCGAGGCAATCAAGAATGAGGGTCGCCTTGTCGAGCACGCCAACGCCGGAGGAGCCGTGGGAGTTTACCTCTACCATCTGCTCGTCGGCGGCCATGTGTTCGGGCGGCTTGACGGGGTCGACAATCGGTGCGTTGTGGTATGTGGATGCGTTGGGGTGACGCATTCCGTGTGCGTTAAAACGTGAAGCGGAAGGAGTCATTCTTATATTCTATCTCAGAATATGAAAGATACCCCGGACTTCGTGGACTCTTTCGGGTGCACAGCTGAAGATGGAATCACCCCCTACGGGATAAATTATGAGTTTTTCATAATAAGTGTTTATGTGTGTTTATGGGTGAAAATGTGTGAAAAAGCCGCAGGAAAATGCGCGCAATCCCGCAAAATTACCCTGGAGTCATAGAGTAAACCCACATAAAAACACTCGCTAGTTCGGGGTGTTTCTAGGCCGTCTCACAGGCTAAGAATCCGTGAAAAAATATGCGACACGCCGCAGGGAAATACCGATTTGAGGGTCCCATCGGGTACATAATCCGCCCCTTAACTCCGCAAACTTGCGGCACGCACCACACCGAACGCATCCACCGTAGGAACGCATCAAGCAGGAGAAAGCATGACTAGCGAACAGAACGCAACCACCGCGGGCACCCGTCCGCGCACCCTGGCAGAAAAAGTCTGGGACGCACACGTCGTCGTCCCCGGCGAAAACGGCAAGCCCGACCTGCTCTACATCGACCTGCAGCTACTGCACGAAGTGACCTCCCCCCAGGCATTCGAAGGCCTGCGCATCGAGAACCGCCCCCTGCGCCGCCTCGACCTGACCATCGCCACCGAGGACCACAACACCCCCACCGACAACATCTTCGGCACCATCGCCGACCTGACCAGCCGCACCCAGATCGAGACCCTGCGCCGCAACGCTGCAGAGTTCGGCGTGCGCATCCACTCCCTCGGCGACCAGGAACAGGGCATCGTACACGTGGTCGGCCCGCAGCTGGGTCTGACCATGCCCGGCATGACCATCGTCTGCGGCGATTCCCACACTTCCACCCACGGTGCGTTCGGCGCTCTCGCGTTCGGCATCGGCACCTCCGAGGTGGAGCACGTCATGGCCACCCAGACCCTGCCCCTGGCACGCTTCAAGACCATGGCCATCAACGTTGAAGGCACTCTCAAGCCCGGCGTGACCGCTAAGGACATCATCCTCGCCGTCATCGCGCAGATTGGCACCGGCGGCGGTCAGGGCTACGTGCTCGAGTACCGCGGCTCCGCAATCCGCTCCCTTTCCATGGAGGGCCGCATGACCATGTGCAACATGTCCATTGAGGCGGGCGCACGCGCCGGCATGGTCGCACCCGACGAGACCACCTTCGAGTACATCAAGGGCCGCCAGCACGCACCCAAGGGCGAAGAGTGGGACAAGGCAGTCGAGTACTGGAAGAGCCTGCCCACCGACGAAGGCGCCGTCTTCGACAAGGAAATCTTCATCAACGCTGACGAGCTCGAGCCCTTCGTCACCTGGGGCACTAACCCCGGTCAGGGTGTTCCGCTGAGCCACGCCGTTCCCTCCCCGGACGACTTCGAGGATGAGAACGACAAGGTCGCAGCAGAACGCGCCCTCGAATACATGGGCCTGAAGGCAGGCACCCCCATGAAGGACATCCCCGTGGACGTCGTCTTCCTGGGCTCCTGCACCAACTCCCGCATCGAGGACCTGCGCGCCGCAGCAGACATCGTGCGCGGCCACACCATCGCCGAGAACGTACGCATGATGGTCGTGCCCGGCTCCCAGAAGGTCCGCGCACAGGCAGAAGCAGAAGGCCTGGACAAGGTCTTCAAGGACTTCGGTGCCGACTGGCGCTTCGCCGGATGCTCCATGTGCCTGGGCATGAACCCCGACCAGCTGGCACCCGGTGAGCGTTGCGCCTCCACCTCGAACCGTAACTTTGAGGGCCGCCAGGGTAAGGGTGGCCGCACCCACCTGGTCTCCCCGGTGGTTGCCGCCGCAACCGCTGTGCGCGGTACCCTGTCCGCCCCGTCCGACGTCGTGGCCTAGCACGCCGCTATAGCTAAGGAGCCATTATGGAACCCATTATTAAGCACACCGGCATTGGCGTGCCGCTGCGTTCTTCGAATGTTGACACCGACCAGATCATTCCCGCCGTCTACCTCAAGCGAGTGACCAAGACCGGCTTCGACGATGCCCTCTTCGCTAACTGGCGCAAGGACCCCGAGTTCATCCTGAACCAGGAGCCCTACAAGCACGGTAGCGTGCTGGTGGCGGGCCCGGACTTCGGTACCGGTTCTTCCCGTGAGCACGCCGTGTGGGCGCTGCGCGACTACGGTTTCAAGGTTGTTATTTCTGCTCGTTTTGCCGATATTTTCCGCGGCAACTCGGGTAAGCAGGGCCTGGTCACCGCGCAGGTTGCACAGGACGATATTGAGTTGATTTGGAAGGCGCTGGAGCACGAGCCCGGCACCGAAATCACCGTTGACCTGGAGTCCAAGACCGTAACCGTGGGCGCGCTGGTTGTTCCCTTCGAGATTGACGACTATGTGCGTTGGCGCCTCATGGAGGGCCTGGACGACATTGGTCTGACTCTGCAGAACCTCGAGGCTATTGAGGCGTACGAGGCGAAGCGCCCCTCCTGGATGCCCCGCACCCAGGAGCTCTAAAACCTAGAGATATAAAGCTCGAAGGTGGCGACTGAATCAGTCGCCGCCTTCGAGCTTTTCTGCATCCGAACCTCGGCACCCAAAACCTCTGGGCACGCATATAAATTGGCACACATATAAATGCGCCTCCCCGGAGCATCAGCTTCCGGGGAGGCACATTTATTTTCAATACCTAGAGCTTAGGCGCCCTCAGTGATGGGGGTGTTCAGGGTTGCGTTCTCGGTGCAGCTGTACAGCGCCGCCGAACCGGGGGAGCGCACGCCCGCGGTCGGGTTGGCGTTCTGCGCGGTGGCAAGAGCGAAGTCAGAAACCACCTCGTGGTTAATGTAGCTGCCGCCTGCACCGCCGCCGCTGCTCAGAGAGCTGAGCGAGTAGATGTTTCCTTCGCTCTCGAACTGCACCTGACGGCCGAAAACGCTCTCGTAGTACGCGCCGACGGTCCAGATGTTCAGGCCTGCGCCGCCGCCGCCGTAGCCGGCGCCTCCGCCGGAAGCAACGGTGGTGAGGGAGAGCTTGGCGTAGGTGTGGGAGAGCAGAGCGCCGGAGCCGCCCTTACCGCGGTAGGAGCCGGTAGCATCCGCACCGCCGGTGCCCTTCTCCTTCTCACTCACAGAGTCGCCCTCGTAGCGGTAGTAGCGCGGGAAGCTGTACGAATCGAACCAGGGCTCGGACATAGGCAGGAGCTTCAGCTCGTTGTTCTCGTCGAGGACGCCGATCAATGCCTCACCGAGGGTACCCGCGACGCCGGAGCGACCAGCGGTACCGCCGGTGACCATGAGGCGCATGTCGAGGGTCTTGTCGTCCTCGTCGAGGGGCATGAATTCCTGGTAGGGGCTTGCCACGAGCATGCCGCCCTGACCGGTGTTGTCGGTGCCCAGGTCGCCGCCTGCGCTGCCGCCTGCGGTGGTGGATGCGTCGCGGCTGTCCAGTGCCACGCGCAGTGCCGGGTTCAGCTGATCCTTGGGCTGGGTGTCGAAGAGGCTCTGGTGGGTGGTGAGGGTTCCCAGCTGTGCGCCGCCGCCACCTGCACCCGCAACGGCTACGACGGTGACTGCACCGTCACGGACCAGCTCGACCGCGGAGGAACCGCCGCCGGATGCACCGTACACGTAGCCGCTGTCAGTACCCACTACCTGCGCTGCGCCGGTTGCGGTGCTGGAGCCGGTGGAGTCGCCGCCCGCTGCGTAGCCTTCGCCGCCGAGTGCGGGCTTCGCGCCGGACGCCGAACCGACACCGCCGTTACCTGCCCAGACGCGCAGGATATCGCCGGATTTGACCGCCAGAACGCCGCTGAGCTGCGCGCCGGCACCGCCGCCAGCCAGGGATGCGTTCGTGACGTCGGTCAGGTAGCTGGGGGTGAAGGAAGAAGCAGCACCGCCGGCACCTCCCACGAGGTCGAAGCGGACTCGTCCAACGCCTTCGGGAACGAGCCATTCGGTGTATGCACCAGCCTTGTCGTCGAAGCCGGTTGCGGTCGGCTTGAGGGTCAGGGCGGGGGAGCAGGTGGGCTCGCCGCTTGCCGCCCATGCAGGGACGGTTGCGCTGGCGATGATAACGGGGGCGCTCCATGCCGCACCCTGTACGAGGCGGCGGCGTGAAATGCGTGATGCAGTGTTGTGATGTGTCATATTGGGTCCTCCGGTTGTTTCGCGGATGCAGCCGCGAAATAACCTGTGGTTGGTTGCGATGTGCCCTGGTTTTTAGTTGACTTTCGAATATTTACGGTGATGTTGAGGTGAATTTTTGAAGTTGAAGTGAAGCAGGAAGCCGAACCGTTGTGGTTGGGCGTCATCGCAGGGTTTATGCAGTGAATACACGCCCGTTCCCTGCCGTGAGGCTCCGTACTGCATGGAGTAACGGCAATGCCGGCGCCAATGCCGCAGTGTAGAGCCGATTGGCTCCTCGGTGAGAGTGGAGGCGCCGTTCAGTGGGCACGAGTGTGCACGTTATTGTAGGGGTGAGGTTACTCTCAAGTTCAAATTCGTGCGTCAAAAAGACGAAACTGGCGTCAAATTTCGGTGAAGAACCAGAAAATGTTTGCATTAGTGTGAATGTTTGTGTATCTTTTTGTTTTTTCTAGCTCTGAATCTGGAGGGGGTCAGAGCGGTTTATCACACATACAACAGAGCAAAATCCCAGTCACGAGTTCCAAAGGCTCTTCGGTGTTTGGAGCACCTTTACGCAGGGCTTAGAATAATGATGAATATATGCGCCCGTTTCGCCCTGCTACCGGCAGAGGGCACGGCACGTATGAGCGTATGAGAACGCGGCGCATCGGCACACTGTTAAAGTTCGGCCTAAACCAGCCGACTCCACAAAGGATTTTTAATGACTGAGAACATCAGCAAGCTTCGCATTGAAGGTGGCACTCCGCTCGTTGGTGAGGTCCACGTTCGAGGCGCCAAGAACCTGGTGCCCAAGGCGATGGTCGCAGCACTGCACGGTTCGACCCCCTCGACCCTGCGTAACGTCCCTGACCTGAGCGATGTCGAAATCGTTACCACCCTCGTGGAGCTGCACGGCGCAAAGGTCGACTACGACCGCGAAGCTGGTGTTCTGACCCTCAACCCCGCACAGGATGCAACCACCGCTGCAAAGAACGCAGAGGAGATTCAGCTCTTCGGCGGTAACTCTCGTATCCCGATTCTGATGGTGGGCCCGCTGCTGCACACCCTCGGTACCGCACGCATCCCCAACCTGGGTGGCTGCAAGATCGGTGACCGCCCCATCGACTACCATATGTCTGCACTGCGCAAGTTCGGCGCAGTCGTTGAGAAGGACGACGAAACCGGCACCACCCTGATCGTTCCCGAAGAGGGTCTGAAGGGTGCAGAGATTGTGCTGAACTACCCCTCCGTGGGCGCTACCGAGCAGGTTCTGCTCACCGGTGTGCGTGCTAAGGGTAAGACCGTCCTGCGCAACGCAGCGATTGAGCCCGAAATTATTGACCTGATTGCTGTTCTGCAGAAGATGGGTGCCATCATCTTCATTAACGAGGACCGCACCATCGTCATTGAGGGCGTGGACGAGCTGACTGGCTACGATCACGCGTCCCTGCCCGACCGCAACGAGTCCGCTTCCTGGGCTTCTGCAGCTCTGGCTACCGGCGGCGACATTTTCGTTCGCGGTGCAGCTCAGAAGGATATGACCGCGTTCCTGAACCAGTTCCGCAAGATGGGTGGCCTGTACGAGGTGACCGCTGACGGTATCCGCTTCACCCACCCGGCTCAGCGCACCCCCGGTGCTCAGCTGAAGCCCATCGTCTTTGAGACCAACGTGCACCCCGGCTTCATGACCGACTGGCAACAGCCCCTCGTTGTGGCGCTGACCCAGGCTAAGGGCGCGTCCATTGTGCACGAGACCGTGTACGAGGAGCGTTTCGGCTTCACCAACGCGCTGAAGCAGATGGGTGCAGATATTGTCGTCATGCGTGACTGCGTGGGCGGCGCACCCTGCCGTTTCGAGGGTAAGGGCTACGGCCACTCCGCTATTATTTCTGGCCCCACCCCGCTGACCGGCGCCGACATTGAGGTTCCGGATCTGCGCGGCGGCTTCTCCCACATCATTGCTGCTCTGACTGCTAAGGGCACCTCTCACGTGAGCGGCGTTGAGCTGATTGCTCGCGGCTACGAGAACTTCGAGGAGAAGCTCAAGGGCCTGGGTGCCAACTTTGAGGTGCTGGCACGCAAGGCGTCGAAGGCTCCCAAGCCCGATGCGGCAATCGTCGTTGTTGAGCCCGAGGAAGTTGAGGTTCAGGACTAGTGAGCGGACAGCAGGGAAAGCAGGCTCTGCCTGAGATTGAGCCCACCGCCTCCGGCGATGCTCTGTACAAGGTGCTCGGTAACGCTGTGCGCGGGCTGTACATGCTCATCGCACGCGTTGAGATTGCCGGCCGTGAGAACCTGCCCAAGAGCGGCGGGTACATTATCGTGGCTAACCACACCACCGAGCTTGACCCGGTGACCGTGGCTTTCCCTGCTTTCGTTGAGGGCGCCCTGCCGCGCTTCTTGGCGAAGGATTCGCTCTTCCGTGCACCCGTGCTCGGCTACATTATGCGCAAGCTCGCGCATATTCCCGTGATTCGCGGTTCGGTGGATGCGCGTAAGTCCCTGATTACTGCCCGCAAGATTGTTGAGGCTGGCGGTGCCGTCATAATTTTCCCGGAGGGCACCACCACCCACGATCCGCAACTGTGGCCCATGCAGGCGCGTACCGGTGCGGCTCGTCTGGCTCTTGCGACCGGCGCGCCCGTCTTCCCGGTGGCGCACTGGGGGGATGAGCAGATTCTCGGTTACGTGGATGAGCCTGGCGAGGACGGCCGCATCAAGGAGAAGCGTAAGATTTCGCTGTTCCCGCGCAAGACCGTCCGCGTGAAGGTTGGCAAGGCACTGGATATTGCCTCCCTCGTTGAGGATGCCAGCCCCGATGCTAAGCACACCCGCACCGAACTGGGCGTGGTCACCGACGCCATGCTGGATGCTATTACCGCCGAGCTGGAGCAAATCCGCGGCGAGAAGGCTCCTGAGGGTCGTTGGAACCCGCGCACTAAGCGTCGTGAAGCCCCCGGCACCCCCTCCGGTCCGGTCGGTGGCGCACTCGGCGAACCGGACGAAAAGTAGTATTCCCGCTGGGAATCATATGAGAGCCACCGATAGGTGCCCGACCGGGCGCCTTCGGTGGCTCACCCAAGGACCTCACAAGGAAGATGGTGTTTTCGTGACCTTCTTTGGACGCACCCCCGCAGCAAGCCCTGAATTTACCCCTCCGGCAACCGTACAGTCTATTGCGGTGCTGGGTGCCGGTAGCTGGGGCACCGCTTTCGCTAAGATCGCGGCGGATGCTGCCCGTGAGCGTGGAGATGACACTCGTGTGACCCTCATTGGTCGTGATGAGCAGGTGATGGCTGAGTGCGAGCGCACCCGCGAGAACGCCCGCTATTTTCCGGGAATGAAGCTGCCGGACAACATGCACTTCACGGCGGATGCCCCCGCGGCGCTGACCGGCGCCGATATCGTGGTTCTTGCCCTGCCTGCGCAGGTTCTGCGTTCGCAGTTGCAGAGCTTCGCCCGCTATATTGAGCCGAACGCCATGCTGGTGTCTTTGGCGAAGGGCCTGGAGACCGGTACGGGTCTGCGCATGTCGCAGGTCATTACCGAGGAGCTGGAAGAGGCTATGGCTCTGCGCGGTGCTGATGTGCGCGCGATCGGTCATATTCCGCACCGCGTGTGCGTGCTCTCGGGCCCGAACCTGGCGAAGGAAATCATGGGGGAGGAGCCTACCGCCTCCGTGGTTGCGGCTCGTACCCTGCCGGTGGCTGAGTCTGTTGCTCACGCGATTGCGTGCGCGTACTTCCGCCCGTACACCAACACGGATGTGGTGGGTACCGAAATTGGCGGCCTGGTGAAGAACGTGATTGCGCTTTGCGTGGGTATTTGCGAGGGCCGTAATTACGGCGATAATTCGAAGGCGTCCATTATGACGCGCGGCCTGGCGGAGATTACCCGCCTGGCGGTGGCGTTGGGCGGCGAGGCTGCGACCATGAGCGGTCTTGCTGGCATGGGCGACTTGATTGCGACCTGCTCTTCGCCGCTGTCTCGTAACCACACGGCGGGCCGCCTGCTGGCTCAGGGTGTTACCCCTGACCGTCTGCACGAGCACATGAGCCAGACTGCCGAGTCGATTAAGTCGGCGCCGGTGGTGGCTGAGTTGGCTCGTCGTCACGGCGTGGAGATGCCCATTGTTGAGGCTGTGGTGGCTGTGCTTTCGGGCCGTATTGGCATTGAGGAGTTGGCGCCTCAGCTGCTGGGTCGCCGCCTCAAGCACGAGAGCCACTAAGGTTAAAGCTTTCTGGTGTGCTGGTAACCCCTGATTAGTGGTGTGTGCCAGGACATACTAGAAGAAGATTGAATGTAAACATCCGAGGACGGATACCGTTGCGGAAGACCGGTGCGTGAGAAACGCATCAGTGACCGCGACGGTATTCGTGCGTTAGGATTATTGACGCATTGCCGTTCCACCTTCCGGACCTGAGGGTAGGGGAACATTGACTAGGAGAAATATATGACCGAGAAGAAGACCGTCGCCCTGCTGTGCGGTGGCCGCTCCTCCGAGCACCCCATTTCGCTCATTACCGCCGCTGGCGTGCTGAGCGCCATTGACCGCACCGCCTACGAGGTCATCACTATCGGCATTACCCGTGACGGCCGCTGGTATCTGACTGACGAGCAGGAGCTCGCCGACCTGACTGCTGGCACTCGCGGTACCGCAGAGTTCCCCGAGGGTACCCAGCAGGTGTTCCTGCCGATGGGTGCCGGCGATTCCCGCCTGACCCTGGTGGATGCTGAGGGTAACGTTACCCGCACCGCACCGGTGGACGTTGTGTTCCCGCTGCTGCACGGCCCCTTCGGTGAGGACGGCACCGTGCAGGGCCTGCTGGAAATGGCTGACCTGCACTATGTGGGTTGCGGTGTGACCGCATCCGCTGTGGGTATGGATAAGCACTTCATGAAGGTTGCTTTCGAGTCTGCTGGCCTGGAGGTTGGCCCCTACGAGGTCATCACCAACCGCCAGTGGGAGCACGAGGACCGCGAGCAGATTCTGGAGCGCGTGCTGAAGCTGGGCTTCCCCATGTTCGTGAAGCCGACCCGCGCAGGTTCTTCCTTCGGTATTACCAAGGTGGATTCGGTGGAGGAGCTCGTGCCCGCGATTGAAGAGGCACGCCGCCACGACCCGAAGATCATTATTGAGGCCGGTATTGTGGGCCGCGAAATCGAGTGTGCTGTGCTCGATGGCCACCACGGCGAGATGCCCCGTGCATCCTACCCCGGCGAGATTGAGGTTGTGGATGAGGACCACGGCTTCTACGACTTTGAGGCGAAGTATGTTTCTGAGTCGTCCGCTGTGACCGTGTGCCCGGCGAACCTGCCGCAGGATGTGCAGAATCGTCTGCGTGAGCTGGCTGTGAAGGCGTTCCTGGCGCTGGATGGTGAGGGTCTGTCTCGTGCGGACTTCTTCTACACCGAGGATGGCCGCCTGGTCATCAACGAGGTGAACACCATGCCCGGCTTCACCCCGATTTCGATGTACAAGACCATGTGGGAGAACACCGGTATCTCTTACACTGATCTGATTAGCGAGCTGCTGACCCTGGCGATGGAACGCCCCCTGGGTCTGCGCTAGTTTTTAGAGAGTGCATAAGTTTTGAGTGGGCTAAATTCTTTAGTTGGCGCTCAGCGTGTGAATATTTAACGGTGGGGGAGTGCCCCTGCTGTAAGGCGCCTCGGTGCGGATTCTTGAGAGTCTGTACCGGGGCACTTTTTTGCGCGGCGGGCAAGTTCAGTCTGTGCGGGAGGGGTAATTGGTACGTATTAGCCTCTAAATCTTGATGAGAATCGCTCGAATTTCACCCATGAGAAAAATCACTAACACTCGCCTCGAGGCTGCTTGGATAGTGGAGTGCAAGTTTTAAAGTGGTATTGATAAGGCAAAACGTAATCCTGCTCATAAGTGCATGAAATGATGCTTCTAGGTAACGAAAAGATGTTGTTGATGGTCGTTGCACATCTTGAAGCTCAAAGATTGGTATGAAAGCGCTAAAATGAGTAATGAAGAAAAAGTCGATTCGGTAGAATAGATGAAGGCATATCCAATCTGCCCTAGCGATTGGGTATCTATTCACTCACAACGTATTAGAAAGTCAAGGACAACCTTTGGGAAAACGAAACCGTAAGGTGGTCTCTGCGAGTCTGGCGACAGCACTGGTTGCTTCCGGAAGTCCATACGTAGCCTCATTTGCTCAAGATGTGCAGGAGGCAGCGTCACAGCTTCCGCCGAACCCTGTCGGCACCGCAAGCCAAACCCTGGACCCCGCCGCGGCCGCGGCATCTTCCTCTCAGGCGGCAGTACCCACGCTCGCAACCGTGAGCGCATGGCCCACCGCTCAGGGGGACAATAAGACTGACAAAGCGCAGGCAGAGCCCACCGCTCAGCCTAGCGCTTCTTCGAGTGCTCAGCCCACCGCTAGCGCCGAGCCCTCCGCGAGTGCTACCCCCACTCATGATGCCGTGCCCAGCCCGGATGCGACACCTACTCCGGGTGCTACTGTGCAACCCACTGCCGAGCCCACCGCTTCTGCTAGTGCTACCGCAACCCCGAGTGCTACGGCGAGTCCTAGCGTAGAGCCCTCTAAGGATGCGACCGCTGAACCTACCGCTACGCCGACCGTAGCTCCTAGCGCAAGTGCCGAACCGAGTGTTGCTCCTACTGCAACTCCGACGGCTGAGCCGACTGTAGCTCCGACTGCGGAGCCTACGGTCCAGCCGACGGCAGAACCTACTGTTGCTCCCACTCCGGAACCGACCGTTGCGCCTACTGTGGAGCCCACCGCGGAACCCACCAAGGATCCGATTCCTGAGCCTACGGTAGAGCCCACCCCTGAACCTACTCCCGAGCCGACGAAGGATGTAACTCCCGAGCCGACCCCGGAGCCTACTCAGGATCCGACTCCGGAACCTACTCCCGAACCGACCCCCGAACCGAATCCGGAGCCTACCCCTGAACCTACTCCCGAGCCGACGAAGGACGTAACTCCCGAACCGACCCCGGAGCCGACCCAGGACCCCGCTCCGGAACCGAATCCGGTGCCCGCTCCTGAACCGACCAAGGACGTAACTCCCGAGCCGACTCAGGAACCGACTGAGGCACCCACCCAGGATCCTTCTCAGGTTCCGGTAGTCCCGGCCCCGGTTCAGGATCCGACTCAGGAGCCCTCCAAGGAAGCTAAGCAGGAGCCGACTAACGAGCCGACCAAGGATGCGGTCATCCCCGTGATTCCGGTAGCTCCCGTAGCTCCGGTAGAGGATAACAAGGACAGCTCGGACTCCAAGTCGGTTACCCCGATTGAGACCGAACCTGTTGCTCCGATTCCTCCGGCGAACAACCCGGTGACCACCCCCGGCACCCGTAAGGAAATCTCTGGGGAAGATGTCGTCATCTCCATTGAGCTTCCGCGACCGGGCAGCTCCTCTGACTCCTCAAGTTCCTCTTCGGGATCTTCGAGCTCTTCACCGAGCAAGGCACCGAGCGACAGGCTTGATGGCGAGGATGACGATCCGTTGCGTTCTGGCGGCACCACCCTCGGACGAATCGCAGCCAATAACGGCTCGAATGACTCCATCCCGGGTGCGGCTGACTGGGTTGCTGGATACCTCTCGCGCAATAAGACAGAGGAGGACCACTCCCACGAGGCAAGCCCCTCGAACTCCTCAAGCTCGGTATCGGCTTCGAAGTCGCCTAGCTCCTCCTCCACCTCGGCTAGCGCCAGCCGCTCCGCAAAGAGCGTGGCAAAGGCTGACGGCGCGAATGCCGCCCAGGAGCAGGCCGTGAAGAATGCGGACGCGGACGATTCCGGACTTTCCGGTATTGCACCGCTGATTCTCTTCTCGCTCATCGGTCTGGTGCTGATTGCTCTGGCAATCCGCTACTTCAGCCGCGGAGCATAAGGCGAACATAACGCGTAAGAATACGCGATAATAGAGGATGTGAATCCTCAGACTTTTAGCGAAACGCGGGACAACCCCATGCGAGAGACACCTCTCTCAAAGCTAGGGGAGTCCCGCGTTCTGCGCGCTTTCATGCCGATTATCAACGCCCACAACGAGCAGGTTGCCGCAGCGGCACGCCAGGCGGGGCGCATCGAACCCCTCGAGGTGGGTCCCGGTGACGACTGTGCCGTCCTCGCCGCGCCCGCGCCCGGTCAGCGTACCGTGGTCACCACCGACACCCTCGTCGAGGACCAGGACTTCATGAACCTGTGGCCCGGCGGTATCGCACAGACGAGTGAAGCCGGTGAGTTCATTCTGGAACCCGCCCGCAGTAGCGGCTACGATGTGGGGCGCAAAGCCGCGACCCAGAACCTCGCCGACGTTGCCGCCATGGGGGCACGCCCGGCGAGCCTCTTCATCTCCCTGAGCCTGCCCGGCAGCACCCCCTATGGTTGGATTGACGGCTTCGCCCACGGCATTGTGGACGGAATCAACGCCTGCGGAGCCACCGAATGTGTGATTGGCGGCGGCGATATTGGCGACTCCACCGAAATGTCGGTGACTGTGACCGCCCTCGGCTACACGGATCGCGCCGTGCTGCGCTCCGGCGCACGCCCCGGCGACACTATCGCCCTGGCGGGACGTACCGCCTGGTCCGATGCCGGTCTGCGCCTGCTGCTCAACCCGCTCTCCCTGCCCGCCACGGCACTACTGCGTGCCATTGCTGCAGGTCAGGATGCTGAGGCGGCGCTGGGCGCGGTGAGTCGGGCGTGGGCTCAAAAGCAGGCTGAGAAGCAGGCTGAAGGTACTGGCGCTCTTCCTGGTGGCGTTCTTCCCGAGGGTCTCATCGAGCTTGCCCGCACCCTCACCCCCGAAGAGGCCGCGCACATGATTGCGGTCTGCGAGCGCGCCGTCGACTCGCAGCACCACCCGGTCAGCCCCATCCCCGCCGGTGAAGTGGCACGCCAGCATAGGGCAAGCTCCATGCTGGATCTTTCCGACGGACTCGTCAAGGACGCTGGGCGAGTTGCTGCCGCCTCCGGGGTGCAGATGCGCCTCGACCGTGCCGCCGTGGGTGCGTTCGCCGAGCCGCTGCTACCGTTGGCGCGCCTGCTGCTGGCGATTGGTGAACGTAACGAGGCGGGGGAGAGCCCCGCATCCCTGGCGCGCACCTTCGTGCTGGTTGGCGGGGAAGACCACGGTCTGCTGGCGACCTTCCCCGGTGAGGTGCCCGAAGAGTTCGTGCCCCTGGGCACCTGCGTTGCGGACGCCCCGGAGCGCGGTCTGAGTGCTGAGCTCTACGGTGCCGAGCGCCGCCATGATACGGTAACCGGCGCGGCGGTCGTGATGGACGGCCGCTCCCTGGACGGCATGGGCTGGGAACACTACGGAGCTTCCGCGTAGGAGCTTGATTGAGTGCCGTGAGGTGTTTTCACCCCGCGGGATAGACGACGGGCAATACCGTACATTTAACCGAAATTGCCTAGAATAGAAGTACGAAATAGGCTGGATTCTGTCCGTGCCGCGGGCACCGAGAAATCAGCCGGGAACTAGTTGAGAAATCAGCCGAGAACCGCGCGAAACCGACGAAACTTACAAGGAGGGTAGCGTGAACGCAGAACAGAACCAGCGCACCGAAGAGCGCGAGATTTACCGCCGCGCCTGCGTGTGTGCCTACCGCTTCGGCGTAGCGTGGTCCACCGCCGCCCGCACCACCATCGAACGCTACCGCGAGGCGCTCAACGAACTCAACGGGTTCCCCGTGCCCGATAAGGACACCGGCTCCAATATCGCCCACACCCTGCTGACCCTGACCGAAGAGTTTGAGCGGGGCATGGAGCAGGTTCTGCCCGGTGAAATTCTTTCTAGTGAGGTTCTTCCCGCGGGCGAAATTCTTGGCGGGGAGGGCACCTCTGACGAGGAAACCCTCGCCCACCTGTGGATTCAACTGGGTGGCATCTATGAGCACGCGATTATGCGCGCATCCCGCGTGGCACGCGGCAACTCGGGTACCCTGCTTTGTGCCTGGGCGCTGGAGGCGGTGCGCAGCTACTGGTTCCTGCCCGGAAACCTCGCGCAGGAGCTCGGCAACACGGGCGATGAGCTGCCGCTCGTGCGTGCCCTGGAGGCAGACTACGAGCGTGTGCTGGCTGGCGGTTCCCTGCCGAAGCACCGCGAAGTGAAGCTGGAGTACGCCCATGCGGAGGCGCGCGCGATGGCGTTCGCGGCTGAGCGTATTCGCGCCAGTGTGGGGGAGCAGATGGTGCCCTCCACGATGCTGTCGGTCATGGTGGAGCTCGCCCGCCTGGACGCACACTATGATGCATCGCAGGACGCAGAAGCTGCTGACGAGGTGCTGAAAGAGCGTCGACGTGCGCTGATGCGTGCCGCTCTGGAACGTACCGCGCAGTTCCCGCCCTCACCCGAGCTTGCAGGTTTCGTGGATGCTGGCGCGCTCGGCTTCTACCTTGCCGTGGTGCACTCCAACCCGCGTTGGGAGGGCGCGATCCTGAACGAGGCGCAGGTGGAGTCCATGCTGCGTGCGCCCTCTGCCGGTGTGGCTTCTGCGGTAGGTTCTGAACCTGCCGAGCACGCAGAAGGTGAGGGGCAGAGTGGCTGGGAGCTCATGGGTACGCTGACCTGCGAGCCCCTCGCCCTGGCGCAGTTGCGCCCCGAACTTGAAGCCATGGGTGACAGTCTGCTCATTACGCCCCTGGACATGGCGGCTGGACTCTGGGCGCTGCACGTGCATGTGCCCGACATCGACCCCGCCCGCGAGCTGATTATGGGCTACGGGCAGTGGGCGGATGAGCGTATTTCCTCCCTGACGGATGGCCACCACGCCGACCACGCGTGCGGTGCGGAGGGCGGCGTATGAGCCCCGCCCGACGTTCCGTGAACCCACAGCAGGAAGCCCTGGATTTGGGGCTTCCCGAGCCTGCGCCCGCTAAGACTAAACCTGCGAAGGCCGAGGCAGCGCAGGGTGAACCCGCAGAGTCAACGGCTGTCGAGCCTACCCGCGCTCAGCGGGGGAAAAAAGCTACGCTTCTACTGAGCGATGAGCAGCTCCGCACCACCGCCGAGCTGACCGTGCGTGATCTTGCCGCCTACGCCCGCGGCGAGGTGAGCCGCGCCGAACTGAGCGAACGCGCGGCACAGCGCGCCAGCGCACCCTACCGTAAGGCGCTCAAGACGCTCAAACATTCGCTGGGCCCCGCCGCGCACACCATGACCGACGACGCTCTCTACGAGCTGGTCGATATTGCGTTGGCGGCGCGGCAGGCAACTCAGGCGGAGGAGCCCGCACGGAAGAAGGCAACCCGCAAGGCACCCGCTCAGAAGAAGACGGTTCAGAAGGCACCTGCCCAGAAAGAACTAGTTCAGAACGAACCGAGCCCGCAGGAGAGTGAAACTGCCGCGCGGGATATTCCGGCGCGCCCGCAAAAGGTAACGAAGGCAAGCGAAGAGGTCGAGCAGGAGCCTGCGCCGAAGAAGAGTGCGCCCGAGGCAGAAGCTGAAAAGTCCGCGACCAAAAAGTCTGCACCCAAAAAGGCTGTAGCGAAGAAGACTGTGCCCGCAGAGAAAGCTCCTGCTTCCAAAACCTCGACATCGAGAACCCCGGCATCGAAAACTGCTACGCCGAAAACCCCCTCCAAGAAGGCAACGCCTGCGCAAAAAACTACGCCGAAGAAAGCTCCCGCCCAGAAAGCTCCTGCGAAGAAGGCCGCTACCAAGAAGGTTGCGGCTGAGAAGCCCGCTGCAGCCTCCGCATCTGCAGCCGCGGAGGCTAAAAGCCGTGCCCTGGCGCGCTACGCCTCCGAAGACCGCATCGAAAATGCGCCGCTCAAAAAGTACCTGCCCGCACCCAGCGCCAAGGCAATCTCCGCGCACCTTGACCTGCACACCGTCGGGGAAATGCTCGAGTACTTCCCGCGCAAATACCTGCCGCGCGGCGAGCTCAGCTCCTTCGCCGAACTCGTTGAGGGTCAGGACGTCACCATCATCGCCCGCGTGGTGCACGTGAGCACCCGAACCATGGCGGCACGCCGCGGCAAAATCACGGAAGTGACCATCACCGACCGGCTCGCCGACGCCACCGGGCAGGACGCACCCGCCGGTTTTGGTGCCGCTGGTTTTGGTGCTGGCGGTCCCGTATCCGTGGTGCCCGGGCGCGCTAACCGCCCCGGTTCCTCTGCTGCGCCCGCTCAGAGTTGGCAGGCAACCGGGATGCACAACCCGCGCATCAACGCGCTCGCTAACACTCGCCCGAACGCCACCCAGAACCCCGCCGCGCAGATTCCCACCGCCCCGAACCCCACCCAGGGCAGGGGAGCACAACCCGCCTCCTACAGCGGCTACGCAGACAGCTACGGCCAGGATTCGTTCGGCCAGGATAGCTTCGCGCAGGGAGGCCTCTTTGGCGTGCCCGCACCCAGCCCGAGCACGAATCCCGGTGCGGGCGCGCTCATCGGCTCGCAGATGAAGCTCTCCTTCTTCAACGCCTGGACCGCCGCCCGCGAAATCCACGAGGGCGAAACCATGATGTTCTCGGGCAGGGTCGGCATCTACCGCGGCGAATACACCCTCACCAACCCGCACTACGCCCTGCTCTCGAAGGACGCTTCCGGCGCGGACGTCACCGACGCCGCCACCGCCCCCGTGCCCGTCTATCGCGCCCCCGTGAAGCTACCCACCGACCGCATCAGCGGCTACATGGCGCAGCTGCTCGAAAAGGTGCCGCTCAAAGAACTCGAAGACCCGGTACCCTACACAATTCGTCGCGCCCGCAAGGTGCCCTCGCTGGAGTGGACGTACCGTGCCCTGCACACCCCCGACTCGGAGGACACCTGGCGTGCCGCGCAGGCACAGATGCGTTACCGCGAGGCATTCGTGCTGCAGAGCGCGCTCGCCCGCCTGCATTCGGTACGTGCCGCGCACTTGACTCAGCCGCGCCCCGCCGTGGAGGGCGGCCTCGCCGATCGGCTGCTTCAGGTTCTGCCCTACGAGCTGACTGAGGGGCAGCAGAAGGTGGGCGCTGAGATTGCCGCGGATTTGTCGAGTGAATCGCCCATGAACCGCCTGCTGCAAGGTGATGTGGGTTCCGGTAAGACCGTGGTGGCTCTGCGCGCCATGCTGCAGGTTGCCGATGCGGGCGGCCAGTCCGCGATGCTCGCCCCGACCGAGGTGCTTGCCGAGCAGCATTTGCGTTCGGTGCTGGACATTCTGGGGGATATGGCGGCGCCCGAAGACTTTGACGATTCAGCCGCCGGTTCCGCCGAGGGAATCCCCGCGGGGAGCGGGGAGGAACCCCGCCGTGTGCGTGTGCGCCTGCTGACCGCCTCCATGGGTACCCGCGCCAAGCGCAAGGTACTGCAGGAACTCGCCGACGGCACCGCCCAGATTGTGATTGGCACCCACGCCCTGCTTTCCGATGAGGTGAGCTTCCACGATTTGGGTCTGGTCGTCGTGGACGAGCAGCACCGCTTCGGCGTGGAGCAGCGCGACAGCCTGCGCGGCACCGACGGCGCCCTGCCGCACCGCCTGGTCATGACCGCAACGCCCATTCCGCGTACCGTCGCCATGACCGTGTTCGGTGACCTGGACGTTTCCGTGCTCGACACACTGCCCGCCGGCCGCCAGAAAATCTCAACGCACGTGGTGCCCCTCGCCGAGAAGCCCGCCTGGGCATCCCGGCTGTGGAGGCGCGCCCGCGAAGAAATCGACGCGGGCCACCAGGTGTACGTTGTCGTACCCAAAATCGGGGAGGACGGCGATAGCCTGGAGGAGGGCGCCGCGTTCTTTGGCGCATCCAGCCTCAACGGTGCTGGCGCGGGCAGTACTGCCCAGGGCTATTTCGGTCAGGGCGGTAGCGCCAGCAGCGACGGCAAGGTTCAGCTGACCTCGGTCGCCTCAATGTACTCCTACCTGAGCGCTGAGGACGCGCTCGTCGGCGTGCGTATCGGCACCCTGCACGGCCGCATGGACCCGGCGGAGAAGACCGCCGTCATGACCGCTTTCGAGCGCGGAGAAATTGACCTGCTCATCAGCACCACCGTCATTGAGGTGGGCGTGAATGTCCCGAACGCCACGCTCATGATTATCATGGACGCCGACCGTTTCGGCATCTCGGGCCTGCACCAGCTGCGCGGTCGTGTGGGCCGCGGCGGCTACGCGGGCACCTGTCTGCTGGTTACACGCCAGGAGGAGGGCGGCGTGTCCCGCGAGCGTCTGGATGCGGTCGCCTCCACCACGGACGGCTTTGAGCTTTCCCGCATCGACCTGGCGCAGCGCCGTGAGGGTGATATTCTGGGTGCTGCACAATCAGGCTCGAAGAGCACCCTGCGGTTCTTGCGGGCGCTCGCCGATGCCGACATTATTGAGCGTGCCCGCGAGGATGCCCGCTCGGTGGTGGAGAAGGACCCGACGCTGGCTAAGCATCCGTCTTTGGCGCGTACGATTGACCGTGCCCTGGACGCTGACCGTGAGGCGTTCCTCGGTAGGGGATAGGCGCCCGATAGGGGAGAAGACCCGCCCCTTGAACTGCCCGCGCACAAAAACAACTGCAACACACCGCACTAGCTAAGAGGAGAGACCCTATGAGCCGTATTATTTCCGGTGCCGCCGGAGGCGTTCGCCTTGCCTCGGTTCCGGGGGATAATACTCGCCCCACCACCGACCGGGTGAAGGAATCCCTCTTCTCCAAGCTGGAGAGCTACGACATTATTCGCGGCGCCCGCGTGCTGGACGCTTTCGGCGGCTCGGGCGCGCTCGGCTGCGAGGCGCTCTCGCGCGGTGCAGCCTCCGTGACGCTGCTGGACACGTACCCGAAGGCTGTTGCGGTGATTCGCAAGAACGTTGCCGCGGTGGAGAAGGCGATGGGGCGCACCGGCTCTGGTTCTTCTGGCGCTACCGGTTCTGCGGCGCGCGTGCAGCAGTCTCAGGCGCTGACCTACGTGAAGTCCGCCTCCGGTCCGTGGGACCTGGTGTTTGTTGACCCGCCCTACGCCATGCCGAACGAGCAGGTCAGCGAGCTGCTGGAGGCGCTCACCCCCAAGCTCGCCGAGGGCGCCGTGGTCGTGGTGGAGCGTTCTTCGCGCGACCCCGAGCCGGTGTGGGGCGAGGGCCTGTACTGTTTTTCGACCCGTCAGCACGGCGAGACGGTGCTCTACTACGTGGAGCCTGACGAGGCGGAGGAGCAGGCGGGCGACGAGTCCGGCGAGAATACTGAGCCCGGCGAGGACGCTGAAGAGCTCGCAGCCTAAGCCCGCGCTCGCGCAACCCTGCGCTCGCGCATCCCCCGCGAGCTCGACCCCTCTAACCCGCCTGCCTCTAGCCATTCCAACCTCTGATATTTATTCGTGAAGGGACCGCCATGATTGCCCTCTGCCCCGGCTCTTTTGACCCCGTGCACCACGGCCACCTGGAAATCATTGCCCGCGCCGCTCAGCTCTTTGATGAGGTGATCGTGGGCGTGGCGCACAATAGCTCCAAGAAGTACCGTTTCTCCCTGGAGGAGCGCGTGCAGCTGGTGCGTGAGTCCCTGCAGGAGCTCGGCATTGAGGGCGTGAGCGTGGAGCCGATTCCGCCAGGCGTGCTGCTTGCCGAGTACGCGGCGGAGCGCGGCGCGAAGGTGCTGGTGAAGGGTCTGCGTTCTGCGACGGACTACAGCTATGAGGCTCCGATGGCGAGCATGAACCGTCACCTGGCGCAGGTTGAGACGGTGTTCTTGGCGGGTGAGGACCGCTACGGTGCGGTGTCGTCCACGATTATTCGTGAGGTGGCGTCGCTGGGTGGTGACGTGACTCCCTTCGTGCCGGAGGCGGTCGCCCGCGCCCTGAAGAGCGCCTAGGAAAACGCCTCATCAACCCGGGCGCACGCCACCGGGCGCGCACCCATCCGACACGCCCGACATGACCACCGGCAGGGCTCCGGCAGAATAACTCGCACCGCCGACCGGGCGCTTAATTACCTATGGAACGCCCCGACCGGCCGATTAAGTGCCGCGCGGTGTCTCCTTAAGGGGATATTTAAGAGGTGAGCGCCACTTAAAGAGATTTAAAAGGCGCTTAATCTTGATTAACGGTGCGAATGACCCCTAAAATGGGACTTTGGTTTATACATTTCGTAAGGAGAAACGCCATTTCACGTGCAGACGCATCGCCGCTGGTTGTATCAGTCACTAACCTGATTCACCGCCCCGGCACCATGGAAACTCTCACTGAGGTTCTGCCCGCACCGGCAGACCTGGGTAACACGCTCATCGGCGTGGAAGAGGGTTCGGATATTGACCTCGATATTCGTATGGAGTCTGTTGTTGATGGTATCCTAGTAACCGGCTCCGTCGTTGTGGATGTACACGGCGAGTGTAGCCTCTGCTTGGATCCGATTGATTACGAGATGTCGGCCAATATTCAAGAGCTTTTCGTCTTTGAGAAGGCCCCGGCTGGCGGCCCCGAAGACGAAGTAGATGAGCAGTACGCCGTTGAGGATGATTCCATCGACCTTGAACCGGCTCTGCGGGACGCAGTAATCCTTCAACTGCCGTTCCAGCCTGTTTGTAGGGACACCTGCCAGGGTCTGTGCGCCGATTGCGGTGCGCGCCTGGAGGATGACCCCGGGCATCATCACGAGGTGTTGGATCCGCGCTGGTCGGCCCTGCAGGGCCTGCTCGGTGCAGATACCGAAAACTAAATTGTTGTTACTAGAGATTGTGAGATAGCTGTGGCTGTTCCCAAGCGCAAGATGTCCCGCGCTAACACCCGCGCACGCCGTTCCCAGTGGAAGGCATCCGTGCCCCAGCTGGTTAAGACCGTTGAAAACGGTCGCGTGACCTACAGCCTGCCCCACCAGGCAAAGGTTGTAACCGACGCTGCAGGCAACGCCCTGTTCCTGGAGTACAAGGGCCGTAAGGTTGCAGACGCCTAAGAAGCGGTGAATCCTTATGTTTGAATTTCCTAGTGTTGATACTAGGGAGTTGCGTAAACGTCTCGGGGTCGATATCGACGCCGAGACGTTTTTGCTATCCCTAACCCACCGCTCCTACGCCTTCGAGAACCCCGGGGTGGAGCATAACGAGCGCCTGGAGTTCCTGGGCGATTCGGTGCTTTCCCTGGCGATCGCTGAAGAAGTGTACCGACGCTACCCCGACCTGCCCGAGGGCGAGCTCGTGAAGCTGCACCACGTGGTGGTGTCTACGGTGGCGTTGGCGAAGGTGGCACGCGACCTGGATCTGGGCCGGTACATCCTGCTCGGTAAGGGCGAGATTCACACCGGCGGTGCCGATAAGGACTCGATCCTTGCCGACACCATGGAAGCGATTTTCGGCCTGACCTACCTGGAGTGCGGTCGCGAGGCGGCTCGTGACCTGGTGCTGCGCCTGATTGCGCCGCTGCTCGATGATGAGAAGGTCCTGAACTCTGGACGCGACTGGAAGACCGAGCTGCTGAACCTCGCCACCGCCCGCGGTTGGGGAGACGTGCGCTATGAGGTCACCGGCGAGGGCCCCGACCACGCGCGCGTGTACACTGCGGTCGCTATTGTGGCGAACCAGCAGGCCGGTACCGGTGTGGGTCCGAGCAAGAAGGAAGCGGAGCGCCTTGCCGCTGAGCAGGCGTACCGCGTTCTGGTTTAGGCTCATTCAATCATCCTGCAGGTCTGCTAACTCTGCGGGGCTCTTGAACCTGCAATCCCGTTGAGGGGAGTAATTCATGCCCGAACTACCCGAGGTGGAAACCGTTCGCGCAGGTCTAGTCGACCATTCGTTGGGTCGCCCCGTGCGGGCGGTGCGCGTGGTCGATGCCCGTTCGCTGCGCAGGTACCTGCCCGGTCCCGCCCACTTTGAGGCGGCACTCACCGGCAGGGCGCTGCGCGGCGCCTACCGCCGCGGCAAGTACCTATGGCTGACCCTGAGCGAGGCGGACGGCACGCTTGCCGACGAGGCGCTCGTGGTGCATCTGGGCATGAGTGGTCAGCTGCTCGTGCGCGATGAGCCGGGCGGCGATTCCGGCAGTGACTCGGGCGGCGACTCGGGTAATGATTTGCAGGCGCGTGCGGCCTTTGATGAGCAGCCGCGGCACCTGCGCGTGGCGCTCGAGCTAGGACCGGTGGGAGCTACCAGCGTTGCGGGAGCCACCGGTGGCGCGGCGAGCGCCAACCGGGCAAACACCGGGCAGCGCTTGCTCTTCGTGGACCAGCGCATCTTCGGCGGCATGTTCCTCAGCCCGCTGGTACCGGACGTACCCGCGGCAGTTGCAACGAATAAAGTAGCGCCGGGTGAGGTAGCGCCGGGTGAAGTACCGGAGCGTTTTCTAGTACCGGAAGCGGTCATGCACATTGCCCGCGACCCGCTGGACGAATTCTTCGACCCCGCGGCGGTGCGCCGCAAGTTCCTGCGCACCTCCAGCGGCATTAAGAAGGTGCTGCTAGACCAGTCGGTGATTTCCGGCGTGGGTAATATCTACGCCGACGAGGCGCTGTGGCGTGCGCGGTTGCACTACGCGAAGCCCGCACGCACCCTCAGCGCCGCCCAAACCCGCGAACTGCTGGAGGCGGTCACCCAGGTGCTGCGCGAGTCCCTGGCGGCGGGCGGCACAAGCTTCGATGCCCTGTACGTGAACGTGCTGGGGGAGTCTGGCTATTTTGAGCGCTCGCTGAACGCCTACGGCCGTGCCGGGGAGCCCTGCCACCGTTGCGCGGAGGCGGGCCGCACAACCCTGATGGTGCGCGAGCCGTTCCAGAACCGCTCATCCTACCGTTGCCCGCACTGCCAGCGGGCGCCGCGTTCTCGCTAGATAAAGGCTTACGATAGGCACAAGCTCACGCTAGATATGCGAATGACGGCGTAGCTACGTTCCTCCCATAGGGGGATGTAGCTACGCCGTCATTCGTTTGAACCTCAGCTGTATAAACCGGGGGGCGAGGGAGTCAACCCGAAAGCCACCCCGACAAGAAGCAACTGGCGGCTGTACCTATCGCTTGTACCTGTCCCCGTAGAACAGGCCCAGACGCTCGTAGCCTTCCTCAATCGACACGGCGGGCTCCCACTGCAGAAGCTCACGGGTGCGGCGCTGATCAAACCAGTGTGCGGTCGACAGCTGCTCGGCGAGGAACTCCGTCATCGGCGGCTCATCACCGGCGGTCACGTTCTTCGGCAGACGCTCCCAGACGCGCTCAATGACCTTACCCGCCAGAGCCGCAACCTTCGCCGGAACCGAGAAACGCGGGGCAGGAACGCCCACCGCCTCACAGAAACCACCCAGTAGCTCAGCGATAGTGCGCGGCTGACCGTTCGTCACCACCAGCGCCCGGCCCGCAAAAGCGTCGAGGCGCTGATAGCCGCGCACCAGCGCATCCGCGGCGTTATCAATGTAGAGCGTATCAATCAGACCCGTACCGCCGGATAGTAGCGGCAGGCGGCCCGCGGCGGAACGCTCCAGAATACGCTCGACCAGCTGGGTATCGCCCGGCCCCCACATCAGGTGCGGACGCAACGCACCCACACGCAAAACCCCACCGCCGGGCAGGGGAGTGCCGTTCGCCTCCAACGCGAGCAGCTCAGCGGCAGCCTTCGAACGCGCATAGTTACCGCGCGCATGCTCCGGGGACGCCACGCCGGCACCGTCACCCACAATCGCCGCACCGGCATGAGCCACCGACGGTGACGAAATGTACAGGAACGAACCCACCGAGTGGTTCAGCGCCGCATGCAACAGGGTGCGGGTGCCCTCAATGTTGATGCGCTCATAGTCAGTCCACTCGCCGCTGACCGAAACCTTTGCCGCGGCATGCACCACGCCGTTCACGCCGGTCATCGCCAGATCCACAGCCTGCGCGTTCGTAATATCGCCGCGCACCTGCTCAAAACGCGGGCGAATCGAATCGGGCAGAAGCGCCGCAATACCCGAATCGCCACGCTGAAAAACGCGCACATCATAGCCTGCACGCAGCAACGCCAGAACGCTCTCACGACCCAGCAGGCCGCTCGCACCGGTAAAGAGGATGCGCTCGCCAATACGCGGCGCGAAATCGGGCTCCTCAACCGGGCGCAGCGAACGCGGGGCAGGGTCGGTGTAGCGTGCCGCCAGCGGTTGCGCCGGCTTACGGAACCGAGCCGTCGGGGAAATCACCGCATGCGCAGTCGACAGGCGGTGTCCAGACAAGCGGGACGCAGACAGGCGGGGTGCGGGCTCGTGGGAAGAGGACTCACGCGAAGAATGAGGGGACATCATACTCCTTAGACTTAGGGATCCGGCAGGCGCTTACGCCCCCGCAAGGACCTTCGACGCCCACTCACCCAGGGCGGGGCGGTCAATCTTCGAATTATGGCGAATATCGGTCGGATGCTCGTGCACCACCAGCACCGCGGCAAGTTCCACGTCGGTATCCTCGGCAACCTTCTGACGCACCAGCTGCGACAGCTCGAAGGGCGCCACACCCTCCGCAATGGGGAAGCGGCGAGCGCCGGGCACGCGATCGAGCAGGGCACGCTTGAGACCCGATGCCGACTGGCGCGCCTCCAACGCGGCAGTATTCGCGGACGCCTCAATGACCAGCACCGGTGCCGCAGTACCGGCAGGACCCACCGCCACCAGGGCGGCGCGGCGCACCTCGGGCAGGGACTCGGCGGACTGCTCAGCCGCAACCGGGGTCAGTACGCCCTGCGAAGTCAGCAGCACGTGCGCGAGGCGACCCTCAACCCACAGGCGACCCGAAGCGTCCAGGTGCCCGACGTCACCGGTATGATGCCAACCCGGAGTGCTAATGGACTGCTCCTCAGTCACCCACAGGGTGTCGTAGCGGTCCTTCACATGCGGCGCCGACACCAGAATTTCACCGGTCACACCCGGCTCATGGGTTAGCTCATCCGCGACCGAACCGTCCTGCAGCAGCGGCGCAATAGCCACCGCCGCACCGTACACCGCGAAACCAACGCACACGCCATCACGGGCGAACGGGTCAAGCACCTCACCGGCAGCATTCGGGGTGCCCTCAGCAATCGCCTGGCGAATCATCTCGAAAGACACATCGGTCACCGGCAGACCCTCGGTCATGCCGTACGGGGTGTGCAGGGAGGCGTTCGGCACGAGTGCGGAGAGCGCCTCCAGTAGCGGCACGGGAATCGGCGCGCCAGCACTCAGCACGGTCTGAACCTTAGCCAACGCCGCACGCTGCTCAGCGTTCAGCTCATCGGCAGTCGCCACCACATTCACCAGGGCGGCGGGGGAAGCAAACACGACCGACGCATCAATAGCCGCCGCAGCCGACGCCAATGCCGAAGCCGTCAAGGTCTTCGGGCGGGTCACATCCATCGTCGGGGTCACGCTGGTAGCACCCAGTGCCGGGCCCAACAGTGCAAACGGCGCGAAGCCAGCCACCAGGCCGCTACCGGGCGCAAAACCGTACGTATTCGCAATGGCATCGCGCATACCCGCCAGTTGACGCTGCGTGTACACCACACCCTTAGCCGGGCCGGTCGAACCGGAGGTGTACAGCACCGCCGCATCAGCATCCGGCACGGGGGAGGGGAACTCCACCACGGTCGGGGTGGGCACGGGAGCACCCGGAGTACCGTCAGCGGCGGGCGCGGTAAACACCGAACCGGCAACGCCCAACAGCTTCTCCTGCACCGAACCCAGCGGCTCCACAGAAATACGCACACCCGGCCACAGCAGGGTACGGGCGGCACTGAGCGCGGCGGGAATACCCACCAGGAAGCTCGGGTTAGCGCCCTTCAATGCGCGAGTCAGACCCGGAATACCCAGGCCGGTATCAGCCACCACAATGACAGCGCCCAGCTTCATGCAGGCGTAAATCAGGGTGGTCAGGCGGGCACCTGGAGGCACCATCAGGTTCACGCGGTCGCCCGGACGCACACCCAGGGCGTGCAGGCGGGTCGCGGCGGCGTTGACCTGCTGGTTCAGCTCAGCCCAGGTCAGGGTTACAGACACGGAGGTGCCGTCGCCCTTGGGGTCCATGTCCACCACGGCGGTGGAGGCGTCATCGGCGCGTTCGGTGAGGGCTGCGAGCATGGGTCGGAACGCCGCGGGAACAGCGCCCTCAGCACCCTCAGCGGCGGTGCCCTCAGCAGTAGCGCCCTCGCCGGCAGTCAGACCGTGGCGGCGTGCGCGGGCGGCACGATGCTCCGCCTCAACGTTGTGCGGGGGCACCAGAGCGCCATCCTCCAGCGTGCCGAAAGTCTGCGCAAGCCACGAAATCATGGGGGAGGCAATATCGTAATCCTCAATGACCAGGTGCGAGGCCTTCTCGTAGCGGTGCACCTTCGCCTGCGGCATGCGCTCCATCAGGTCGAACAGGTAGCGGCGCTGGAACACCGGGTCCTTCGTGCCCCACTGGAAGAACGCGGGCACGTCCAGGCCACGGATCTGCTCGGCAATACGCTGCATCGGCGTATAGGACGGAACATCGGCACCGGTCGGAATATCGCCCACAAAATTACGCACACCCTCACGCCACGCCGAATGAGCGTACGGCGCACGGTACGTACGGTAAATCGCCTCGTTCAGAGGGCTCGGGTACAGGCGCTTGGGCTGCTTGCCCACCGGCTGCGGCAGGGCACCATCAAGCGCCCCGGCACCGGCAGAACCCGGCGCGGGCAGGCGGCCCTCATTCTGAGCCAAACCCAGGGTCACATCAATAAACGCGGTCGAATCGCGGGTACCCCACTCGTGCACACCCAACGCCAGACGCAGGGCGGCAGGGATATTCTCAATGCCGTCATGGTAGACCGCGGTGTTCGTCAGCATCACGCCCGAAAGAATCTCACGATGCTCCAGCGCCCAACCAAAGGACACCAACCCACCCCAGTCATGGGCGAGAGTTACGACCGGCTTGTCAGTCTCGTCCAGACCGAGCGCCTTCGTGAAATCACCCAGGTCAGCGATACGGTCGGTCAGGGTGCGGCGCTCACCCTCCAAATCCAGGTGGGTGCGCTCCGAATAACCCATATCAATCTGATCAACCGCAACCACACGCCACGGGGCGCGCTCATTCACGCCCGCATCCAGCACGGTACGCCACAGGTACGACCAGGTCGGGTTACCGTGCACGCACAGAATCGTGCCAATCGGCTCCAAACCCTGCTCGACCAGCACCGGAAGGTTATCCAGGTAGTGCCAGCGGCGCGCGCCAGCCTGCTGCGCCCGCTGCTCAATGGGGGCGGTGGTGGGCACCTCCAGAAGGTGGGAGTAACGCGGGTTCACGCCCGCCCATTCCTCCGGGTTATACGGCGGCTGGGTCTTAGGGAAGTTCAAATGGCGCATGCTGGGGGAATCCTTCCGGATCGAATCGGTGAATGTCTACCGCACAGAGGTTAAGGGCTGCCGGCTAAGGGCTGCTGGCTAACGGGTTACCACTGAATCTCAAGCAGGGCAGTGTTCAGGCCAGAACCCACACCCATGCACAGAATACGGTCGCCCTTCGTGTAGGTCGGCGCGCACTCGGCGAGAGTCATCGGCAGAGCCGCCGCAGCCACATTGCCCCACTTCGGGAAGGTCAAGGGGATGCGCTCACGCTCAATACCGACCGCCTCAATAATGGCGTTTGTGTGGGCGTTAGAAATCTGGTGGGTCACATAGGAGGTCATGTCGTTCCACTCCCAGCCGTCCTGATGCGCCTGCTCCCACGCCTGCGCCACCAGCTCCAGGCCGTACTTGAGCAGACCCTCGGCGTCGGTGTTCATGCCCTGATCCGCCTCGCCACCGATGCACAGGTTACGGTGCTCGGTGCCCGCGCGGGACACCGAACCGACAATGCGGTGACCCTCCGGGTGGCGGTCAGCGCGACCAATCACAGCCGCCGCCGCACCCGAACCGAGGGTCAGGGTCGCGAACTGCGCCAGCACATCCTCGCGGGTCGAATCGGGGTTGTTCAGGATGCGCACCGCGGTACGGTGCCACGGGGAGGGGTCCTCGCCAGCCACAATCAGGGCGTAGTCGATAGCGCCCGCATCAATCATGGTGGAGGCGACAGTCATCGCGTTCACAAAGCCCAGGCAGGCGTTCGTAATATCGAAGTTCAGGGCGTGACGCGGCAACTCCAAGCGGTCGTGCACACCCACCGAAACGGCGGGCTCAAAGTTATCGCGAGTCACCGAAGCGTTAATCAGCAAGCCAATCTGGGAGCGGTCAATACCCGCCTGCTCGATAGCCTTCTCGGCTGCGGCAACCACGCCGTCCTCGAAGGTCTGGCCCTCAGCCCAGCCACGGCGAGTGCTAATACCGGCAAGGCGCTCCAGCAGGCCCTTCGGCATGCGCAGACGCTTGTAGGTTTGGGCCAGCTGCTCATCGAAGTAGTCGCTCGTGACGACCTCCGGAGGTAGCTCATGGGTAATAGACAGCAGAGCTGCGTTAGCGTGGCGAATGTCAGAGTTCGTGCCGACCTTATCGGCGGGTGCATTCATCAATGGTGTGGCCCTTGAAAATAGAAGTCAGTGGGATACATAGAAAAACGCGGGGATGCGAACAGCGGCCCCGCAGAATTCGTGATGCTCATTCCAATCTACCGCACCGACCGGGCGAACCCGTATCCGTAGACCCAATATGAACGCGCCCGTTCACCCCGCGCGTAAGATGATGCATAATGAGGAACTTTGAACCCTCTTCACCCCGTGCACGTTCACGCCGCCCGCCCGCCGCACCGCGTACACTAGAGGGATGCCGCCATGCACCACAGAACGTGCCCGGCACACACCAGTTCTTCTGCAGAAAGGCCCCTTGTGCACCTGATGTCGCTGACCCTGCGCGGGTTCAAGTCTTTCGCCTCCGCCACCACTTTTGAGTTCACCCCCGGCATTAACGCGGTGGTCGGACCCAACGGCTCCGGCAAATCCAATGTGCTGGATGCGCTCGCCTGGGTTATGGGCGAGCAGGGCGCTAAGAGCCTGCGCGGCGGCAGCATGAAGGACGTTATCTTCGCGGGCTCCGGCGAGGTTGGTTCGGGCGACGGCGCCCAGCGTGCGCCCCTGGGCCGCGCCAAAGTCACCCTGACTTTCGATAATTCTGACGGCACCCTCAGCATTCCCGCTGATCGGGTGCAGATTTCGCGCACCATGTTCCGCTCCGGCGGCAGCGAGTACGAGATTAACGGCTCCCCGGCGCGCCTTGCCGACATTCAGGACCTGCTCTCGGAGGCGGGTCTGGGTCAGCAGATGCATGTGCTCGTCGGCCAGGGTCAGCTGGATGCAGTCCTGCACGCCACCGCCCAGCAGCGCCGCGACATGATTGAGCAGGCGGCGGGCGTGGTCAAGTACCGCCGCCGCCAGGAGAAGACCAGCCGCAAGCTGGAGTCTGTGGCATCGAACGTTACCCGCCTGAGCGACCTGGTTGCCGAGCTGGATTCGCAGTTGCAGCCGCTGAGCGAGCAGGCAGAATCCGCCGCGACTGCACGCCAGCTGCAGGCGCGCATCCGCCAGCTGGAGGCGGTACTTTTGGCCCGTCAGCTGGGTGTTCTGCAGGCTGAGCAGACGCAGGCTCTCGCCTCCGAGGCGGAAGGTACCCGCCGCGCCGAAACCCTGAAAGAACAGCTGGAGGCGGCGCGTGCCGCATCCGCGAAGCATCAGCAGGAGCAGAACCGCCTGAACGCGGAGGTCACCGCCTGTCAGAAGGCCGTGTCGACCCTGCGCGAGTCCGCCGCGCGCGTGCGCACCGTGCAGTCCATCGCCGCCGAGCGCGTGCGCACCTACCGCGTGGAGCTGACCGAGGCGACCGCCGCCGCCCGCGCCGGATACGAACGCGCCCTGGAACTGCTGGAGGAACGCCGCGAAGAGGCAGAGCGCGCGGTGGAAAGCTACGCCAGCTTTGAGGAACGCTACGATGCGGCGCTGAAGAACGTCGAGAAGGCAGCGTCCGAGGTGGCGCAGACTGAGCGCGCCTCGGGTGAGGCGGCGCAGTCTCGTGCCCGCGCGCAGGCTCAGCTGGATGCCGCCCGCGCCGCTGCGGTGGAGGCGACCCGCGCCTACGCGGCGGCGGCTGAGCGTGCCGCAACCCTGCGTGAGGCGCTGGGGCAGAGCCTGGGCGAGGAACCCGCCGAACTGGACACTGAATCTGCTGAGGCGGTGTTCGACCCCGAGACCGGTGAGCTCATGGATTCTTCGAGCGAGGGCGCGAGCCTGCTGCGCGTGTTGGATGCCGTGCAGATTGACCCCGAGTATGCGCGCGCGGCTTCTGCGGCGCTGACCTCGCTGGCGACCGCGGCGTTGAGCGTGCCGGTTGAGGGCGCCGAGGTGTCGCAGCTGCGCGGTGATAAGGGGGACGAAAGCAGCGAATCTGCCGCGAAGGAACTTTCAACAGAACTGCCTGAAACCACCCTGCCCGAATCCTGCGCTGCCGAGCTGCGCGAGCTGGGTATCCGCCCCGCAACCGAGATGATTGAACCGCTCAGCGAGGATGCCGCCGCGCTCGCCGGCATCGATGAGCACGCCCTGGCGCGCGTCACCGCGGCGCTGGGCGAGCGCCTGGCAGGCATGCTGTTCGCGCCGGATGCCGCCTCCGCAGAGCACGCCCTACACCTGCTCGCAGAGAATCCCCTCGCAGGTCAGCGCACTATCTGGCGTATTTTTGACCCCGCAGGCACCGAGCACACCCGCTACAGCCTGCTCTACCCGGCTGAGGGCGCCAGCCCCCTGGAACTCGCCGCCTCATACCGCGCCGCCTCCCAGGTCGTGACCCGCACCCGCGCCGAACTGGACGAAGCCGAGCAGACCGTTCAGCAGGCTCAGACCGCGGCAGAATCGGCGGTTGAAGCGGAACGTGAGGCGGCGAAGGCGGCGGGCGTGGCGAGCGCCGAGCATGCCCGCGCCCGCGCTCAGGCGGAATCCCTGGAGGCATCCGCGCAGAACATTCAGAATGAGCGCGCCCGCCTGAACGAGCGCCTTGCCGCTGCGGAGGAATCCGTGGCGCAGGCGCGCACCGCCTACGAGTCGGCGCGCACCCGCGAGGATTCCTACCTGGCGGGCACGGGGGAGCAGGCTCCCGCCGCGACCATTGAGCGCCGCGCCCAGCGTCTGGGGGAGGTGCTTGCCGAGCAGGTGAGCGAGCGTGAGCAGCAGTTGCACGAGCTGAGCACCGCCCTGAAGAACGCCCAGGAGGGTCTGACCAGCACCAATGATGAGGTGCAGGACCTGCAGGCGGCGCACGCGGCGGCGCTGACCCTGCTGGCGCGCACCCAGACGGAGGCGGCGCGCGTGCAGGAGCGTGTGCAGGCGCTGGCTGAACGTGCCCGCCTGGTGACCGGTTTGACCCTGGAGCAGCTGCAGGAGGAGTACTCCGAGCAGCTGCCGGTTGACGTGCCCGCGGAGGAGACGTCCGAAAACGCGGCTTTCGAAAATACCGCCACCGAAAATACTGCTACCGAAACGGCATCAGAGACTACCGAAGCCTCCACCGAGAGCGTCCGCGCTCGCCTCAAGGCAACCCGCGCCGAACTGGAGGCACTGGGCGCCATTAACCCGCTGGCGCTGGAGGAGTACGAGGCGCTTTCTGAACGCCACGCCTACCTGAACCAGCAGATTGAGGATTTGAAGGCGACCCGCCGCGACCTGAACACAGTCATGGACGAGGTCAGCAGCCACATTGCGGAGGTGTTCACCGCCGCGCTGGAGGACATTAACACCCACTACCGCCGCATCTTTGAGACCCTGTTCCCGGGAGGCGAGGGCCACCTGGAGCTGGACGACCCGTCCGATCCGTTGAATTCGGGTGTGGAGATTCACGCGCGCCCGGCGGGTAAGAAGGTTAAGCGCCTGTCGCTGCTCTCTGGCGGTGAGCGTTCGCTCGCTTCGCTGGCGCTGTTGATTGCGATTTATATGTCTCGCCCGTCGCCGTTCTACGCCCTCGATGAGGTTGAGGCGGCGCTGGATGACCGCAACCTCTCGCGCCTGCTGCAGGTGATTGGTGAGTTGGGGGAGCGTTCGCAGCTGATTGTGGTGACGCATCAGAAGCGCACGATGCAGATTGCGGAGACCCTGTACGGGGTGTCGATGCGCGGTGGTGTGTCGACGGTGCTTTCTCAGCAGATGGAGGAGTTGCGCGAGCTGCTGTAGCCCGCCGCGCTTGCCAGACCCTGCCCGACCCGGCCAGACCCAGCCGAGCGCCCCTGCCTCGCCGCTTCTTCCCAGCGTTTAAACCTTCCCATGCGAGCCGCCCATACCCGCGAGCACACCCACCCCGGCGAACGTCACATGTCCTAGGAATGGTCATGTGCACCCCGGGGTACAGGTCACCGCCTGTACCCGGGTACTATAGGGGGATATGCGTGAACACCGCCCGCCCTACCCGCGGTTGCGTGGTGTTTCGCTGTGATCAGGCCTGATGCCCCGCCCTACCCGCGGCGCGCATCCGGCGGTAACCATCCAGGGAAGGAATAGTGATGAGCGAGAACCTGGCAGATGCTTTCCTCAACGGCGAGTCGTTGAAGAATGCCCCCGGCCCCTATTTTGGTGAGTACGGCGGGCGGTGGATGCCCGAGTCGCTGATTGCCGCCATGGATGAGCTGGAGGCAACCTTTAACGAGGCGAAGAACGACCCCGAGTTCATTGCCGAGTTCCAGCGTCTTTCTGCTGAGTATTCGAACCGTCCGTCGCTGCTGACTGAGGTTCCGAAGTTCTCTGAGCATGCTGGTGCGCGCGTGTTCCTCAAGCGTGAGGACCTGAACCACACCGGTAGCCACAAGATTAATAACGTGATTGGTCAGGCTCTGCTGGCTAAGCGTATGGGCAAGACCCGTCTGATTGCTGAGACCGGTGCGGGTCAGCACGGTGTTGCGACTGCTACCGCGGCTGCGCTGTTCGGCATGGAGTGCGTGGTCTACATGGGTGAGGAAGACACTGAGCGTCAGTCGCTGAACGTGGCTCGTATGCAGTTGCTGGGCGCGAAGGTGATTGCGGTTCAGAACGGTTCCCGCACCCTCAAGGACGCCATTAATGAGGCGCTGCGCGACTGGGTTGCGAACGTTGAGAACACCCACTACCTGCTGGGTACCGCCGCGGGTGCGCACCCGTTCCCTGCGATGGTGCGTTTCTTCCACGACGCTATTGGTTCTGAGGCGCGCGAGCAGATTCTTGCTGAGACTGGCCGCCTGCCCGATGGTATTGCTGCCTGCGTGGGTGGCGGTTCGAATGCGATTGGTCTGTTCCACGCGTTCTTGGACGATTCTTCGGTTGAGATTTACGGTTTTGAGGCTGGCGGCGACGGCGTGGATACCGGCCGTCACGCGGCGACCATTACTCTGGGCCGCCCGGGCATGCTGCACGGCGCGATGACCTACCTGATGCAGGATGAGGACGGCCAGACCATTGAGTCCCACTCGATTTCGGCTGGTTTGGACTACCCTGGCGTGGGTCCTGAGCACTCCTACCTGTCCGATATTGGTCGCGTGACCTACGAGCCGGTGACTGACACCGAGGCGATGGACGCTCTGCGTCTGCTCTGCCGCACCGAGGGTATTATCCCGGCGATTGAGTCCTCGCACGCTCTGGCGGGCGCGTTGCGCGTGTGCCAGCGTTGGGCTGCTGAGGATCCGGAGGCGGCACGCGAGAAGACGATGATTGTCTGCCTGTCCGGTCGTGGCGATAAGGACATGGAGACCGCGCTGAAGTGGTTCGGCCTGGGTAAGGCGATTCCGTCCTCGACCCTGATGACCGGTAATAAGGAAGCTGCCGCATCCGCTGCACAGAACGCACAGGCTGAAAGTGAGGCTAAGTAATGAGCTACCAGGACGCTATTTCTCAGGCGGCACCTTTTACGATGCTGGATGGTTCTTTCCCCGCTCCGAACGCGAACTCGCCTCTGGCGGCTCGTCTGGCTGAGTGCGAGAAGCAGGGCCGTGCGGCGCTGATTGGCTACCTGCCGGTGGGCTTCCCTACCCTGGATGAGTCGATTGACGCGGCGATTGCTCTGGGCAATAACGGCGCGGACATTATCGAGCTGGGCGTGCCTTATTCTGATCCGGTCATGGATGGTCCGGTGATTCAGAAGGCGACCGGCGTGGCGCTGGAGAACGGTTTCAAGCTTCCTCAGCTGTTTGAGGCGGTCCGCCGTATTACCGAGGCGACCGACGCTGTGGTTGTCGTGATGACGTACTGGAACCCGGTTCTGGCGTACGGTGTGAAGAATTTTGCGCGTGATTTGGCGGCTGCCGGCGGCGCGGGCATGATCACCCCGGACCTGGTGCCTGATGAGGCGTCGGCATGGTTTGAGGCTTCTGACGAGTACGGTCTGGATCGTATTTTCTTGGCGGCTCTGTCTTCTTCGCCGGAGCGTCTGGCGACCATTGCGAAGGCGTCGAGCGGCTTCGTGTACGCCGTATCGGTGATGGGCGTGACCGGTGCCCGCACCTCCGTGTCGGAGGCAGCTCGCACCCTGGTTGCGGACATTAAGGCAGCCGGTGCGCCTCGTGCGTGCGTGGGTCTGGGTGTTTCAACTCGTGCCCACGTTGAGGAGATTGGCGAGTATGCGGACGGCGTGATTGTCGGTACCGCGCTGGTGAAGGCTTTGGCTTCTGGCGGTGTTGAGGCGGTGGCTAAGCTGACCCGTGAGCTGGCGGGGCGTGAAGGCTAATGTCTGATGTGCTGTCGCTGGCGAGCGTGCCGGTAGCTAACGTGCTGGCGTCGATTCCGTCACCGAGCGTTTCGTATCTGCAGCTGGGCCCGTTCCGTGTGCATTTCTATGCTCTGTGTATTCTTGCGGGTATGGCGGTGTGCTTGTGGCTGGGTTCTCGCCGTTGGAAGGCGGCGGGTGGTACCCCTGAACGCGTTTTTGACGTGGCGATGTGGGCTATTCCGGCGGGTATTATTGGTGCCCGCGCCTACCACGTGCTGATTACCGACCCGGGTAGCTATTTCGGTCCGAATGTTGCTGATCCGTGGGCTTTCCTGAAGATTTGGGAGGGCGGCATCGGCATTATGGGTGCCGTGTCGGTTGGCGCGTTGGGTGCCTGGTATGGTTGCCGCCGCTACGGGATTAATTTCCCGGCCTTTGCGGATGCGGTAGCGCCGGGTATTCTGCTGGCTCAGGCGTTTGGCCGCTGGGGTAACTGGTTCAACCAGGAGCTATTCGGTAAGCCGACGACTCTGCCGTGGGGCTTGGAGATTAGCGCTTCGAGCGGTAATTTCCCGCCTCAGTATCCGGCGGGTACGCTGTTCCATCCGACGTTCCTGTACGAGTCGTTGTGGAACCTGCTGGGTGTGGCGTTGTTACTGTGGCTGGGCCGTAAGGGCGTGCTGAAGCTGGGTCAGACCCTGTGGCTGTATGTGTTCTACTACGGTGTGGGTCGCCTCTTCATTGAGATGTTCTTGCGTATTGATACCTCGGAGATGCTCTGGGGTGTTCGTATTCACGTGTGGACTGCTCTGCTGCTGGTTCTGCTGGGTGCTGCTGGTTTTGTGGTGGCTGGTCGTCGTGCGGCGGCAAAGGCTGCTGCGGGTATTGAGCCGGCTCCTGCGGAGTTCGCTCCGAAGCCTGCCGCAGATGAGTCTGCAGAGGACGTTGAGGAGAAGGCACCTGAGAAGGTGTCCGAGAAGGCAACCGAGAAGGCAGAGCCCGCCGAGGATTCTGACTCTTCTGAGTCTTCGATGAAGGGCTCCCAGACGAAGGATTCCCAGACGGCGGACTCCCAAACGAAGAGCTCCTAGCTTTCATCTAAATTTCATAGAAAAACCGCCGGATGGGGGAGTGCCCCCCCGTCCGGCGGTTTTTTGTACCTGTTTCTGCGCTCTGACGTTCTTCCACTCTGGCGCTTCCGCACTGGCATTCTTCCACTCTGGCGCTCTGCTAAGCGCGTGTAGCATTCACACACTGGTATGTGACGGCGCCGTGCGTGGATTTAGGCTGTTGAGAAGGCATAATAGAGGTATTGCATGTGGTGGGCACCCGCGAAGGAGTATGAGGCTCTTCGAGTGGTGATACCTGCCGCGTCTGCGTTTAGAAACACCCACTCAACGTACAGGATTTTATCGTGAGCTCTTCTTCCGGCGATTTTTCGCGCGCCGTTTCTCCTTCTTCTCGTCCGGGCCTGTCGCGCCGCCGCCTGGTGGCTGGTGCGGCGTGGGCTGCCCCGGTTGTTGTGGCGTCGTCGGTGATTCCCGCTTATGCGGCTTCTGACGAGGAAGGCGAGTGCACCGGTCCCTACGAGGATTCGACGATGGTCACTGCCGGTGACGGCGTGAAGAAGGTCCGTGTGTTGACGGTTCCTGCGGGCGCTAAGCGTATGCGTTTTACCGCTGTGGGCGGTGCTGGCGGCACGAACTACACTGTGGCGGATGCCGGTTCCGGCGCCATGGTGGAGGGTTCTATGGCTGTGCGCGGCGGCCAGACTATTACTCTGACTGCCGGTTCGGGCGGTATCGGTAATGGTGAGCTAAAGCCCGCTGAGGGCGGCGACGGCTACGGCGTGGGCGGCTCTTCGAAGGCTTCTTCGCCGGTTCCTGCGAACGTTGTTTCTGCGATTAATGATTTGACTCGCATTTCTGGCGGTGTGACCGGTCGCGGCGGCATGAGCGCTGTGCTGTATTCGGCATCCGGCGGTGGTTCCTCCGCTATTGAGGTGGACGGCGTGCCGATGATTGTTGCCGGTGGCGGCGGCGGTGCCGGTGTGCTGGCGTCGTATGCGACGGTTCTGCCGAACCCCGCGAATGCGGGTGCTGTCCGCCCGACCGCGCACTATTCGCTCGATAGCTCCGGTGGCGAGCATCAGTTCAGCACCGGTGGTGGCGCTGGTTCGGGTGATGGCGACGGTTCGCCCGGTTTTGTTGGTTTCACCTCGTACGAGGCGCAGTCTAATCCGATTCTGACGGTGAACCCGGGTTCGGGCGCTGCCGGTGGTGTGGGCGGCGCTGGCGGTGAGAAGCTGAACCCGCCGACTGCTGACGGCCCGGTGATTGGTTTTTCGAGCACTTCCACCCAGAAGCTGGTGAGCACTGCGACTGCCGGTGCGGCGGGTGCGAGCGGTTTCCGTGCGAAGGGCGCCGATGGTGTGGCGAGCTATTCGTACCAGTGGGATCAGACTCCGGAGGGTACCGATAACCGCCCGTCGAACGCTGGCGAGCTGTTTAACGGCTACCAGTCGGTGGTTTCTGGAGGCGGTGGCGCCGGTTATGGCGGCGGCGGCTCCGGTGCTGCGTTGAGTGTTTCGGCTCGTGTGGTGTCGCAGAAGTGGAATAATGATTCGGCTCGTGCCCGCTATGCGGTGGGTTCGGTGCAGCTGGCTGGCGGTGGCGCTGGCGGCGGTACGTTCATGGATTCTACGGTGCGCATCATGGATCTGGGTTGGGCGTTGAACGCTCCGAATGGTCCGGGTGAGCGCGGTGCCGGCTATATTGAGGTTGCTTTCTGCTTCTAAGCTGCTATGAGCTTATAAGAATCGTATAGGTGCAGATTGAACCCTTTCTTTAGGGTGGTATGCGCCTCAAACTTAATATTTAAATTTTTTCTGAATGCCTCCCAGACCGCTGGTTTGGGAGGCATTCTCATCTTCTGTGTCGGTTCGTCATAGCGTCATATCAACCTTTGGCGGTTTAGCGCATTGGTCGGAATAGACCTTATCGAAAGCTCATCCTCGCTCGCGTGCCGACCCCTAAATAACCCCTCTGTCATATTCGGGGGTAAACCTTTAGATTGGCGGCTCATCATTTTACGGTGGAAATGTAAAGAATACACGCGCCCACCCCGCTAGGTTGCACGGCGCAGATTGCAGATTGCGGCTTGAGCGCGGCCACCGATGACTAAGGAGTTTAGATCATGTGCAAGGAAACCATGAAGGCTGTTGTTGTCCCTGAGAAGGTTGACGGTTCGGTTGTTGTCCGTGAGGTTCCCGTTCCGGCTGTCGGTCACGGCCAGGCGCTCGTGAAGATTGAGTACTCGGGTGTGTGCCACACTGACCTGCACGTGGCTTCCGGTGATTTCGGTGAGGTTCCGGGCCGTATTCTGGGCCACGAGGGCATCGGTCGTGTCGTCAAGGTCGGCGAGGGTGTTGAGTCCCTGAAGGAAGGCGACCGCGTGTCGGTGGCTTGGTTCTTCGAGGGCTGCGGTCACTGTGAGTACTGCACCTCGGGCCGTGAGACCCTGTGCCGTTCGGTGAAGAACGCAGGCTACTCGGTTGACGGCGGCATGAGCGAGTACACCCTGGTGACCGCTGATTACGCCGTGAAGGTTCCCGAGGGCCTTGACCCGGCGCAGGCTAGCTCCATTACCTGCGCTGGTGTGACCACCTACAAGGCAATCAAGGAGTCGCTGGTCCGCCCGGGTCAGTGGCTGGTTGCTTACGGTGCTGGCGGTCTGGGTAACCTGGCTGTTCAGTACGCTAAGAAGGTTTTCGGTGCCAAGGTTATCGCTGTTGACATCAACGACGACAAGCTGGCTCTGGCTCGTGAGACCGGCGCTGACTACATCATCAACGGCCGTGAGGTTGAGGACGTTCCGGCTCGTATTCGCGAGCTGACCGGCGGTGGCGCTCACGCTGCTGTGGTGACCGCGGTGTCGAAGGTTGCATTCAACCAGGCTGTTGAGTCGGTTCGTGCGGGCGGTTCCGTGGTGGCTGTTGGTCTGCCTTCGGAGATGATGGAGCTGTCCATTGTGAAGATCGTTCTGGACGGTATCCGCGTGGTGGGCTCCCTGGTGGGCACCCGTCAGGATCTGGCGGAGGCATTCCAGTTCGGTGCTGACGGCATCGTGGTTCCGGTGGTTCAGCTGCGTGCGGTTGATGAGGCACCGGCTGTCTTCGAGGAAATGGCAGCAGGTAAGATTACCGGCCGTATGGTTCTGGACTTCGCCAGCCTCTAAGCTGGCGGATGATTCGAGGCGCCCGGTAGGGCTTCAAGGTCTCACTCGGCTGAGGTTTTGCCGGTAGCTTCGATAGTTATATAACGCCTAGGGCGCATCCCGTGTGGCGGGGGAGTAGGGGTACTCTTTCTGCTGTGCATACGACGCGGGGTGCGCCTTAGTGTTTTAATGCGGCGTTTTAGGGCGCCGGTTTATAGCTACGGGTTTTTGAGAGCCGTTATCGTAAGGGGCTGAAAAACTCTGTGAGTGCCAGGCACCTAAACGTAATATACACAGGAATTTATTTTTGAAATATCCGCGGAAATATATCAAAATTCCCGCTAAATTAGTTCAATAGAGCATCTTATTTGACATCTATAGATCTCAAAGTGCATACTTGCATTGTAAACATTCAACCATTGGTTGAGGCGTAATATTTGCCGAAGAGATAGGTTTTGAACACCCTTGCACATACCCTTGATGTAACGGGATATGACGTGTGAAGGTTTCGGCCCTCCTAGATATCGATTCCTTCTCCCGGAACGCCATACCCGGGTGAATTTCAGCATCTTCGTACCGTGCCGTTATTCACCGCTGAGTCCTACTTCCGGTCAGGCGCCCCTTTAGACACCTTCGGAAGAGGTCTCACAAGATTAGTGTGGGCCCCACGGACATAGTCAATGGGGACTATGTCCGCCACACTAATCCGAAATTCTTGGACAATTCCGCAATAACGCTTCGCGGCGGCGCACCGCCTCGACATAAATTTACCTGCCGGCACGGGTAACATAGCCGGGTTCTCTACTCACTCGGTAACCCACCCGCTACAGAACGCATCTTGATTTTGTGTTGTTCAGAAGATGCGCCCTGTAGCAAAAGAACGAGGGGCACCTCTGCCAGGTGCCCCTCGTTTTCATATGCGCGTTTTATGGTCGGCTAGATTCCACGCTCTTTAGTAGCTGCTACGCTCTTTCGTAGATTCCACGCTACTTAGTAGATTCCACGCTGTGCGGTCCAGCGGATCGTGCCGCGCTCAAAATCCATGTAGTACACGCCGTTTACATAGGTTTCGTCGCCGCGTGCCGCACCGTAGCGGGCGGTGTTCTTCTCCCAATGCTTGAAGATTGCGCCATTACCGTTGGTCTCGTACGCACCGTGCGCATCCGACCAAAGCAGTACCTTGCCCGAGGCGAATCGCACCTGAGCACCCGTGGAGGTGGCGGTTTCGTCGGTCACCGGGGCACCCCAGGTGCCGCGGTGCTGCAGGAAGCGGTGGTAGAACGCGCCGCCGGTGTGTAGGCGGTGGGTGCCGGTCTGTGCGGACCACACGTAGGTGGTGCTGCCGGTGAATTCCTGCTTGATGAGGCCGTTACCCAGGTTCTGCTCATCGGTGGTGGGGGCGCCCCTCATGCCTGCTTTGCGCCAGGTCCAATAAATGTCACCGCGCTCGTTGATGATGTGGGTGCCGGTAGCGGCAGACCAGTAGCCGCCCTCACCGTTGGCGAAGGAGACCGCCATGGTGTCGGAGCGGGTTTCCTCGTTGGTGGTCAGGCCGCGGAATCGTGCCACGTCGGAGCGGAACTTCTGGTCCAGGCCGCCGTTGGTGACCAGCCAGTGCGAGCCGTGAGAGTTCGTCCAGTAGATGGTCTTACCGTTGGTGAACTTCTGTGCGTATACGCCGTTGCCCAGGGAGTACTCGGTGCCAATGGGGTTGCCGTAGAACGCGCGGTTCTTGTTCCAGAAGTCACCGATGCCGGTGCGAATATCAATCGAACCGGTCGCGGTGGTCACCACGTTCGAATCCTGTGCGGCACGGTCATCGACTGCGCGGTCCTGGCCGTTTGACCAGTTGCGGTGCGTAGCCTTGGGATTCTTCGCTAGAACCTTCAGATCGTTCACGGTGCCGGGGAAGAAGTTCGAGTCACCCACAAACGGGCCGGAGTCGGTGAACTGCCAAATGTCGTAGCCGCTCCAGCCGGCGGGAATTGCGCCCACCACAGTGGAGTAGCTTGCCAGGTGCAGCGGCAGAGTGCCGAACTGCTGCGAACCCACGCACTGCGACCACCAGGAGGTTGCGGTGTACACCATGGGGTCGCGGCCGGTGAGCGAACGGTAGGTGTCCACAAAATCGCGGGTCCAGGCGGTCAGCTGCGCCGGGGTCATGTTGTAGCAGGTGTTGCCGTAGGCGGGGTAGGGATTGAACTCGATGTCCAGCAGGCCCGGTAGGGTCTGGCCGTCGGCACTCCAGCCGCCGCCGTTCTGCACGAAGTAGCGCGCCTGATCGGCACCCGAGGACGTGCGGGGGTTCGCAAAGTGGTAGGCGCCGCGCACCATGCCGACCCGTGCCGAGCCGTTGTACTGCTGAGCGAAGTAGGGGTTGGTGTAGTAGCCCCCCTCGGTTGCCTTCACATAGGCGAAGCGGGAACCGGCGGCGTAGGCGCTCGCCCAGTCCACGTTCTGCTGGTGCGAGGAGACGTCCATGCCGAGGGTACCGCCGGAGGGAGCCCACGCGGAGCGGCCCTGAGCCAGCGCCTGGCTGGCCGCCAGACCCCGACCAGCCGCCAGACCCTGACCAGCCGCCTGACCCTGCGCGGAGCTCTGGGTCGCGGAAATACCGCTCAGAGTTGCGGTAGAAGCGGGGGAGACGGCGCCGGTGCGCGCGTTGGCGGTGCCTAGTCGTTCGCGTTCGCCCGCACCCATTGCGGGGTTGGAACGTTCGACCAGGGATGCATCCGGGGCGGGCGCATAGCTGAGCTCTTCGTAGGATGCGTTGGGGTTGACGGGGTTGACCTCTGCCGCTGCGCTCGCGGTGGGGGTAGCAAATGCGGCGGGAACGGAGGTGAGGGATGCGGCAACCAGGGCGAGTGCACCTGCGGACGCCACGATAGAGCGGGCTGCCGCGGAGCGCGCGGCAGTCTGGAGTTTCTTCATAGGTTTTTTGCCTGTGTTTGAGAGGTGGATGCGTCGATGTGGCCCTGTGTGGGGGCTTCTGACGCGAGTGAATAGGGGTGCAGTTGAGTGAGGTTGATGTGTCAATTGTTGCCGTGTCAAGCGACCGGCACAGCTAACAGCCTACGGTACCTGCATAGCTGTGCGCAATGCTTTAGTGTGTCTTTCTGACGGCATATTTTCCATGGAGTGCACAGTAAATCGGCGTCTTTGAGGGACCTGTTTTGTTTTGCGGCGTGTCGATGCATTTATGGGCTCAGTTTTTTGTGAAAAATTTTAGGTGCGCGACACGCCGGGGCGTTGAGAATTTCACTCTGTGGACTGCTCTGTCGGAGGCTACGCTGCCGGGGCTTTGGCTTGCGGGCATAAGGAAAGGGGTGGGCCGCACACACAAAGACCCACCCCTCATGTTCCGGGTACTGTGATTGGCGCGGCCTCGCACCGGCACCCGGAGTTGCATGGTCGATGCAGGAGAGATGAAGAGTCATCGACCACGTATATGGTGCCTGTTGGCACGTTTTTCTCGGCTCTTCCCGCCCGCTCTTTCAGGTTCTGATGTCCGGCTGAAAGAGACGGGTGGGAAGAGGCGAAAGCTTGTGTTTCCCGAAAGGCTTAGAGGAACTTTGCGATGTCCTCAACCAGCGGCTTGAGAGTCTCACGATCGATGTACTCAGCCTTGCCGGTCTTGTAGCATTCGAGCATCTGCTGAATACCCTCGTTCGGGTGCGGGTTTGCCATGAGCCATGCGCGCACCGGGCCCTTCAGGGCGGTCTTGTGAGCCAGCGAAATCTTGTCGAAGTCGATGCCGCCACGCAGGTGGTAGACGGGGCGACCCTCGGTCAGTTCGGGGGTGTAGCTCTTGGCGACGGCCTTGTCCAGCAGCTTCTTGGAGTATTCACCGGTGAAGGAGACGGTGAAGAACGCGGTGCGGTTCTTCTTGGGTGCAATGATGGGCAGGATCTTCTTGCGAAGTGCCGGTGCGCCGTTGAGGAATCCACCGTAGTCGCTGCCGGCAATCACGAAGGCGTCGAATGCCTCTGCCTGCTCGGGGGTGACCTTGGAGGCGGGGACAATCTCAACCTCAGGAGCCTGCGGGAGTGCACGCAAATCTTCTGCCAGCCAGGTGGCGTACTGTTCGGTGTAGCCATAGGTGGAGCCGAAGATAATCAGCACGCGAGTAGTCATCTGTGAACCTTCCAGATATATTTCGCATTTCAAATACTAATTATGGGTTCCAATATAGGCTAGGCGCGCGAAAATGTGAAATCGCCCAGCTTTTGGATGCCCCATCTATCTTCTCACAGCCCACTCTGAGTGTCTCTATGTTTTTGAAACACGCCCGAAGGTTCTCGAGTGTGACTAAATATTGCGCAACGGCTGGTTTCTATGGGTAAAAAGCACCCTAATTTACTTTCCGGGGTGAGGAGGGGTAGTGGGTGTGAAAACTGGCTTTCCGTGGCATGCCTGGCGGGTGGGAGGTGGTGCTCAAAATGCGACGTGAAACACAAATTCTTCGATGGAAAGAGCTGGGGGAACCATACCCAAGCGGGCTTAAAACCCCTATAATTGAGAAAGAGTCCCACGCATCCGGCACGTGGTTAACTGTTAGAACACGTGGGAATAATTGGGAATTTGACGTTAGTCTTCCCCGGAAAACCAGTGTGAACCTCCAGTGGTCACACAAAACAACACACAAAGGTTAGGTACATGAGGCGCGCAAAAATCGTTGCAACCATCGGTCCGGCAATCGAGTCCCCCGAGAAGATCTCCGAGGCAATCAAGGCTGGCCTGAACGTCGCCCGTCTGAACATGAGCCACGGTGACCACGCCGAGCACCAGGCACGCTACAACACCATCCGTGAAGAGTCTGCGAAGCTCGGTAAGGACGTTGCAATCCTCGCCGACCTGCAGGGCCCCAAGATCCGCCTCGAGCGCTTCGCAAACGGCAAGGAATACCTTGAGCCCGGCGCAGACTTCACCATCACCTCCGAAGACGTTGAAGGTACCGCAGAAATCTGTGGCACCACCTACAAGGGCCTGCCCGGCGACGTCAAGCTTGGCGACAAGCTCCTGCTCGACGACGGTAAGATCCGCCTCGAAGCAATTGAAGTTACCCCCACCCGCGTTCGTACCCGCGTGGTCGTCGGTGGTCCCATCTCCAACAACAAGGGCATCAACCTGCCCGGCGCAGCAGTCTCCCTGCCCGCGCTGACCGAGAAGGACGCAAACGACCTGCGCTTCGCACTGAAGATGGGTGCAGACATCATTGCACTCTCCTTCGTTCGTACCGGTGCAGACGTTGACCCCGTCCACAAGATCATGGAAGAAGAGGGTATTCGCGTACCCGTCATCGCCAAGATCGAGAAGCCCCAGGCAGTTGAGAACCTGCAGGACATCATCGACAAGTTCGACGGCATCATGGTCGCTCGTGGTGACCTCGGTGTTGAGCTGCCCTTCTCCGAGGTTCCCCTCGTCCAGAAGAAGGCAATCGACATGGCACGCCGCTGGGCAAAGCCCGTCATCGTGGCAACCCAGGTGCTCGAGTCCATGACCGACAACCCCGTCCCCACCCGTGCAGAGGTTTCTGACTGCGCTAACGCAATCCTCGACGGCGCAGACGCTGTGATGCTCTCCGGTGAGACCTCGGTCGGTAAGTACCCGATCCTGACCCTGCAGGCTATGGCTGCAATCGTCAAGGACACCGAAAAGGGCGGTCTGTACCGCGTGCCCGAGCTGGACCGCAAGCCCCGCACCCGCGGTGGCGCAATCACCCGCGCAGCAGTGAACATCGCTGACCAGCTGGACGCAAAGCTCATCGTAACCTTCACCCAGTCCGGTGACTCCGCACGTCGTCTGGCACGTCTGCGTCCCGAGACCCCGATTGTCGCGTTCACCACCAGCTCGAAGGTTCGCTCCTTCCTGTCCATGTTGTGGGGCGTTGAGGCTGAGCAGGTTGAGATGATCACCGATCAGGAAGGTCTGTTCCACTTCGTGGACGAGTACCTGCTGAAGAACGGTCTGGCAGAAGCTGGCGACCTGGTCGTCGTTGCTGCCGGTGCTCCCGCAGGCCGCGCAGGTACCACCAACATGGTTCAGGTACACCGCGTCTACGGTGCTGAGGGCGAGCGTGAGGCTCTGCGTCCTTACGAGGAGAACGAGGTCAAGCGCTAAGCCGCTCACCAATCTTTTTCGATGCGTAGCGGGGGATAATCCTCAGCCTGTACGCTCGGTATATAGAAGCCGCCGCCCGGTCGTGACTTCACGATCGGGCGGCGGTTTCTTGTGTCTTTATCTTTATTGCGTCTTTATCTTTCTTGTGCCTTTATTGTTGTCCCATCTGATGCGCGGGTGGGGTACAAGGGGTACAGAAGCGGATACAGAAAAGCGGCGGGAAAGCTTCAAACTTTCCCGCCGCTTGTTCGTTGGTGCCCGAGGTGGGACTCGAACCCACACTCCGAAGAACCTGATTTTGAGTCAGGCGCGTCTGCCAATTCCGCCACTCGGGCGTATCACGCATTTGTGCGTAACACCTTTAGAATTCTAACCCAGGCTGTCTAGAAAATCTAATCTATCTTCTGAAAGCGCTGAAGGTGGTGAGGTGGGGCGCGGGAGCCTACTGCGGGGTCTTATAGCTGTAAATCCTGAGCTGATGGTGAACCGGCGCCACTTATCCACAGCGGAGGCGGGGGAGAAAGCGCGCATCCTGTATCCTTAAAGACTGACTAACCATCCCCGTTCGCCTTCGCGGCTGGGGGCCACCTCAACGTTAAGAAAGTGATCACGGCTCGTGTTCAATTCTCTCTCCGACCGCTTGACGGCAACTTTTAAGAACCTGCGCGGCAAGGGCCGCCTCTCCGAGGCAGACATTGATGCAACCGTCCGCGAAATCCGCCGCGCCCTGCTCGACGCTGACGTCGCCGTCCCCGTGGTCCGCGAATTTACCGCCCACGTGAAGGAACGCGCTCTTGGTGCGGAAGTTTCCGAGGCGCTGAACCCCTCCCAGCAGATCGTCAAGATCGTGAACGAGGAGCTGGTGAGCATCCTCGGCGGTTCGACCCGCCGCATCAACATGGCGAAGAGCGGCCCGACCATCATTATGCTGGCGGGTCTGCAGGGTGCCGGTAAGACCACCCTGGCGGGCAAGCTGGCTCACTGGCTGAAGGGCCAGGGCCACACCCCGATGCTGATCGCATCCGACCTGCAGCGCCCCAACGCGGTGACCCAGCTGAAGGTCGTTGGTGAGCGTGCGGGCGTGCCCGTGTACGCGCCGCACCCCGGTGTGACCAGCGAGTTTGACGTACCCACCGGCGATCCCGTGCAGGTGGCACGTGACGGTGTGGCTGAGGCTCGCGCTAAGCTGCACGACGTGGTGATTGTCGATACCGCGGGTCGTCTGGGTGTTGACGCTGAGCTCATGCAGCAGGCACGTAACATTCGTGACGCTATTGAGCCGCACGAAGTTCTGTTCGTCATCGATGCAATGATCGGTCAGGACGCCGTGAACACCGCTAACGCCTTCAACGAGGGTGTGGACTTCACCGGTGTGGTCCTGTCTAAGCTTGATGGTGACGCCCGCGGTGGTGCGGCGCTGTCGGTGGCTTCGGTGACCGGCAAGCCGATTATGTTCGCGTCCACCGGTGAGAACGTCACTGACTTTGAGCAGTTCCACCCGGACCGTATGGCAAGCCGCATCCTGGATATGGGTGACATCCTGACTCTGATTGAGCAGGCTGAAGCTCAGTGGGATAAGGCTGAGGCCGACCGCATGGCGAAGAAGTTCATCGATCAGGAAGATTTCACTTTTGAGGACTTCCTGGCTCAGATGCAGCAGATTCGTAAGCTCGGTTCCATGAAGAAGCTGCTCATGATGATGCCCGGTGCGGCTCAGATGCGTCAGCAGCTTGAGGCCTTTGACGAGCGCGAGATTGACCGCGTGGAGGCGATTGTTCGCTCCATGACCCCGCATGAGCGTGTGGCTCCGCGCATTATTAACGGTTCTCGCCGTGCCCGTATCGCTAAGGGTGCGGGTGTGACCGTGTCTGAGGTGAACCAGCTGATGGAGCGTTTCGCTCAGGCTCAGAAGATGATGAAGAAGCTCGCTTCGGGCAAGATGCCCGGCATGCCCGGTGGTATGCAGATGCCCGGTATGGCAGCTGCGGCCGGTGGCGCTCGTAAAAACGCGAAGAACAACAACAAGAAGAAGAAGGCTCGCTCCGGCAACCCGCAGAAGCGTGCGGCGCAGGAGGCGGCAGCAGCTAAGGCGCAGCAGGCTCGCGCCGGTGCTGCATTCGGTCAGCAGGCTCAGAACCAGGAGATGGATCTGTCCAGCATGAACCTGCCGAAGGGCTTCGAGAAGTTCCTGCAGTAAGAGCAAATATGAGCCCGGTAAGGGGTGGTACGGGTGCGCACGTGGTGACGGGCGCACCCGTACCGGTATGGTGCCCGGTTTGGGTGCATGAATGGTGTGAAGGGAAGGTATCAATGGCTCAGAACGAGCAGAATTGGGATCGAGAGAACGCGGATAATCAGCTGAATGAGCAGGTCATGCCGTGGTCTCAGCGCGCCTTCGCTGATGATGCTGTAGAGGACCCTGCCGGCGCATCTGCCGCTGAGTCTGTAGAGGAGTCTGCAGGCGAGTCTGCAGTTGAGGAGGGCTCGCTGGGCTTCTCTGATGCTCTCGCAGAGGTTCTTGAAGAGGACCTTTCGGGCGATCTTGAAGACGGCATCGCAGGCGACTTTGCGGACGGCTTCGACGATGATTCGAGCATCCTTCCCGGGTACATCCCCGTCTGGGCGCGTATCGCCCTCGAGTACGGGGAGCACTCCGCCGAACTGGCGGGCGACCTCGTCTACTCCAGCGAGAGTGACGACCCCGCCGTTGACGACGTTGCCGCAACCATTCTGAACCTCATTCGTGAGGCCCGCAGCATGCATGATGAGGTGAAGGCGGAAGACCCCGATAAGCAGCGTGCCTGGAACGACCGTACGAAGGTTGACCGCCTCGCCGCCGCCCTGGAGAGCGAAGAGTGGACCGTCGATAAGCTCACCGGCATGTGGGAGGATGCCCCCGCACCTGCCGGAACCGGTGAGTCGGATAGCCCCGAGTACCTGCGCGCCCAGGATGAGGAGCGCACCGCTGAGAAGCAGCGCAATGAGCGCATCGAGCAGACCATGGAGCTGGAGGAGAAGATTCAGCGCCGCCGCATCATGGCTCGTTCCACTACCGATGAGGAGCTGATTGCCGCCCTCATTGAGGCGACCGCCGCCTCCCCGGAGCTGATTGCTTACGAGATGGGTGAGCACCAGGTGCAGCTCTACGTGCTGTGCGCGGTGGACGATGAGGGCTACATGAACGTGCTGGAGGTCGCTGACGGCCACCTGCACGTGGGTACTCCGGTTGAGGATTATGTGGCTCAGCTGGTGGATCAGCTGCCGGTTACCGGTGCCGCCCTCGAGGGTGAGGCGACCGTGTGGGAGGATCTGCCCGGTGGGCAGGGTGAGCTGGAGTTCCTGGTGGATGGTGACGCCGCGATGCTCGTTGACCTGCCCATTGACATGATTACCGGGCTTCTTTTGGCGTACCTTCCTGCCGGTACTCGGCAGGTTGTTGCCGCGCCGGCGGGGGAATGGACCCTCATTTCTGCCGACCCGGTGGACCTGATGGCGCTGCTGGGCCTGCTGAACTGCAACGCCCTGATTGCTGAGGGTAACGCGAACCAGCAGCACCTGGTGGTCTATGAGGAGCCCGACCGCGAACCCTACTCGGATGAGGAATGGTACCTGGAGGCGTTCGGTGAACCCTACGAGAATATCGTGGAGGAGTTCACCTGGCAGCGTGTGCCTAAGCGCCTGAACCGTGCCCTCAGCCGCGAGGAAGTCGCACGTTTTGGCGGCGTGCTGGAGGACCTGCTCTCGGAGCTTCCCGGTAGCGCCCCGGAGCTGGCGGGTTCGAAGATTTTCGGTTCTGATGAGGATGAAATCGAGCAGGGTATCGCTAATGTCATGGCGATGTTTGGTGTGGAGGCTGACTCCATTGCCGGTCGCCGCCTGAATGCGTACCTGCGCGATACGAGCAATACCCTGGCATTGGAGTCGGTGCTGCAGCTACTGGATGTTCCCACGGAGCTGGCGCTGGTGCCGACCACCGGTTTTGATGTGGCGTCGATTAGTACGGCGCGCATCTTCGGCAATGAGGATGAGGGCTTCGCGCAGCCTGCGGCTGACTCTGCTGAGACTAACTCTGCCGACGCAGCTGATTCGGCTGATGAGGCGCAGACTTCTGAAGCCCTGGACGTTACCTTCCCGCTGGATGACTCCGCTGCCGAGGCTACTTTCTCCGAGAGCACCCCCGTAGAGGACGATTCCTTCGAAGATGACGAGGAGATTGAGCCCTACCCGGGTAACTTCCCCTCGCCCATGGAGCGTAGCTACCGACTGGTTGCGACCGGTCGCCGCGTGACCCTCGCCGAGTGGATGGATGCCATTAGCGAAGGTCATATTCCTTTCGAGTACACTCATATGTCTTTCCCGGAAGACGCTCTTGATGAGGAAGAAGACTTCCTGGACGCTGAGGCGTTTGATGACTTCGAGGGTCCCTATGAGCAGGACCGCGATTTCGAGAAGGACGATGCGCAGCCTACGGGGGGCAGGAATTTCACCCCGGAGGAAGAAGAAGCTGTTCTTGCCCATTTGAGGGCTGCCCTCGCACCGTACTCCAGCCAGTCTTCCGCATCGCAGGCTGAGGCGACCTCGGCTGAGGGTGCACAATCTGATGCCGCGGCGGGCGACGAACCTGCGCCGAACGCATCGCAGAATACCGAGCATCAGGCACCGGCATCCCAGGGCCCCGCACCGCAGAGTTCATCCACTCAGGGCCCCGCGCCTCGTTCGCGCCGCAAGCGCCTGACTCCGGAGCAGATTCGCGCCAAGACCCGCCGTGTAGGTCTTGTCCTGGGCGCGGACGTGACCGCTCAGAGCGCTATCGCCCTGACCCTGGCGAAGGTGGCACGCCGCCGTCGCGCTCAGGGTAAGGCGAGCCGTAAGTTCTCGGTGGCTGCCGCACTCTTTGCGCTGAATGCCACCGTGGAATCCGCCCTGATTCCCACGGTATTGCGTTCTTTTGAGCAGACTCAGATGAAGAAGCACGCCCGCCCGGTGGCGGATGCTGAGCTGGTGCATCCGGGTGGTAGCGCGAGTGCTGAGCATTCGACCAAGAAGCGCACTCTGATTGATGATTTGCGTGAGGGTCACTACCGCACGGTGGAGGATGCTGCCCCGTCCACGGAGCAGGCACCCTCTGGACTGCGTGAGCGTGCCCTGGGTATAGTGCGTAGCATCAGGCAGCGCGCTGCGAAGAAAACTGACCGCTAAAGGAAAGAAGCCATGAAGGATTCCTATCTGAGCGATGAAGAGCTGAAGGCTTTTATCGCCACCTTGCCCACGCGCCGTTTGGCGGCGGGCGCGCTGATTCGTAATGAGCGCGGCGAGATGCTGCTGGTGAAGCCGAACTATAAGGACGGCTGGATTCTTCCCGGCGGTACCGTGGAGGCGGGCGAGGCGCCCAAGCCCGGTTGTGAGCGTGAGATTGCGGAGGAGCTGGGCCTGGATGTGAAACTGGGCCGCGTGCTGCTGATTTTCCACGGCCTGGCATTGGGCGTATGGGGCGATTCGACCTACTACATGTATGACGGCGGCGTGATCGCAGCGGATACGAAGATTACCCTGCAGGATGCTGAACTGGTGACCTATGAGTGGGTTGCTCCGGAGAACCTGGAAGGCTACGTGCGCTCGTCGATGGTAGAGCGTCTGCGTGAGTGCTACCGCGCCCTGGAGACGGGGGAGACTCTGGAGCTGAGCAACCTCGACTCCTAATAACCTCGACTGGCGGCGGCTACGCTGCGGCTCGCCGGGAAGCTACCGGGTGCATCCCGGGGTACAGAACGCTGTTTAAAAGTGATATTCGGTGCCTTGGGCAATTATTTTTCCGTGTCGCTAGCTTAAAATCTTGGGCTCTGATACCCTAGCTGAGTACCCGGCGACGCGCGACCCCTCTCTTCGCGCGCCGTTGTGTCCATAGAGGCGCCGTGAATGGCCCGCCCCACGGGTGCTGAACCGTGTGCCTCGCACCAAATTATGAAACAGGAGTAACCACTAAAGTGGCTGTTAAGATTCGTCTCAAGCGTATGGGTAAGATCCGCGATCCTCGTTACCGCATCGTGATCGCTGATTCGCGCGTCAAGCGCGACGGTAAGACCATCGAAGAGATTGGTATTTACCACCCGACCGAGCACCCCTCGCGTATCGAGATCAACTCTGAGCGTGCTCAGTACTGGCTCTCCGTCGGCGCACAGCCGACCGAGCAGGTTCTGGCTCTGCTGAAGCTCTCGGGCGACTGGGCTGCATTCAAGGGCGAGAAGGCAGAGTCCAAGGTTCTGCCCGTCGAGGCTAAGGCTGAGTTCGTTGTTCCCGAAAAGGGTTCCGTGATCCTGCCCGAGGCTATCACCCCCAAGGCTGAGAAGGCTGAAGAGGCTGCTGAGGAAGCAGCTCCCGAGGCTGAGGCTGAGGAAGCAGCTGAGTAATTATGTTGGCTGACGCACTCGAACACCTGGTTCGAGGGATTGTCGATCGTCCGGAGGACGTGAAGGTGCGCCTGCGCACTCAGCGTCACCGTGAAACCCTTGAGGTTCGCGTGCATCCGGATGACCTGGGCCGAGTTATCGGCAGGTCTGGTCGTACCGCCAAGAGCATCCGTCTGGTGATGGACGCTATTTCTGATGGCGAGCCGATGCGTATCGACATTATCGACACCGACAAAAAGCGACGCTAGCTCGTAAACGCTTGAAGCCCCCGTTTCCGGTTTTCCGGAGGCGGGGGCTTTCGCGTACCCGGGTCCCGGTGGTAGTGCGGGCGGCAGAATGCGCCCGTCCTAAGTGCCCGGTAGAATAGTGGGAGCCGTGCACGTGCACGGCGTAGGTTTTTAGCTTGTATCCAGCGGAGGAAAATTATGCAGGTTGTGGTGGCTCGTATCGGTAAGCCTCACGGTATTCGTGGTGAGGTGACGGTTCAGCTCTTTACTGATGCCCCGCAGGAGCGTTTTGCCCGCGGTGAGGTGCTCGGTATCGAGAATTTCAAGCCCGGCTCTGCTGCCGCTTCGGTGGCGCCTACCGGTGAGCTGACGGTTGCCGGTGCCCGCTGGAACAAGAAGATTCTGGTGGTCCGTTTTGATGAGGTGACCACCCGCAATCAGGCTGAGGAGCTGCGCGGCAGCCGCCTGGTCTACGAGGTTCCCGAGGATGAGGGCGATGAAGAGGGCTTCTACGAGCAGGAGCTGGTGAACCTGCCCGTGTACCTGCTGGCGGACGTTCCCGAGGGTGAGAGCCCCGTGGATAACCCGGCTGTGGGCAAGCCGCTGGGTAAGGTGACCGGTCTGCAGACCATGCCGGTGCAGGATCTGCTGCTGATTAAGCTGGCTCGTTCGCCGCGTCTTGCCTCCGGCGCGGGTGAAGAGATCATGATTCCGTTTGTTGAGGAGATTGTGCCCGAGGTGGTTCCCTCGACCGAGGACGAGCCCGGCTTTGTGCTGCTGACCCCTCCGGCGGGTCTGATTGACCTGCTCGAGGACGCTGAGCAGGCTACTGAGCAGGCGGGGGAGTAGTCCGTGCGCTACGATGTGGTCACGATTTTCCCCGAGTACCTGGAGCCGCTGAAGCTGTCCCTGCTGGGTAAGGCGCGCGAGAAGGGCCTGGTGGACCTGCACCTGCACGACCTGCGTGAGTACACGTTTGACCGTCACCGCACGGTGGACGACACCCCGTACGGCGGTGGCGCGGGCATGGTGATGAAGGCGGAGCCGTGGGGCCTGGCGCTGGATGAGGTGCTTGCCGCCTCCCCGCTAAAGGCAACTACTGAAGGCGATGCTGAGGGTACCGAGCCCGCCGCCGATACCCGTCCGCTGCTGATTGTCCCGTCCCCGGCGGGTGCCGTGTTCGATCAGGCGATGGCGTACGAGCTGGCGGAGGAGAAGCATATTGTCTTCGCCCCGGCACGCTACGAGGGCATTGACGAGCGCGTGCTGGACTGGGCGCAGGAGAGCTTCCGCGTGATGCCCGTGTCCCTGGGCGACTACGTGCTCTACGGCGGTGAGGTTGCGGTCATGGCAATGATTGAGGCGATCACCCGCCTGATTCCCGGCGCGATGGGCAACCCCGCCTCCCTGGAGGAGGAGTCGCATACGGGCGGCCTGCTGGAGTACCCGGTGTACACGAAGCCCGCCGTGTGGCGTGACCGTGAGGTGCCGGAGGTGCTGCTGTCGGGTAATCACGGTGCGATTGCGCGTTGGCGCCGTGACCGTCAGATTGAGCGCACCCTGGAGCGCCGCCCCGATCTGCTGGAGGCGTACCCGGTGGAGCAGTGGGATAAGAAGGACCGCCGTTTCTTGGCTGAGCGCGGGGTGCATTTTGCGAACCCGGCGAAGGCTGCTCAGAAGAAGGTGAAGAAGAGCCCCGCAGCTCCTGCCGATACCACCCAGCCCGAGGCAAATTCCTAGGCCTCGAATAGGCGCTCGCGAGCGCCTCGTAAACCTCTGAATGGGGGTTAGCGTCATATAACTGTTAGTTGGCGCTGACCCCTATTTTTTGTGCCCGCGAACCGTTATTCTGAGGGTAGCCTCGCTATGAACACAGCCTACCCATAGGTGGCGCGAGGTGGCAATACGCTTTCATTGTTGAAAGCACGTACTCAACAGAAGGAGGACACATGTCCGTTGTTAAGGTTCACCGTCTTGCTGTCGTTGGCGACAACCAGGCTGAGCTGGAGAAGCGCTTCGCTGCTGCCCGCCACATTGCTGACTCTTTCCCCGGCTTTGAGGGCTTCGAGCTGTGGCGCCCCCTGGATGAGGGCGGCGACTACTTTGTGGTGACCCGCTGGGCTGATGAGGCAAGCCACGATGCGTACGCGGCGGCTCGTCGTGAGCGTGACCCGAACACTGTTGTCTCTCACGCTGACGGCACTATGAGCTTCGAGAAGGTGGAGTTCGACGACTAACATCTGTGTTTGTCTGCGTCTGACCGGATTTATGGCTGAAGCCCATGTGAGATGAAGAATTTATCTCATATAGTGAGGGGTCGCACTGACTTTTCTAAATATTGCTTTAAGTGGGTATTAGCCCATGTGGAGGCGATATAAGGAAGGGTTGGTGCGGCCCCTCCTTGATTTTTCGGGGCTTAAAATTCGCAGGTATTTCGTGGTGGTTGGATATGTGGGTTCGGCGCTATAAAACACCTGAATTATGGTCAATAAATGCCCTCTAAATCCTTCAATCCGAAAGTGACACTTTAATGCAAAAAGGTTATTATTGTTCCCGAGAGCACACTTCGTCCGTGCCGGTAGTTCGGGCGAGGACAGCAATCCCCTCTCGGCTACATCGCATGAGACAGCCGAGTCACTCAAGGGAATATTCAGCGCACCCGTGTGAGTACCTCCTCTGCATAGGAAGGTCTGGCAGGGGAGCCGACTCAACTATCACGTATTCACACAAGTGGTGCATGGTACTGGACCCCGCAATATATGGGATGGGAGCTTGGTGGTTCGAGCGTTCATCGTGGTTGATGACCCTCCCAGCCGCGGATAGAAAAGTGCTTTGCTTAGCGGGTGAGCAACTCGGTGGTCCGGACCGAAGCTCACCCGCTCCGCTGTTTAAGACCGCCTTTTACACGTCCCAGACTTGGACTATACGTTACCTAGTGTTCCTGTACCTAGTGCTTTTCGGGTACCGGGCGCTCGCGGAACTCGATGGGCCGCTTCGACTTCGGCAATGAATACATGACGCGCAAGTATGCATCCTCCACAAGACCCTCCAGCACCTGCTCGGTCACGCCCTCGCCGGTGCCCACAGAAATCCAGTGCCGCTTATTCATGTGCCATGCCGGGATGACGCTCGGGTAGATGCGCTGCAGCACCTCCGACTCTTCCGGATCGGTTTTGAGGTTCACGATGGGGTAGCCGATACCCTCCGTGTACATGGCGAACATCTTGCCGCCGACCCGGTACACCGTGTGCTCGGGCCCGAACGGCTGGTCGGAGGTTGCCAGCGGCATGGCGAGCGCGAGGCGGTGCAGGGTCTGCTCCAGGTCCTCGGGTCGCAGAAGTTTGGGGGAGGGGTTTGTGCTCATAGCTTCGAGTCTAGTGCCCCGCACGGTATCCCGCCTAGCACGCAACCAAAAACTCTCGTACTGCCCGGCAAATCCACGCTAAAATAGGTAACTATGGCTGAATTTATTTATCAGATGATCAAGGCCCGCAAGACTGTGGGCGACAAGGTCATCCTTAACGACGTGACGATGTCGTTCTTCCCCGGCGCCAAGATCGGTATGGTCGGTCCGAACGGTGCGGGTAAGTCGACCATCCTGAAGATCATGGCTGGCCTCGACCAGCCCTCCAACGGTGAGGCGCGACTGACCCCCGGCTACACCGTGGGCATCCTCATGCAGGAGCCGCCGCTGAACGAAGAGAAGACCGTTCTGGGCAACGTTGAAGAAGGCGTGGGCGAAATCAAGTCCAAGCTGGACCGCTTCAACGAAATCTCCGCCCTCATGGCTGAGCCCGACGCTGACTTCGACGCCCTCATGGAGGAAATGGGTCAGCTGCAGGAAGCTATCGACGCCGCTAACGCATGGGACCTCGACTCCCAGCTGGAGCAGGCGATGGAGGCGCTACGCTGCCCGCCCGCTGACATGCCCGTCACCCACCTCTCCGGTGGTGAGCGCCGCCGCGTGGCACTGTGCAAGCTGCTGCTGCAGAAGCCTGACCTGCTGCTGCTCGACGAGCCCACCAACCACCTGGATGCAGAGTCCGTGCTTTGGCTGGAGCAGCACCTGCAGTCCTACGAGGGTGCCGTCATTGCGATTACCCACGACCGTTACTTCCTCGACCACGTTGCCGAGTGGATCGCTGAGGTTGACCGCGGTAACCTGTACCCCTACGAGGGTAACTACTCCACCTACCTGGAGAAGAAGCGCTCCCGCCTCGAAGTTCAGGGCAAGAAGGACGCTAAGCTCGCTAAGCGCCTGAGCGAGGAACTGGACTGGGTCCGCTCCAACGCTAAGGGCCGCCAGGCTAAGTCGAAGGCTCGTCTGGCACGCTACGAGGAGATGGCTGCGGAGGCTGAGAAGACCCGCAAGCTTGACTTCGAAGAGATTCAGATTCCTCCGGGACCCCGCCTGGGTAACGTCGTTATTGAGGCTGAGAACCTGCAGAAGGGCTTCGACGGCCGTTCCCTGATTAACGGTCTGTCCTTCTCCCTGCCCCGTAACGGCATTGTGGGTGTGATTGGTCCTAACGGTGTGGGTAAGTCCACCCTGTTCAAGACCATCGTTGGCCTGGAGCCCCTGGACGGCGGCGAGCTGAAGGTCGGCGAGACCGTCAAGATCTCGTACGTTGACCAGAACCGCGCGAACATTGACCCGGAGAAGACCCTCTGGGAGGTCGTCTCTGACGGTCTGGACTACATCCAGGTCGGCAACGTTGAAATGCCTTCGCGTGCGTACGTCTCCGCGTTCGGCTTCAAGGGCCCGGACCAGCAGAAGAAGGCGGGCGTGCTCTCCGGTGGTGAGCGTAACCGCCTGAACCTGGCGCTGACCCTCAAGCAGGGCGGTAACCTGCTGCTGCTCGATGAGCCCACTAACGACCTGGACGTTGAGACCCTCGCATCCCTGGAAAATGCGCTGCTGGAATTCCCCGGCTGTGCAGTGGTCGTCTCCCACGACCGTTGGTTCCTGGACCGCGTGGCAACCCACATCCTGGCTTGGGAGGGCACCGACGAGAACCCGGATCAGTGGTACTGGTTCGAGGGTAACTTCGAGTCCTACGAGAAGAACAAGATTGAGCGCCTCGGCCCTGAGGCTGCTAAGCCGCACCGCGTGGTGCACCGCAAGCTGACCCGATAGGGTTTGGTTCGGTAGTAAGCCCCGCTTCCTGATGCTGTTGAGCGTGGGGAGGTGGGGCTTTGCTGTGTCTGCTGGGGAAGGGGTATATTCCTGCTATCTCACGTGTTGTTCCGCTACGTGGTGGGTTATTCGTCGGTAGAAATAGTTCGCTCAGTGGCGACCGATATATCATGGCGGATTTCATATTCACGGTTTATAATGGGTATGCACGTAAGTGCAACTGACACATGTGATTACGAAGAGAAGAGCATTATGCTTTCAAAATATAACTGGATGTCCTTGGTTACCGGTCTGTTGCTGATTGCAGCGGCAATCTACATGTTCGCCAATCCCGCTATTCCGCTGGTAGTTCTGGGTTATGTGTTCTCCATTTCGGTGTGGCTTGGTGGCGTGTTTGAACTGGTGCGTTACTTCGGCACGCCAAAGCAGGCACGTACCGGCTGGGACCTGGTTGACGGCATCTTGACCGTGGTGGCTGGCCTGATTCTGCTGACTGCCTCGGTGGGTGCACAGGCAACCTTCATCCCGACCATTGTGGGTGTGTGGATGATTATGTGGGCGCTGATTCGTCTGATGACTGCCCAGGCCATGAAATACCTGAGCTACGCCGCCGGACGCCACCTGCAGCTCTCTGCTATTGGTACCCTTATTCTGGGCTTGCTCGTGGTGCTGTTCCCGATAATCTACGGCGTGGCGGCAGTATGGATGGCAGCACTGGGTCTTCTGGTGACCGGTCTGGTATTCGTGGGTGACTTCTTTGTTTCCCGCCGCACCAAGAGCACCGTGCACATTTCCCCGGACGGTGTGATTGACGGCGAAGCTAAATAAGAGCTTCCTAACGGCTTCTAGACCGTACACTAGAACATAAGAAGGACCGTGTGAGACAACCACCTCACACGGTCTTTCTGTATGCTCTGACGTTTTACGCTCTCGTAGCGCCGAAACTCTAGCGGTGCTCCGCTTTATCGATATTCCGGCAGGCGGAACATCATTTCCTGCGCCACGGTCGCCACCAGCTCACCGGAACGATTGAAAATCGAACCCTGCGCGAGCATCCTGCCGCCCTGCGCGCTCGGGGAATCCAGCACGTACAGCAGCCACTCATCGGCGCGCGCCGAACGGTGGAACCACATCGCGTGATCCAGCGAGGCGCTCTTGAGGCCCGGCTCCAGCCAGAACTTGCCGTGACGGCGCAGAGCAGGCTCCAGCGGCAGGTAGTCCGAAGCGTAGGCGATAGCGGCGCGGTGCTCCGCCTCCGATGCCTCAGAACCATCAGCACGCACCAGGCGGTCAAAGGTCTTGAACCACACACAGGCACGCGGCTGTGTCGAGGAGGCATCCGCCTGAGTGTACAGGGGCGCGTCCACGTGTCGCATATCAATCGGACGTTCCCACGAGACCGCCTGTGCAATGGGGTGGGGGAGCTGACCCAGGTAGTCGCTGACCATCGGCAATGATTCGGGGTCCGGCACCTCCGGCATGGTCACTGCGGTGTGCTCCGGGCCGCGGCTATCGGACTGGAACGACATAATCGCCGAGAACATGGGCGCCTCATCCTGGAACACCTGCACGCGGCGGGTCGAGAAGGAACGGCTATCATTCAGGCGCTGAGTGGCGAAGAACAGTTCACGCTCAATATCGCCGGGACGCAGAAAGTAGGCGTGAATCGAGTGGATGTCCTTGCCCTCCACCGTGCGGTCGGCGGCAATAATCGACTGGGCAAGAACCTGACCACCGAAAGTACGCGGCTGTTCGCGGGTGAGCGTCACACCGGTGGACACTTCATCACTACCGAAGGAGGCGGGCGCCGCCTCCACAGGGGAGAGGTCCAGCATCCGCATGAGGTTTTGGGTCACAGTGGGCTTGGTCATGGTTTTATTCTCGCACGTTTTCAATGAACCGGTTTCTGGCGTAGAGTGGGAGAGCATACTCTGAGACAACCACGACAGGTTGATTCGGAACATTGACTAGGAACAATGACCCGGATAGTCGATCCGGAACGTCTGCCTAACACACCATCGCAGATATCACCCACCAACTTGCCACCGAGCAGGCCTACGCCGAAAAGGAGCAGAAATGACTACGCCGTCTGAAACCACCCCTGACAATACCCCCGTGCAGGAGAACGCTCCCGATCAGAACAGCGCACCGAACGCGGCGGCACCCATTGAACTCAAGTACAACCCCCACGAAGGCGTGGAGGAGCCCTACCTGATTCTGCCCGGCGGAGCGCAGGGTGCCGCAGCGGTCAAGGACCTTGCCACCTACATTTCTCGCGCCCTGGCGGTGAACCCGGACGCCGCTATCCGCCTGACTGCGCGCGGCCGCGTGGTGGCGGTGTTCGCCTGCTCCCTGGAGCCGGAGGACGCCTCCTCGGACACCCCGGTCATTATGGGTCTGCGTGCCCTGCACCTGCTGGCTGACTCGACCCTGGACATGACCGTGCAGGCGCAGGCGTTGCTGGACCGTCTGGCGCGTCTGCAGAAGCAGGCAGAAGAACAGGGTAACGAAGAGAACCCGCAGCTGGTGCTGTTCATGCCGCCGGTGACCGTTAACGCTAGCTGGGCTGGCAAGTCAGCCCCGCTCAGCGGCTGGTACGAGGTTGGTACCGTCCCGGTTGAAGAGTTCCACCGCGCCACCGCAGAAGGTCTGGAGGCGGTAGAACGCGCCCTGCCCGAGAACCCCGGCGCTGCTGTGCTTTCCACGGTGCGCTCGCGTATTTGGTCCTCCGATATGGTGCTGGAGTACCTACCTGAGTTCGATACCGTGCTTGTACCGACCGGCGCGGCATTCGCCCTGCGCGTGTTCGGTTTCATCCCGGAAGGCTTCACGGGCGATCTGCCGCTCTTCGCTGCGCATGTAGGTTCGGAGGAGTGGCTGCGCATTGTGGCGCCCGCCGGTATGGTGCTGGTGCGCCGCGGTTCCGGTTCGCTACTCTAACCCCCCCTCTCTAGGCTTTGCTAGATCTTTCTCAGCTGGCGGTACGGGTTCTGACCTGCGCCGCCAGCTATTTTTGCGTCTCATGACATCATCGGGGGATTTGTAATAATGACTTTCGATAAGGCATTACTTTACGAAAATAGGGTATTCTAGAAAAACTACGCCCTTTCACCGGGGCGTCTTTGACACACCGATTACCAGCCACACCGCACGGGAACTCTTCCGCCGCGCCCTCACCAGGCGCATTCTTCCCGTACGGATCGAAAGTGAGACCTATATGGATCTGATTGCAGTCGACATTGACGGTACCCTTGCCAGCAACCGAGATCAGATGGATAAGTACCTGACCGGTTTCTTCGCAAGCAACCGCCGATTCTTCAAGGCCATCCGCAACGCCACGGTCAATGTTGAAGTTGCCGACCGTGTTCGCGAAATCACAGCAGACACCGGCGCAGAGGTCGTAGTAATTACCGGCCGCGATGGCACCTACATGAAGGAATTGAACCAGTTCATCGCCCGCGCAGGTCTGGAACCCAAGCACGTGTTCGCTAAGCCCGGCAACGACGGCTCCAACAGCCCCGCATGGAAGGACTCCGTCATTGAGTCCCTGATTGCTGACGGCAACCGCATTATCCACGCTTTTGAAGACACCGACCACGAGGTGTACCTGCGCCGCGGCATTCCCGTCACCTGGGTCGCCCCGATTCGCGACTACATTGGCGAATGGCACTACGAGTCGATCGACATTGACCCGGTCGCCTGGGCTGCCGAGCAGCGTGAGAAGGAAGCCGCTCGTGAGCGTCAGAAGCGTCGCCTTGCGGAGGGCGTGCTCGCACACCAGAAGGCCGAGGCGAAGGAACGCCAGGCAAACGTCGCGGCATAAAACCCGCACACCAACTTGAGAGCTGCGGTGGGTAACCCACTCAAACGAATGAGGCGCCGGAAGGATTCAATCCTCCCGGCGCCTCATTCTAATGCTATATGCGTTGATCGAAGCTGATGTACTCGGCTGATTACACAGTTAGTTTACGCGGTGCCGAGCAGTTCGCGCAGGCGAGCCGCAAACGGTGCCGCCAGCTTGTGGTGCGCCTCCTTCTTCAGGTGCACGCCATCAGCCATGTCACCCTCAGTCAGGTAAATGGTCTGCCAATCCGCGGTGTCCATGAACAACACGCCGGTCTCGCGGGCACCCTGCCGCGCGACTTCGTTCGCCACGTGACGCTTATGGGCCAGCTGCTTATCCGTCGCAGCGTCCTCGCTCATCGACACCACGCCGCCGAACACAATCTTCGAAGAAGGGTACATGCGTCGCAGCTGCTCAATGACCTGAGTCTGGTGCGCGTTCACGTGTTCGCGAGCCTTCGTCTCATCCTCGTGAATGTAAATGTCATTGCCGGAGGCGTCCAGGTAAATCACGCCGGGGTTACCGTTCGGCAGAGCCCAACGGCCACCCATCACACCCTGATAGTAGGAAGGGCACACACCCTCGCGGGCGGTCACAAAACCCACGCCGCCGCAACGGAACAGGTACGGAACGAAGCCTGCCTGCTTCAGGCCCAAACCAACCCAGGAGGTTGCGGTCACCTGCGAGTCGCCAATCACCAGGGCGTCCTTAGCGCCCAGGACGTTCGCGTTACGCGGCAGACCGTTCGCCTTATCCCAGTAGAGTTCAGCCTTCTCAAACTTGGTGTGCAGAACGCCGTTCTCGGAATGCCAGCTCACCGGCAGGCCCTCCCAGCCGGCAAAGTCGCTGTACTGGCGCTGCTTCCACCAGTGCTCGTAGACGCCGGATTCCACCGCGACCGGGCCGTACTTGGGGGTGTACATGACCACGCCACCCTTGAACTGCTGAACCAGCATGTCGGCGGCATCAGCGGTGGTAGAGAACGGTGCCTGAATCTCACCGGTTGCCTGCGCGCCCTCCTTACCGAAGGCGTTCTGCGCGGTGCGTTCAATCTTCTGCGCCGGGGTGGTCGGTTCCGGAGTCGGCTCGGAGGAGGGGGACTCGCTGGGGCTTTCCTGTGCCGACTGGGTAGGCTCGGCGCTCTCAGCGGCAGTAGCGGCGGTGCTACCGGGCGCGTTGGAGCCTCCTGCGGAGTACACGCCAAAGGAACCGGCGGCAACCACAGCAAGGACTGCGCCGGTCAGAGAAACTTTCGCGATAGGAGACTTGATAGAAGGCATGCACAACAGTATACGATAGGCGCAACCCCAAGTAGAGAGCTTTTGATGGATATTCAAATGAAAATAACAAAAAATATGCACCGCAGTGACAAGATTTTGGGCCCTTGATGCAAAACGTCCCCTCCCACCCCAGAACGGGGCAGAAGGGGACGATCAAGAACCTATGAGCAAAACCTAGGAGAGCAGGCGGCGAACCCGCCTCAGCTCATAAGCATTGTTAGATGTCAGCAGCCTGAACCTTCAGCGCACGAGCCACACCGTCGCGTGCCTCCGCAATCTGACGGTACAGGGCCGCAGCATCCTCAGGCAGAGACGCCAGGTACGCCTCGGTACGCTCCAGCAGCTCAGCGGTCGGCTCGCTCGGGTACATGCCACCGATAATCTGCATGGAAATCTCGTGCGAACGCGAACGCCAAATGCCCTCAATCTGCTCGAAGTACGGCTCATCGTACTGGGCAATCAGTTCGGGCTCGCCGGACTTGAAACCGGAAATAGCGTAACGCTGAATCATGTTCGACAGCTCGCCGGTCACCATGATCTTGTTCCAGTACTCAGCCTTAGCCTCCGCAGTCGGAATCGACGCGTACGCCTGAGCAGCGTACTGCTGACCGTTTGCGGTGTTGTCGTTCTCCAGCTCCGCAGCGATCTGCTCGGCGGAGAAGCGGCCACCGGTAGCCAAGCGGCACACCAGGTTCCAACGCAGGTCAGCGTCAATGTCCAAGCCTTCAAGGGTCAGGTCACCCTCGAAGAGACGCTGCACGTTGTCGTACTGATCCTCGGTGCGGGTCTGGTTGATGAACGCCTGCAGCAGCTGCAGCTGAGCATCCGAATCGGGCTCTGCAACGCATGCCAGCTCCCAGAGACGGTCAGCGGCACGGTGGCGAGTCTCCTCGCGAGCCTCGGGAGCCACGAAGGAGTGCAGGGTAGCGGACAGGTTGTTAATCTGGGTGCGCAGAGCGGTAGAGTTAGTCTCCTTGCCGATGTTGTTCAGCACCAGGTCAACGTACTTACGCGCCGGCATCTGAGCGTCACGCACGGTATCCCAGAGCGAACCCCAAACCACGCCGCGAGCCACGGACGAATCAATATCGCCCAGGTGCTTGATAGCGGTCTCAATGGAACGCTCATCCAGGCGAATCTTTGCGTACGCCAGGTCCTCATCGTTCAGCAGCAGCAGGTCGGGGCGCTTCTTACCGAGAGCCTCCTCGACCACGGTCAGCTCGCCGTCAATGTCCAGCTCGATGCGGTCGGTGCGGGTCAGCTTGCCGTCCACCAGGTTGTAGAAACCAATCACCGCACGGTGCGGGCGCAGAGTCTCGAAGCCCTCAGCGTAGGACTGACGAATACCCAGCGAAGAAATGTTGCCCGCCTCATCATTCTCAACCTCAACGGCGAGAGTGTTCACACCAGCGGTCTCAAGCCACTTAGCGCTCCACGCACGCACGTCACGGCCGGAGGTGCGCTCCAGCTCAACCAGCAGGTCGTCAAGAACGGTGTTGCCCCAGCTGTGCTTATCGAAGTACACCTTCAGGGCAGCCATGAAGTTCTCCTGGCCAACCCACGCCACCATCTGACGCAGCACCGAAGCGCCCTTCGCGTACGTAATGCCGTCGAAGTTCACCTGAACATCGGCAAGGTCACGAATCTCAGCCACAATCGGGTGGGTCGAGGACAGCTGGTCCTGGCGGTAGGCCCAGGTCTTCTCCGAAGCGGAGAAGGTAGCCCACGCCTCCTTGGCGTAGCGGGTGTTCTCCGCGGCGGCCAGGGTAGACATGAACTCCGCGAAGGACTCGTTCAGCCACAGGTCGTTCCACCACTTCATGGTAACCAGGTCGCCGAACCACATGTGGGCTAGCTCGTGCAGAACGGTGATGGCGCGGCGCTCACGCAGAGCCTCCGCAACCTTGGAACGGAAGACGTAGGTCTCCAGGTAGGTCACGCAGCCAGCGTTCTCCATCGCGCCGGCGTTGAATTCGGGCACGAACAGCTGATCGTACTTTTCGAACGGGTACGGGGTCTTGAACTGCTCCTCGTAGAACTCGAAGCCCTGACGGGTCAGCTCAAACATGTCCTCAGCATCCACGAACGGCATGAGGGACTTACGAGCGTACACGCCCAGCGGAATCACGCGACCCTCAGAGTTGGTCAGCTCGCTGGTGACCTTCTCGTAGGGGCCAGCCACAATCGCGGTAATGTACGAAGACATGCGCGGGGTCGGCTTGAAGAACCAGGTCTTCGCACGGCCGCAACCGCACTCCTTCTCCTCAACCTTCACCTCGGGCTGGTTAGACACAACCACCCAGTGCGAGGGAACGCGCACAATAAACTCGAATTCAGCCTTCAGGTCGGGCTGCTCAAAGACGGGGAACACACGGCGGGAGTCCGGCACCTCGAACTGGGAGTACAGGTACACTTCGCCGTCGGCGGGGTCCACGAAACGGTGCAGACCCTCACCGGTGTTGGTGTAGAACATCTCTGCGTCAATGACCAGGGTGTTCTCAGCCGCCAACTTGGGCAGCTGGATGCGCTCGCCGTCCGCCAGGTCGGTGCTCAGCTCTTCACCGTTGAGGTTAATGGACTTGACCGAGGAGGTGATGGCGTCAATGAAGGTGGAGGCACCTTCCTGAGCGTCGAAACGGATTTCAACCTTCGAGGAGAAGACGTCCTTGTCCTTCGGCAGGTCGAGTTCAATACGGTACGAGTGCACGCGCTTAATAATGGATGCGCGTTCGGTTGCCTCATTGCGGGTTAGGTTCAGGCCGGGCATACAGCTCCCTCTCCTTAGATGTGAATAGCGTGCCGTGTTGACACGCCCTGTCATGGTGCGCTGGTTCCCGAGGTGCGCGGCTCCTGCGACGCTGCATACGTAGCGCTGGAGGCGTTCAAGCTTGGGCGCGGCGAATCGGGACACCAAAAAGTGCCATATCCCACAGTCTACCGTATAGCTGGGAATCTAGAAGGCTTCGCATTACCCGAACCCGCGCGAATTCGATACAGTTAAGACAGAAAAAACCCAAACGGGGAAGCGTATCCCACCTGATGGATGCGCGGCGCACTCTAGCAACGGCGCTCAGAACTGAGAACCGGCGCCTCCCACGAACGCACAAACGCACGTCACACCAAGACAAAATCACCAGGAGAGTACCATGCGCGTACACATCGCAACCGACCACGCTGGCCTCGAACTGAGCCACTACCTGATCGAGTCCCTCACCGCTGCGGGCTACGAAATGATTGACCACGGCCCCGCCGACTACGACCCGCTGGACGACTACCCCTCGTTCTGCATTAACGCAGCCCTTGGCGTGAAGCGTGACCGCGAGGCTGGCCTGGACTCCCTGGGTATCGTGCTGGGCGGTAGCGGCAACGGCGAGCAGATGGCGGCGAACAAGGTTGATGGTATCCGCGCAGCTCTGGCATGGAACCACGACACCGCGGCACTGGCTCGCGAGCACAACAACGCACAGGTTGTAGCTGTGGGCGGCCGCCAGCACAGCAAGGAAGAAGCACTGGAAATCATCAAGGTCTTCCTGGCTACCCCCTGGACCAACGAGGAGCGTCACGCACGCCGTATCGGCCAGCTGGCTGAGTACGAGCAGACCGGCGACATTGCCGGCAAGCAGATTGACGCTGCCTAAGCTCTAAAATCTGAGGCGCATAGTGCAGGCTATGCGCCTCAGTCGTCTCTGCGCCCCATATAATCCGCACTATTTCTAGCCGCGCTATTTCCAGCCCACAAGTTTTCGAGGAGAACCCGTGCCCGAAGGCCACTCCATCCACCGTATCGCCCGCCAAATCAGCGACGTCTTCACCGGCGAGCGCGTGCAGGTTTCCTCCCCGCAGGGCCGCTACACTGAGGGTGCCGCCCTGCTGGACGGTCACACCATCACCGGGGCATACGCGCACGGTAAGCACCTGTTCGTGACCTTCGAAAACGACCTGACCCTGAACGTGCACCTGGGTATTTACGGTAACTGGAGCTTCGGCGGGGACGAGACGTTCACGGGTGCTTCGAGCATTGGCGCGCCCCGCAAGATTGGTGAGAAGGAATATGCGGCGGGGGAGGAGCAGCCCTACGCCGGTCCTCCCGAACCGAAGAGTACGGTGCGTTGCCGTATTGTTTCGGAGCACGGCTGGGCGGATCTGGTGGACCCGACTATCTGCCGCACCCTCACCCCGGAGGAGGTGCGCACCGTCCGCTCCAAGCTCGGCCCCGACCCGCTCAACCCGGACGCCGACCCCGAACAGTTCTACCGCGCGGCACGCAAGAGCTCCCGCCCGATTGGTGTGATTTTGATGGACCAGGCGGCAATCTCCGGCGTGGGCAATATCTTCCGCGCCGAGTCGCTGTACCGCCAGGAAATTGATCCGCTACGCCCCGGCAAGAGCCTCAGTGACGAGGAACTGGAGCGACTCTGGGAAGACAATAAGCACCTGCTGGTCATCGGCGTGCGCGTGGGGCGCATCATCACCACCGAACCCGAAGACCGCCCCGGCATACCCGAAACCGAAGCGTGGCCCGACCACGCCAACTACGTGTACATGCACCACGGCGAGCCCTGCCGCCGCTGCGGAACCACCATCCGCATGGAAGAAATTGCCGGCCGTAAACTCTACTGGTGCCCCGGCTGCCAGGTCTGAAAACAGGTCTAAAAACTACTCAAATATTTGACAGCCCAGATGGAACCTCGCTACTATAGTCAAGTTCCATTCCGGGGATGTAGCTTAATGGTAAAGCCTCAGTCTTCCAAACTGATTACGCGGGTTCGATTCCCGTCATCCCCTCGAGATTTAGGGTCTCGACGCTTTCGCGTTGAGGCCCTTTCTTTTTCCCTCGAGGGGATGACGGGAATCCCTTCCGCATGCGGATTTATTTCCTCGCGCGCTCAGAATCCGCACGCTCCAGCTCGTCATCCCATCACCGCGCATCCACACAAAACGCCCCACAAAACCACGGGAGACAGGGGAGTACGCGCTCAGTGGAAATAAACCGTGCACGAGCCGCTGTGTTGGGCATTTAGCGGGAAAACAGGTAAACTAGGGCACTGACTGTGTTAAACACGCAAGTGCGCAACACGGTCGGTTTCACGGGGCGTGGCGTAGCTTGGCTAACGCGCCTGCTTTGGGAGCAGGAGATCGCAGGTTCGAATCCTGTCGCCCCGACGTGAAACGGTTGCCGCGACGCTACAGGGTCGTGGCGCTCTTTCCACTAAGCAACCGCGGCACACACGATTCGTGCCGCACCGAAACTATATGAGGAGATCACGGACGTGAAGACCGCCGTCGAGAAGCTCAACCCGACCCTCGCAAAAATTGAGGTCGAGGTTCCCTTCGCAGAATTCAAGCCCTACCTGGACCGCACCTACAAGAACCTCTCGGGTCAGATCAGCGTTCCCGGCTTCCGCAAGGGTAAGCTGCCCAAGCAGCTCATCGAGCAGCGTGCGGGCTTCGACTACATCGTCGAGGCATCCCTGAACGACGCTCTGAACGACTACTACGCACAGGCGCTGGGCGAGAACGAGCTCTCCCCCCTGGCACAGCCCGAGCTGGACGTTCAGTCCCAGCCCTCCACCGAGAACCGTGAGGCAGACGTCAAGCTGACCATCACCGTCACCGTCCGCCCCGAAATCGAGCTGCCCAACTACGAGGGCCTCGAGGTTGAGGTTGACGAGGTCGAGGTGACCCCCGAGGACGAGGTTCAGGCACTGGACGCTCTGCGTGAGCGCTTCGGCACCCTGAAGACCGTTGAGCGCCCCGCAGCTGACAAGGACTTCGTGACCATCGACATCGCCGCAGAGATTGACGGTGAGCAGGTGGACGCAGCTAACGACCTGTCCTACCAGATTGGTTCCGGCACCATGCTCGACGGCATCGACGAGGCTCTGACCGGTCTGTCCGCTGGCGAGGATGCAACCTTCGAGACCAAGCTCTCCGGTGGCGAGCACGCAGGCGAGCAGGCAACCATCAAGGTCAAGCTCTCCGCAGTCAAGGAGCGCGAGCTGCCCGCAGCTGACGACGAGTTCGCACAGCTGGCTTCCGAGTTCGACACCATCGAAGAGCTGAAGGAAGACATCAAGAAGCAGGTTGCAGAAGCTAAGGTTGCCGAGCAGGGCACCCAGGCACGCGACAAGGTCCTCGCAAAGCTCGTTGAGCTCGTTGAGATCCCCGTCCCCGAGAAGGTTATTGAGGACCAGCTCGAGCAGCACTTCAACAACCCCAACGCTGAAGCAGGCCACGACACCGAGGAGCACCGCGCCGAGGTTCGCGAGAACACCGAGACCGCATTCAAGAACGAGATGGTTCTCGACGCTGTTGCGGACAAGGAAGAAGTGACCGTTGACCAGGCTGAGATGATTAACTACATCATCACCATGAGCTCTCAGTACGGCATGGACCCCAACCAGTTCGCACAGATGCTGGACGGCTCCGGCCAGGCAGGCGCACTGGTCGGCGAGGTTCGCCGCTCCAAGGCTCTGGCAGCAGTGCTGAAGACCGCAGTGGTCAAGGACACCAAGGGCAACGTTGTTGACCTGTCCAAGTACCTGGGCGAGGGTGAAGAGGCAGCTGCCTAAATCCCCGCCACGGTCTGCAAGAAGCCACCCCTCTAGAGGGCGTGAGCTGATTGCTTGAAACGTGTAGCCTCAGCGGGCATCCACCGAATTACCGGTTGGGTGCCCGCTGAGGCTCTTTTCACCCCAAACTATTCCGCCCTCAAGTTATTCCGTACCGAGGTTTTCGCCTCTACTTCACCCCCTGGCGAACGAACAACCCGAAGGGAAGCGGGGGAGAGCAACTATCGGTAAGGTAGTAGCAACGAAACTTTTCGCGTGCGCTCCGGCGCGTAAATCGCGCAAAGATGCAGCGAAGACCCATTAGAGAAGAAGAGGAAGAATGTCCAGCTACATGCCTCTGCCCATCGGCGCCTCCCAGGCAGCCGGCGTGGCGCCCGCGCCGTCTATGGCAACCCCCATCGTTGGTGCCCAGGAAGATTACGTCTACAACAGCCTCCTGAAGGAGCGCATTATCTGGCTCGGCTCCGAGGTGCGCGACTCCAACGCTAACCTCATCTGCTCCCAGATGCTGCTGCTCTCGGCTGAAGACCCCGAGGCAGACATCTACCTGTACATCAACTCTCCCGGCGGCTCCGTCACCGCTGGCATGGCTATCTACGACACCATGCAGCTCATCCCGAACGACGTGGTGACCGTGGTGACCGGCATGGCAGCATCCATGGGTCAGTTCCTGCTCACCGCAGGCACCATCGGCAAGCGCTACGCAACCCCGAACGCCCGCATCCTCATGCACCAGCCCCTCGGCGGTATTGGCGGTACCGCATCGGATATCCGCACCCAGGCTGAGCTGATTCTGGACATGAAGAAGCGCCTGGCAGAGATCACCGCTGAGCGCACCGGCAAGAGCCTGGAAACCATCCTGAAGGATAACGACCGCGACAACTGGTTCAACGCGGAAGAAGGCCTGGAATACGGCTTCTTCGACCACATTGCCACCACCGCCGGTAAGCTGCCCGAGTCGAAGAACGCATAAGGGAGATGCACATGAACTACCTGCCGAACGATATCACCACCTCGGCGCCGGCTATGCCGAGCAACCGCTACGTGCTCCCCAGCTTCGAGGAGCGCACCCCCTACGGTTACAAGCGTCAGGACCCGTACGCAAAGCTGTTCGAGGACCGCATCATCTTCCTGGGCACCCAGGTGGACGACGCATCCGCTGACGACATCATGGCTCAGCTGCTGGTGCTGGAGGCGCAGGATCCCGAGCGTGACATCACCCTGTACATCAACTCGCCCGGCGGCTCCTTCACCGCAATGACCGCCATCTACGACACCATGCAGTTCATCCGCCCCGAGATCCAGACCGTGTGCCTGGGCCAGGCGGCATCCGCTGCGGCGGTTCTGCTGGCTGCCGGTACCCCCGGCAAGCGTCTGGCACTGCCGAACGCTCGCGTGTTGATTCACCAGCCCGCGCTGAGCGGCCAGCAGGGCGGTCAGGCATCTGACATTGAGATTCACGCGAACGAGGTTATGCGTATGCGTGAGTGGACTGCACAGACCCTGGCACTGCACTCGGGCAAGACCTACGAGGAAGTTGACCGCTCCATTGAGCGTGACAACATTCTGACTGCGGCTGCTGCCCTGGAGTACGGCCTGGTCGATAAGGTGCTGGAGTCGCGTAAGCTGCGTAAGCCTGCGACCAACACCGCTATTTCCCACACCTAAACTTTAGTTTTGAGGAATATCCCCGAGTACTTTTCGGGGGAGGGGCGGCATTGCCCCGTGTGCGAGCCTTCGGGCTGGTGCGCGGTGCGGTGCCGCCCTTTTTGTGCCCGCCAGGGGTACGGCAAGGCAGGCTGATATGTGGTGATGACCTGCGCTTTCTTGCCGGGCTTTAGCGTCACATGCCTACCGTCATATGCCGGAGTATCAGCCCCGCCGCCGTCATAAAAGACGCGCTTTGTCATATGCCCGGTAAGTCCGTTCATTTGCGGTGCGTAATTCTTGGTTCCGGGGTGAACTCCGGTAGCCTTAGAAAAGGAGAAAATTCGAGTATTTCATACCGTTTTCTCACTCAAACTAGGGCGCCCACCACCCGCCGGTGCTCCTCCTGAGAAATCACCGCAGACATCAGGTCACTGACCCTTCTGCGCCGATTTCACCACGCCGATCGAAAGGGAATTTTCGTGGCCACAGACGTCATTGTGCCTCCCGAACAGCCCAACGCCAGCATGCGATGCTCCTTCTGCAAGAAGACTCGCGCGCAGGTTTTTAAGATTGTGCTCGGCCCGAATGTTTCTATCTGCGACGAATGCGTGGAGCTGTGCGAAGAGATCCTCGCTGAAGAGCGTCTGAAGGTGAAGGCCCCCGCCGCTGCGCCCGCGCCTCAGCTGGCTACTCCGCGCGAAATTTACAGCTACCTCAACGACTACGTCATCGGTCAGGACGCGGCGAAGCGCACCCTGGCGGTGGCGGTGTACAACCACTACAAGCGCATCCACGATATTGATAACCCGGTGTTGACCTCCCGCATTCTTTCGGCGACCGCGGGGGAGCAGGTGGAGCTGGGCAAGTCGAATATTCTGATGCTCGGCCCGACCGGCTGCGGTAAAACCTACCTGGCGGCAACCCTGGCGAAGAAGCTGGATGTGCCTTTCGCCCTGGTTGACGCAACCACCCTCACCGAGGCGGGTTACGTGGGTGACGACGTGGAGAACATTCTGTTGCGCCTCATTAACGCCGCTGACGGCGATATTGCCAAGGCTCAGCGCGGCATCATCTACATTGACGAAATCGACAAGATTGCCCGCAAGGGTGGCGAGAACCTCTCCATCACCCGTGACGTGTCCGGTGAGGGCGTGCAGCAGGCGCTGCTGAAGATTATCGAGGGCACCGTGGCGACCGTACCCCCGGAGGGCGGCCGCAAGCACCCGGCGCACGCGAACATTGAGATTGATACCTCGAACATTCTCTTCATCGTGGCTGGTGCCTTCGACAATATTGACGACCGCATTGCAGCCCGCGTGGGTGCCGGTGGCATCGGTTTCGGTGCCGAGCTGGGCGGTTCCGTAAAGAACCCGCTGGACCAGATCATGCCCGAGGACTTGGCGCACTACGGCATTATCCCCGAACTGATTGGTCGCCTGCCGGTCATCTCGACCCTGAACGAGCTCAACGAAGAAGAGCTGGCTCGCGTGCTGACCGAGCCGAAGAACGCGCTGCTCAAGCAGTACCGTCACCTCTTCGCCCTGGACGGCGTGGACCTGGTCATCGATGACGCTGCGATCGCGGCTATTGCCCGCCTCGCCGCCGAACGCGGCACCGGTGCCCGCGGCCTGCGCGCCATGATGGAGCAGATTCTGCAGCCGATTATGTTCGACATCCCGGACCGCACCGATGTGGTGTCCATCGTCATCGGTGAGGACACCGTGCTCAACGGCACGGAACCCCGCTACGTGCTGCAGGCGCCCGACCCCGAAACCGAGACCACCCGCACCGTGAAGGGGGAGGCGAAGACCGCCTCCCTGAAGGCCGCGGACCGTCAGGCGGCATAACCGAATACTTCCAGCCGAACAGGCTAGGGAATAAAGAAGCCGTCGCCCCGGTTATACGGGGTGACGGCTCACTAGCAGGTACTGCTCTCGCTGGCATGTCCTGATGAGCGTGTACCGAAGAATAAGCGCCGGCTCATAGAAGCGGCTGGCGCAACCGTATGAGAGAGGAACACTCATGACTGAGAACGCACCCGCACAGATTGATTTCTGGTTCGACCCGATCTGCCCCTGGTGCTGGATTACCTCCCGCTGGATTGGCGAGGTGCAGAAGGTCCGTAATGTTGAGGTGACCTGGCGTCCCTTCTCCCTGTCCATGCACAACCAGGGCCGCGACCTGCCCGCCAGCTACCAGGCAGCGATGAACAAGTCCTGGGCGCCGGCCCGCCTCATTACCGCTGTGCGCGAGCTGCACGGCAACGAGGTCATCAAGCCCCTCTACGACGCTCTGGGCGAGCAGATTCACCACAACGACAACAAGGCTGATTCCTACCGCGACGCAATCGTCAAGGCGCTGGAGGAGGTCAACCTGCCCGCAGAGCTGGTGGATGTCGCCTTCACCGACCAGTACGATGAGCAGATGCGCGCCTCCCTGGACCTGGCGTTGGAGACCGTGGGCGGCACCGATGTGGGTGTTCCGCTGATTTCCATTAACGGCACCGCTTTCTTCGGCCCGGTCATCTCCCCGAGCCCCGCCGGTGAAGAGGCAGGTAAGCTCTTCGACGGCGCCCTGGCGCTGGCTTCCTACCCCGGCTTCTTTGAGCTCAAGCGCCCCCGTAACGTGGGCCCGATTTTCCACGGCGAAAAGGGTGAAGCCTAAGAAGCCTGCAATGTGCTGAGATTCCTGCAATGCGCGCAGGCCCGGTAGAGTCTGCGGCTGCAGAGCAAAAAAGTACCGCCCGATCATGTACTGACCGGGCGGTACTTTTCTATTCACTATGTTGCGCTGAAACGTGCAATCTACGCGCGGTGAGCGTTGCTTGCAGAGGTAGCTTTGCGTGCCTTCTGCGCATTGTGCGTCTTCTGCGCTTTCTGGGCTTTCTGAGCCTTGCGCTGTGCCCTGTGCTCGAGAACCTTCGGGTGCGTTGCGCGCTGCACGATCTTCGTATCGCGCATGTGGAAGGTGCGGGTTGCCGTGTACTGGACCGCCGCATCCGAGGTGAACGCCAGCATCGCAAACACCGCAACACCCAGCTGGAAGAAAATCGTGGACAGCGGCAGGGACTGGTGGCCCCACAGCACACCGCCGGTAATCGCTGCGAAGTTCAACGCAGTCAACAGCAGAGCCAGACGGCGGGCCTTCGAGGAGCCGCGTAGCGTGCTCCACAGCAGGAACAGGTGCACCGCCGAATAAATCGCCACGAAACCAACCAGCACCGTACCGGTAATGGTCAGCAGTACGTCGCTATCCACCTGGTCGAAGAGGTTCAGCAACTCAAGATCGTTGCCGGAGCCTTCCTCCAGTAGCTTGGCACGCAGAGCCGGGCGGCTGAGCGCCAAAATGACGCTGTTGACAATGTCGGCGAGGGTCACGACGATGAGCATACCCGAACCGATCAGCAGGCTCAGCGGCATGCGGTACGCCAGGTCGTGCGCGCTGGAGAGGTGAATTTCTTCCTGTTCCTGCGGCTCCAGGCCCTCATTGTTCAGCACGATGACCGGGAGCGCGCCGTCCGTGCGGATCGCGTCACCGCCGCCGTTACGGGCGTGGTAACCGGAGGAAAAATCGTGCAGAATCTCAACGTGAGTTTCCGGGTGGGCGTACTGAATGGACTCCACAATGTAGTCGCGTTCAAAGTCGGTTTCAGAGTCAATGCGGTGCGTGACCTGCAGGGTGAAGAAGCTGAAACCCACACCGGAGTCGTACGTGCCCGCCGCCAACCAATCCACCTGGTGACCGCCAGGCAGAAGCCAGCCGTCCGGGGTTTTCCAGAAGCGCACGTGGTGGCGTTTCTCGGGGTTGCCATCCACTTCCTTCTGGTAGGCGAAAGCCTGCGTCTTACCAAAAATTTTCAGCGGGGAGACGGGTGCCTCCGCGTAGGAACGGCGGGTGATGGTGGAAAGAATAATCTTCCAGGAGGAGACGAGGGTGACGTCGTCAGCACGGGTCCAGCCAGCGTCCTGCATGACCTGGTGAATCTGCTCCTCGGTACCAATCAGACCGATATTGACCGGGTCGCCGAGCAGACCGTCCGGGGTGCGGGTGCGCCCAATAAAGTAGTCGGGCACGTAGATGCGGGTCATGATGGCATGAAAACGCGGTAGCGTCAGGTACGCGGTGACCGCCCAGAAGATAATCGCAATGGGAAAACCCCACCATGAGTGGCCGACCGTATTCGCCAGAATCATGAAGGTCAGTACGAGTGCCGCGACGCCGGCGAAGATAAAGAAGAGAGTGTCCCAGAAATCAACCCAGAAGCTACGCGGGACGAGGTCTTGCGCCGCGCCGCGCGTGTCAATATCACCACGGTAGACCGGTGGCGAGGTGACTGGGGGAGCAACATCGCTACGTATAGGCCGTAGGACGCGTTTTTGGTGGGACATTCCCGCCCTTTCTGCAAACATAGTTAGGCTCTTTGAATATCACATAACTATAGCAAGGGGTGGGTTGCCAGATGCGTCCGTTCCGGGCAGGGCTTAATCGCTTGGCTCGATAGCCCCGCCGCAGAAAAACGCGGTACAACGCGGAGTGCTGGCGTTGCCGCGCGAAAGAAATAAAGGGTGACTCTACTCGGGGAGGGGCTTAGCCTCAACCGCAGCACGTGCGGCGGCAATGGAGCTTTCGTGGTGCAGCATATCGCGGCTTTCACGCATGAGGCGCACCCACTTGCGGGTCAGCTCCTCAAGCTGCTGAGCGGTCAACGAACCGGAGGCGATGCTCGCCTCATCGGCGGCGGCGCTGGTGGAAATGTGCTGATGCCACAGGTCGTACACTTCGTTGGTGTAGCTGTCACGTAGTGCCCGGGCGTGTTCGCGTGCCTGGCTGATGTATTCGTTCAGGCTTGCGTGGTAGTGCTGAAGTTGATCGGGGGAAATGTTTGCTTGCGCTCCTGGCGGTGAGCTCGGGGTTGAGCTCTGCCTCGCCTGGGGTTTGTTCGGTAATCCGGAAGAGGATGAGTATGAATTCATGAGGATATGGGGTGCGCCTACTTTGGCGCGGGTCAGAGTCAGGACGCATCGCTGCGCCTGACGGGTGGTTTATTGTCGTGCGGTTGGTCGGGGTATGTCTTGCTCGTACCGGTGATTTGTCTGTTGCTGAAGTTGAATAGAGGGTTGTTCCTAATGGTAAAACCCTCGCATCAACAATCATACATAAGTGACAGTCAATCTCATAAGGTTGATTATGCTCTTTGCACATTGATGAACAGAAAAAGGGATTGAAAATCCCACATAATCCCTACAGAACAGCAGACTAAAACCCACATTATTGGGGGAGGAGGTTGTGAAGGTGCTAGGGATGGGTACGGGCACCCGCGGGTACCGAATGTGTAAAGCCTCTAGTCAGAGTCGTAAAGGCACCCTGCAAAGCACCGCCCGCAGCCGAGCATCATGCTTTCCGAATATCTTGCCGGCAGAAACCAACGAACCGCAGACACAGAAAACGGGGCGGTACCGTCAATCGGTACCGCCCCGTCCTCAACACCAACTCGGTGTTATGTCACTAAGCAATGAACGTTAGATTCGATTACTCAGCTGCTTCTTCCACAACGAGTACAACGTCGCGAACCTCCAGCTCGCCCTCAGCTGCCACCAGGGACAGCTCACGAGCGTTACCGGCAGCCTTCAGGTCAGCCAAGCCAGCGGCAATGCGATCCAGCTGAGCCTGAGGAGCCGCAATAGTAGCGGACTCAACCTCGGTGCGCTGCTTGACCTTCGCGTCGCTCTTAGCCTTACGCAGACCACCCAGAGCCTCAGCAACATCCGGCAGGATCTGCTTGAGCGACTCAATCTGAGCCGGGTCAGCGTCCGCCAGGACCCACTGAGCAGAAATGCCAGCAGTCGGGTTCTGTGCAGAGTACTCAGCCAGCAGGGTACCCTCCAGAATGGGCAGTGCCTGCGGCCACTCGGCGCGGTGCACGCTACCTGCGCGCCACCAGGACCAAATCTCTTCGGTCACGAACGGCAGGAAGGGTGCGAACAGGCGCAGCAGAGCATCCAGGGTGGTTGCCAGCGCGGCAAGAACAGAAGCCTGCTCCTGCTCGCCGCGAGCACCGTACGCACGGTCCTTGATCAGCTCAACGAAGTCGTCGGTGAAGGACCAGAAGAAGCTCTCACAAATCTGCAGGGCACGAGCGTACTCGTACTTCTCGAACGCTGCGGTTGCTTCCTCAATCAGGTACGCCAGGCGAGCCAGCAGGGAGCGGTCCAGAGCGTTGATGAGCACGCGGCCCTGAGCCTGAGAAGTGATCACGGACTTCTCGGTAGCGCCCAGGTTCAGCACGAACTTGGATGCGTTCAGCAGCTTGATCGCAAGGCGGCGGCCAATCTTCATCTGGCCTTCGTCGTAGGCGGTGTCAGCACCCAGGCGAGCCGAAGCAGCCCAGTAGCGAACAGCGTCCGAACCGTACTTCTCCAGAACCTCGTTGGGGACCACAACGTTGCCCTTAGACTTGGACATCTTCTTGCGGTCCGGGTCCAGAATCCAGCCGGAGAGCGCGGTGTTGTACCACGGCACGGAGGAAGCCAGGGTCTCCGCGCGAACAGCGGTGGAGAACAGCCAGGTACGGATAATGTCGTGACCCTGCGGGCGCAGATCCATGGGGAAGGTCTTTGCGTGCAGGTCCGGGTTCACACCCCAGCCGGTCGCAATCTGCGGGGTCAGGGAGGAGGTAGCCCAGGTGTCCAGAACGTCCGGGTCAGCGATGAAGCCGCCGGCCACGCCGCGCTGATCCTCGGTGTAACCGGGAGCGGTCTGCGAGGCGGGGTCTACCGGGAGCATATCCTCGGTGGGCAGAATCGGGTTCTCGTAGTCGGGCTCGCCCTCGGCGTCCAGCGGGTACCAGACGGGGAAGGGAACACCGAAGAAGCGCTGGCGAGAAATCAGCCAGTCGCCGTTCAGACCCTCAACCCAGTTCTCGTAGCGGCTACGCATGAAGGAGGGGTGCCAGTTGATCTCGCGGCCGCGCTCGATGAGCTTCTCGCGGCGTGCAGCGTCACGGCCACCGTTGCGGATGTACCACTGACGGGAAGCAACGATTTCGAGGGGCTTGTCGCCCTTCTCGTAGAACTTCACGGGGTGAGTAATCGGCTTGGGGTCGCCGTCCATTTCGCCAGCCTCAACCAGCATCTCCACGACGGTCTTCTGTGCGGTGAAGACGGTGGCGCCTGCCATGCGCTCGTAGCGCTCGCGACCCTCGGGGGAGGTGATCCATTCGGGGATTTCGCGGGAGAAGCGGCCATCGCGACCGATGAGGGCGCGGGTGTCCAGCTGCAGTTCACGCCACCAGGTGACGTCGGTGGTGTCACCGAAGGTACAGATCATGGCGATACCGGCACCCTTGTCGGGCTGTGCCAGCGGGTGCGCCTTGATCTCGACCTCAACGCCGAACAGCGGGGAGGTGACGGTGGTGCCGAACAGCGGCTTGTAACGCTCGTCGTCCGGGTGCGCCACGAGAGCCACACAGGAGGGCAGCAGCTCGGGGCGGGTGGTCTCAATCCAGACCTTCTCGCCGTTGGGGCGGTGGAAGCTGATGCGGTGGTACGCGCCGGGGCGTTCCTTGTCTTCCAGCTCTGCCTGTGCCACTGCGGTGCGGAAGGTGACGTCCCACATGGTCGGTGCTTCAGCCATGTAGGCGTTGCCTGCTTCCAGGTCCTTCAGGAAGGCGAGCTGGGAGACCTTGCGGGAGTGCGCGTCGATGGTGCGGTAGGTGCGCGACCAGTCAACGGACAGGCCCAGGGTGGTGAAGAGGTTTTCGAAGACCTTCTCGTCTTCAACCGCGAGCTCTTCACAGAGTTCAATGAAGTTGTTGCGGGAGATACGCGGCCACTTTGCCTGGCTGCGGTCGGGCTTGGGGGTGCCGTCTGCCTTCCAGGTGATCAGGTCACGGAAGGAGTCGTTGTCTGCCACGGAGGGGTCGCAGAGAACGCCGTAGTAGTTCTGAACGCGGCGTTCGGTGGGCAGGCCGTTGTCATCCCAGCCGAGGGGGTAGAACACGTTCTTGCCGGTCATGCGCTGGTAGCGTGCAATGACGTCGGTCTGGGTGTAGGAGAACATGTGACCCACGTGCAGGGAGCCGGATGCGGTCGGCGGCGGGGTGTCAATGGAGTAGACCTGTTCGCGAGTGGTGTTCTCGTCGAATGCGTAGGTCTTCTCGTCGGCCCAGCGCTGCGAGAGCTTCTCTTCGAGGCCTTCGAGGGCGGGGCGGTCGGGAACGTTAATCTGTACGGGCGAGTCTGAGCCCAAAATGTTTTCAGCCATAACGGCTATTTTCTCATATTCACGGCATTCTCTCAGCTCCGGGGGAATTCTGCGCTGTGCTGTTCTGTTCGTACTGCTCGATGGCGGCTTCCAAACGTGCTAGCAGCGGCCGGTACCGGCGCGCGAAGTGTGCCCTGCGTACTGCGGCGCGTACCCCTTTGGAGGCGGTGATTTCCTGCCAGCTGGCGGGGTCGAGGTAGCTCTGCCCGAGCAGCAGATGCACCTCAGAACTGTAGGGGGTTCCGGTGGCGGTGCGGACGCTGCGCGCCCTCTGCTGGAGTGCTTGGCGATGCTCGTGTAGTGCGGTGATGCGCTGGCGTGGTGTTGCTGTCATGTGGAGGTCCCTAGAGGAGGAGTAATCGGCGGTTCAGTGGAAAACTCAGTGGCAAACTCGGTGGAAAACGGCAGTGGGGGAGGGATCCCCTAAAATGCTACCCTCGGTTACCTGCAGTGTAGGCGCGAAAATCTGCGGTATCAATAGCCGTGGTATCAACAGTGACAGTATCAATAGTGACGGTATCAACAGCCGGTGAATCCTTCTCAGGGGCGCGGTGGCGGCGTAGACTGAAAGCATACGACCTTTGAGGAGTTGCCATGAGTTCTCTGAGTATTTTCGGTTTGGGCACGTCCGAAACTGTTCTGCTGATACTGCACCTGGTGCTGGTTGCGTTGTGCATCTGGCATTTGACGGTGCGTAGTGGTTACGGTGAGGCGCGCATGCGTTTCGTGCTACCTCTGATTTTGTTCATGCCCGGTGCCGCGATTCTTTATCTGCTGTCGGCGCGTGAGGGTACGGTTCCTCCGGACACCATCAAGACCGGTAGTAGTTCGCCCGTGTATTTTGAGCACCGCCTCGGATTCCGTGACGGTGGCAGGAGCCGCTGGGGTCTGCCGCGCCGCCACAAGTAGGAGCCTGACGGGGCGCCGGGTGGTTGTGGTTCCGGAACCTATCTCACTATCGAAAATTTCAAAATATATGCCCGCGAGTCTGCTCGATCAGAGCACCCGCGGGCATCACTCTACTAGGATTAAAATATGACTGAGAACACCCACATTCCTGCATCTCCTTTCCTGCCCAACGCCGGTGTTGGCAAAGTTGCCGTGGTGACCGGCGCCTCCAGCGGTATTGGCCGCGCCACCGTACAGCAGCTCGTGGCAAGCGGCTGGACCGTCTATGCTCTGGCGCGTCGCACCGACCGACTCTACACCCTCTATGCGGAGACGGGTGCTCACCCGGTGACCTGTGACGTGACCGACGAGCATTCCGTGCGCTTCGTTGCCGAGCAGATTCTGGAAGAGCAGGGCACCATTGACGCCCTGGTCAATATTGCCGGCGGCGCTATTGGCGTGGATAAGGTCGCCGACGGCAAGACGGTTGACTACCTGAAGATGTACCAGATGAACGTGCTCGGCATTCTGCACATGGTGCGCGCCTTCGCGGAGGCGCTGCGACTGAACGGGCACGGCACGATCCTGAACCTGACTTCCACCGCAGCGGAACACGGCTACGAGGGCGGCGCCGGATACAACGCGGCGAAGTTTGGCGCTCGCGGTCTGACCGAGGCGCTCCGCCTGGAAGAGGCCGAGAACAATATTCGCGTGATTGAGATTTGCCCGGGCATGGTGCATACCGAGGAGTTCTCCCTGAATCGCCTGGGTTCTAAGGAGGCGGCTGACCGTGTTTATGCCGGAGTTGAGAAGCCTTTGACCGCCGAGGATGTGGCGCAGACCGTGACCTTTGCTCTGAACGTTCCGCACCACGTGAACCTCGACCGTATTACGATTCGCCCGGTAGCTCAGCCCAGCCAGTTCAAGGTGATTCGTAAGGAGAGCTAAGCTTTGCGCTCTTGCGCTCGCTGATGCGGGGTTATTGTGCGTGCCTCGCCCGCATTCCAGATTCTTGGGATGTGGGCGAGGCTTTTTGTGTGCGCCCGGCTTTTTATGTGTGTGCACGGGAGGCCTGTGGCTTGTGTGGAGCTTTGGTTGGGGTGCCGTACGGGGCGAGAACGGGTGGGGGAGAGGTATCAAGGAGTGCTTGATAAAACTATAAAGTGGTACGTGAGACTTTAAGGTTCACCAGGGTGAAATAGTTGGGGTGAAATCATCTATGGAAAGTATTATATTTTCTTCAAATGCAATCAAAATGTAGGGTTACCGGTGTTTACATGTCAGTATATGACCACAAAACACCATAATTGGTCTGTAATAACCCTCAACTTGAGGGGTGGTTTTATAACGATTTCATTACAGTTACTTAAAGCGGGCATTAAGAGGGCAGAAGACTCAGAGTTGGGTGTTAGCCTTTTAGCAGTCACACCCATGTGTGAATCTGCGCGCCCCTCAAGGACGGAGGCACACCGCGTAGGTTCACCACCGATAATTCAGAGATCGAGGAAAAATGTCGAAGACTACCCGTCGCGTTTACAAGATCGCAGCTGCGGCAGCTTTTACCGCTGGTTCTGTAGCAGCAATCCCGGCAACCTTCGCGGCAGAAGCACCCGCCGATCAGCAGCAGCAGGTTGTTGATCAGAAGGCATCTTCTCAGACTTCTTCCCTGCCCGGCGGCAACGCAACCGAGACTCCCAAGGCTGAGGCAACCGAAGCTCCTAAGGCTGAAGCTCCTAAGGCTGAGGCAACTGAAGCACCTAAGGCTGATGCTCCCAAGGCTGAGGCAACCGAAGCTCCTAAGGCTGAAGCACCTAAGGCTGAAGCACCTAAGGCTGAGGCAACCGAAGCACCTAAGGCTGAGGCAACCGAAGCACCTAAGGCTGAGGCAACCGAAGCACCTAAGGCTGAGGCAACCGAAGCACCTAAGGCTGAGGCAACCGAGTCTCCTAAGGCTGAAGCGCCGAAGACCGAGGCTCCTAAGGCAGAGACTCCTAAGGCTGAGACTCCTAAGGCTGAAACCCCCAAGGCTGAGACCCCCGCTCCCGAGGTGAAGCAGGCTAACCCCTTCGTCTCCATCGAGAACGCACGCTTCTCCGGTGATGCGCAGTTCAACACCGTGAGCGTTGTTGGTACCGGCTTCTACGGCGAGAAGGTCGGCCCCGGCGTCCAGGTCAGCATCTACGCGCTGGATGAGAACCAGCAGATTACCGGTGACGCCATTACCACCGTGTCCGTGTCTGCGGACCAGATTCAGGATGGCTCCTTCAAGACTTCCTTCACTGTCGAGGCAAGCAAGCTGCCCGCCGGCGCTTCCTACGCTCTGGTTGCTGTGAGCAACCCTCAGGCTGCTCAGGCTGACCAGAAGCTCGTGGCTCTCTCCTCCTTCAAGGTCACCGAGTCCACCTCTCCCGAGGCACCCAAGAACAAAGAGACCCCCGCTCCCGTGACCCCGGCACCGGAGACCCCCAAGGCTGACGAGACTCCCGCTCCCGTGACCCCGGCACCGGAGACCCCGAAGGCTGACGAGACCCCGGCACCCGAGGCCCCCAAGGAAGAAACTCCTGCTCCGGAAGCACCTAAGACTGAGACCCCCAAGGCTGACGAGACCCCCGCTCCGGAGGCTCCCGCAGCACCCGAGAACGCAACCCTCACCACCGAGGACGCTTCCCTGAACCCGAACGATCAGTACAACGTCCTGACCTTCAACGGCTCCGGCTTCACCCACGAGTCCGTCGCTAACGGTGTGCAGATCGCTATCTTCCGCCTGGATGCAAACGGCAACATCACCGGCGACGCTCTGGCAACCCACGACGTACCCGCTTCTGAAATCGTGAACGGCACCTTCCGCGTCAAGGTCAGCGTTCTTGCTGAACTGCTGCAGCCCGGTTACGCCTACGCAATGGTGGCAACCAGCGACCCCAACGGCCCGGTACACCAGGTTGCAGTCACCACCGCCACCGTGAGCGATGCGAACAACCCCGCACCGACCCTGCCGGCAGCTACCGAGGACGAGAGCACCACCGTTCGCGATAACGGCGACGGCACCACCAGCGTCTTCACCGCTGAAATGCGCGAAGACGGTTCGGTTGTCGTAACCGAGACCCGCATGCCCTCTTCTCAGGCACCCAAGGCTAAGGTTGGTAACGCATCCGCTGCTACCTCCTCTAGCTCCAAGGGCCACACTGTAGGCGTCTCCGGCACCAAGGGCTCGGCTCAGGCTTCCTCCTCCTCGAAGCAGCAGCTGGCACACACCGGTGCTGAGGGTGTTGCAGGTATCGCAGGCGTTGGCGCCGCAGCTCTGATTGCTGGTGCCGCACTGATGCTCCTGCGCCGCCGCAGCCTCTAATAGCTCAGCCTCTATAGGCTAGGCTCTGAATATCTGATACTCGCCGTAAGGTGAGTGATTCAAGTGCCGTCAATACTCTGAAAAGGGTATTGGCGGCACTTTTGCGTGCTAGCAGTTTTGTGTTGAGCTGTTTTGAAATGGAGGGGGGTGGCAAAGCGTGTGCGGCAAGCTGGGGGAGAGGTGCGGGTGTTCTCTTTCGTGGTGGAGGTGCGGGGTGGAAGCGCGGGGCGGTGTAACGGAATGATTTTGCTGGGTTATTTGGCGCGCAATTATTGGTACGCATGCTTGTAATCAATGCGCATGTAAAAGTGGTGTGACCTGCGATTTTTTCACTTAGAAGAAATAAATTAAATGCATGAATGTGCAGAATATTTTTATCTCAAATCCATTAAAACTGCATATGCATGCAATAAAACCTTGAGTTTCAAGGGAGAGTTGAAAAATTTTGCCTAGTCCATGCAATTTGAGTGCTCTTGATGATGTTATAGAGAGTAAAAAATATGCTGTGTGGGTTATTGCACAGGAAAATAGTTGGGACGTAAAGCGTCTTTACAGCAATAACAAGAAAAGTATTGTTAGTGTGGAATTACCGATAAATAGAGCGATTCCCTTCGCGGTAACTTCCACCATTACATGAACGTTATGACTAGTCCGTACGTTATAGCGGTCAATCCCGAAGAGACACCCGTCCAGCTTCGATCCGTGGCACCCTCCGGAGGGTATCGTTCACACTCACAGAAGAAGGTGTGTTTCATGCCCGAACCCGCTCACTCAAAAACCCGAGCAACAGCCGCTATTGCTGCTTCCGTCCTGTCCGCCACCGGTGTTGGTGCTGCGCACGCAGATGTGCAGGTGCAGAATACCGGCGGAATGGCTTCACCGACTGCGGTGGAACTCGACAATCCTCCCTCCGCTGTAAATGCAACCCCCATCGAAAACGTTGCTACCCAGAACTCCCCGCAGGTGTACGTCGAGCAGGGTGTTGTCATTAACCCGGCGCGTTCCCAGAGCATTACCGTCACCGGTGAAGGCTTCACCGGCGGTGCCGTTGAACGTTACGGTGTGGCGGTGTACGTGAGCGAATACCGCCAGTACCCCCTCTACGCACTGGGTCGCGGCTCCGCAGTGACGATGACCCTCGTGCCCGAACTCGATGTGGACGGTGGCCGCTTCAGCACCCAGTTGACCCTGCCCGCAGGTACCCTCGACCCCAACCAGCAGTACGTTGTCGCAACTGCCGTGGTTGACCCTGCCAAGGGCTACGCGACGGAGGATCCCTCCTACAACTCCTCCGCACCGCTGGAGCTGCTGCCCGCAAATACTCAGGATGAGCCGCTCAATGCTCAGATTCTTTCGGGGCAGCTGGAGATCCCGCAGGATAAGAACCTTGTCGTCTACAAGGTCACCGGTCTGGGTGAGGCGCAGGCCTTTGAAGTGATGACCTACGCCTACGCCCTGGATAGCCAGGGTAACCGCATCCTGCTCGCTGCCTCTCCCGCGCGTGCCGACGTTGTAAACGGCACCCTCCTGGACGGCATTGAGGTGCCCGGATCCAGGTTGGAAGAAGTGCAGGCTGTTCACGAAGACCTGCGCTATGTGCTGAGCGTTGAGGTTGCACCCTCTGCCGCTAATGGTTACACCGCCCAGGAAGTTGAGGTTCCCTTCATGAATGGTTGGAATGTACAGCACGGCTCCGCTCCGGTTGCCACCGCCGAGCGCGCAATGGCGGAGCAGGCACAGTTCGAGAAGAAGCAGTTCGAAGAGGAGGCGCAGCCCGAGCAGGTCGCCCAGGCTACCCCGAGTGCGCAGTCTGAGCAGGCTACCTCGAATGCTCAGTCCGCTCAGGCAGTTGCCGCGAGCCCCGTCGAGCAGTTCGACCACGTACTGCCCGAGAACGACCCGCGCCGCCACTACAGCCTGCCGCGCAACACCGTTTTTGACCGCGTCCACGACACCACCGAAGAACAGACCAACAACACCGCTAACCCCGTGATGACCGCCCGCCTGCACGTAGAAGAAACCGTAGTTCCCGAAAACGATTCCGCAAAGACCCTGACCCTGCGTGGAGAGGGCTTCACCGGCGTCAGCTCGGTGCACCTGATGGTTAGCGCTATCGATGAATACGGAGTGGCTACCGGCGGCGTGATTGCGTCGGCTGATGTCTCTGAGATTGACGACTCCGGTGCTTTCACCGCACAGGTGCAGATTCCCGGCTCGGAGCTCAAGCCCGGCACCACCTACCGTGTGAGTGCTGTGGCGGAGGATGAGCAGGGTACTGTGCGCATGGTCAATGGTGGCTTTACCGTCGAGCGCGATAGCGTGGATAGCCTGCCCACTACCCCTGAGCAGGATGCGCCCACTGTCGAGGCTCCCGTAGCCGACACTCCCGCTGTCGAGACTCCCGCGGTCGATGCTTCGGTGCCTACTGAGCCTGCGGCTGATCAGGCTTCTGTTACCGAGCAGAAGGCGGGGGAGAGCGGTGCTGAGCAGAAGAATGAGGCTCCGGTTGCTACCCAGAACGCCCCTGCTCAGAACGCTTCTGCACAGAAGGGTGATGCCCAGAAGAGCGATGCTCAGAAGGTTGAGGCGCAGGCATCTGGTGGTCAAAAGGTTGCCGCTGCTACCCAGCCGAAGCGCGAGCAGCTGGCGGCTACCGGCGCCTCCAATATGCTGGTCATTAGCGCAGCTGGATCGCTGTCGCTGCTTGCTGGTATGCGTTTGAGCCGTCGTCGCCGTAGTGAGATGCGGCTCAGTTCTCGCCGCTAAAACGGGGCAATTATTGCCCCACTAGGCAAAACGTGCACATAGATGTAGGGACGTCCGAAATGCAAGATTCGGGCGTCCCTGCATCTTTAACTTTTTCTAAGGTTATACCTATAATTTAGAGTGCTGTTATAGACGGTACTATCACTCTTTATCACCTCGTTCACCCGGGGTGAGGAGTCGCTGTGAAGCGCCTCCGGTCACCGATATGAGAGAACCGTTATTCTGTGCCTACTTCCGACCTTTGGGCGCAGGAGTCACACGACGATTCATCACACTCACTCACGAAAATAGGTGACCATGTTTTCCACGCAGCGAACTGCTCGCGGCGCGGCGCTAGTAGCGTCCGCAACCCTCGGTTTGGGGGGTGCTCTCGCGCCTGCAACTCTTGCTCCCGCAACTTTCGCGCCTGTTGCCTACGCTCAGACTCAGCAGCCTGAAAAGCCTGAACTTCCGCTCGCCGTTGCCACTGATGTGGTTCAGCACAGTATCTCCTTGGTTTTACTGGCTCAGACTGGCGACTACACTCTTCTGCAAATCGGCGGTGTAAATTCCCTGGACCAGGTGAAGGTTCGCCTGTCCGCCATCTCCGTTGAAGATGGCGTTGTGGCGACCATGACCGTACCCGCAGCCCAGATGACTGCCTCAAAGAATGAAGAAGGCAATATTGAGCTGAGCATCCACCAGCGCCTCAACGTTGAGCAGCCGTACATGGTTGAGGTGCAGAACCTGAGCACCAAGGATGCTATTTCGGTTGAGTTCATGCCTGAACAGGGCGCGACCGTTGACGAGATTCTGGCGAGCCGCCAGAACATTTTCTTCCCTGACACCCCAGGCGTTCCCCGTGCTAACCGCGTGGAGGCGAATCCCACCCCCGAGGTGTCCGCAAGCCCGAGCGCATCCCCGAGCGCCGCGAAGGATAGCCCGCGCCCGACGGTCGCCCCGGCACCTTCTGTGGCACCGTCCGCATCGCAGAAAGTTTCGGCTCGTCCTTCTGCGAGTGCATCTGCTAGCGCCTCGGTGAGTGTGTCCGCGAGTGAGTCTGCTTCGGCGAGTTCTTCTACCGATGATGCGGCGCCCGCTGAGGTGACCGAGGATCGTCTGCTGGTGCACTCCCGCTCCGATCGGGCTCCCGCGGAGACCCGTGAGGCGACCCTGGAAATTTCCACCGCAGAGCTGCGCGGATCGGATGAGCTGCAGCCGATTAGCGTGCGCGCTAGGAACGTTGCGGAGAGTGGCCTGGGCTATGACGTGATGGTCTTTGAAATGCCTGCTGACGGCGGTGCCGTGGGTTCGCCGCTGGCAACCACGCATGTGAGCCCTCAGCAGGTGACTGATGCTTCTTTCTCTGCTGATTTGAAGGTTCCCGGTACCTCTTTGAATGCGGGTAAGCGCTACCGTGTGGTTGTGGTGGGTGGTAACTCCACTGAGGAGCTGCAGCTCATGGCGACCAGTGCTTTTGGTGTGAGCGTGATTCAGCGTGCGGTTCCTGTTGACCCGGCTCCGAAGCCTACGAATACTGTTGTTCACCCGCAGGTCCCGATGATTTCTGATGCGAACCAGCGTATGAGCCCTTCGGCCCCTTCAGGTCGCGTGGGCTCTTCAGATACCTCTGCGGACGCTCAGGGTTTGGTGATTGATTCTGTTGCTAAGATTCCCTCGGTGGATAGCGCTCTGGGCTATATTGTGCAGGCGCAGCAGTCGGCGCGTGCGATTACCGCGCAGGCTCGTAGTTCTGTGGCTGAGACTGCGGTGGTTCCTTCGACGATGGTGATGTCTGGTTATGCAGTGATGTTGCCGGGGCGTACCGTGGTGAACCTGTTGGGTTACCAGTCTACTGAGGGGGAGACGGTGACTGTTGCTTCGCCTCAGGAGAATGTGGGTGCTGCAGGTTCGGGTAGTTTCTATACGCGTAGCTCGAAGTCGCGCGGTGATTCTGCCGGTTCGAAGCTGGAGGCGAGTGCTCAGGATAATGGCCCGCTGCCGGAGGGTACCTTGCCGCTGAGTATTGCTCTGCTGGGTTCGGTTGCCTTTGTGGGTACTGCTGTTGCGGTTAACGTGTATCGTCGCCGCCTTGAGGGTGCTGAGGAGCTGGGTGCCGAGTAGCTCAGCTATTTGTTGCTTAGCGCTGTGAGGCGTGGCTCTCTGTAGGGGAGTTTGTTGAGTGGGAGGCGTTCTGCTGGATGCGTGCCGTGTGGGTGCGTGTTTGGTGGGGCGCCTTCTGTGTGCCCGGATGTTTGACTCTATTGCGCGGTGGTCTGGTGCGCTTTGGGGTGGTGTAAAAATCTCTTTTTAGTGCACTCTGGGGAATATATTTTGACATTCGAATTTTGCGTTATTTATATCTCAGTAAAGTAATTAATTCCCTTTTATTTCGGCAATTACTGCGACATAAGGTTTTAGCACGTGAATGCAATGCAACATTAAGTGCAATATCCGTGTTAGGCTAGGGTGTAACCGACGTACTGGTGCGCAAATACTTGGATAGAAACACCGGCTTGTGGTGAGCCTTCCCTAGTCCACGCTTTGCGCCTACATCGATCGAAATGGCGCACATGACTATCACTCGACTTCCGAAACGCATTCATGCTCTTTCGCTTGCAGCCGCTTTAGGTGCAAGCGCTTTTGTGCTTCCTGGCGCCTCCGCAGTAGAGGCTGAAGCAATTAACGTGAATGATTGCCTGGCGGCTCTGGTTAATAGCGAATTTAATTCAAGCTGCCCCTACGAAGACCTCGAAATTGAGGTCGATACCATTGAGATTCAGATTCAGTCCATCAAGGACGGTCAGGCAACCATTAAGCTCGTGCCCCTCTATGAGGGCGGCTACGTGGGCGATGCCTCTAGGGTGTACCTGGTAATGCAGTACTACGACGCCACTGGCACGTTGCTTGGGTCTGACACTTACGAGCCCTCCGCAATGCAGGTTGAGCGTGCGAATGACGGCTCGATGCTCGTCACCTTTGAGATGCCGCAGATGCCTCAGGAGGGCTACTACTCCATGAGCGTCATGGACCTGACGACCTCTGACGAGGGCTATGGCGAATTCATGATTTCTGAGGGTTCCCTCGTTCCGCACGCTATCCCGATTGAGGATGACCCTGACGAGGTGATGGTGGACAAGAAGGAAAACGCCCACCAGGTGCCGACCATTGACGAGCTGAAGACGATGGAAAAGCTCCGTGAAGAGGAGCAGAAGAACCAGCAGGCTGCAGATCAGAAGGGTAGCAGGGATAAGGTTAAGACTGAGGCGCCTTCCGAGTCTGCTGAAAACCCGAACTCCGAAACCCACACGCAGAAGCTGGAGCAGATCCCCGGCGGATCGACCTCTTCTCGCGATATTCAGACCCTGAGCGCTACGGAACTGAAGGTTGCGTATGCTGAGGTTCGCTCCGATAAGGAAACCAAGCCGGTGACTATCAGTGCAGCGCGTCTGGCTGCGAATGCGGCTGGCTACGACCTGATTGTGGTTGAAACCGACATGAGTGGCAACCATAAGGGTGATGCGCTGTCCATTACGCACATCAGCTCTGATCGCATTGTGAATGGCGCGTTCAAAGAAGAGATTGGCATGCCCGGCTCTCTGCTGAAGACCGGCTCGGTGTACACCGCCTACCTGGTGCGTGCGGACGATACTGAGTATGCGGAAGAAGTTGTCTCGGTGCGATTCAAGGTCAGTGGCGAGGCGACCGGCAACTCAACCTCCTTGACGAAAGATGAGTCGCCTCGCCAGGATGCAAGCGCATCGCTCACGCCCAGCGCCAATGCGGCCGAGGCGACCGGTGCCACTCAGGGTAGCCCCTCCGCTGCTACTAGCGCCGTCTCGACTCGTTCTGATGATACCCAGTCGGGCTCGGGTCAGTCTGCCGCGAGCGCACCCCGTTCCACTCTGGATGCGGTGAGCGCCATGTCCAAGGCAAAGGAAGCGAAGGCTGAGCGTCAGCGTCAGGCTCTGCAGGCTTTGGCTCAGGCACGTACGGTAGCTCCGCGTTCGGCTTTTGAGCCGACTCGCACCAATCAGATTTCGGCGTACAGTTCGGGTTCTGACCCGGCATCTATCGCTGCTGCCGCGAACTCGGCTGCTTTGACGGATGAAGAAAAGGCGGCGTCGGCAGCTTCTGGTAATGGCAATAAGGGTTTCACCCCCGTGGTTCATTCGGAATCTAATAATCGTTCCGCTACGGTGAACTCGAATACCACCCAGGTGCACTCCAACGCGAATGCTGATCGTCAGGATGGCGTGAAGGCTGTAGCTTCGGCGGCGTCTCCCGCTAGTGAAGAGGTTGCGCAGCACGGTGTAGCTTTCTGGGCTCTTGGAGGCGCCGGTTTGGCGCTGGTGGTTGGTGCCGCGTGGATGGCTCACCGCAGGGGAGTCCTCGGCGGCTAACGCCCCTAATCCGTGCTTTTTGGCGGCATCGCATAGTATGTTCGTTGTTTCATGAGGAATGCTCGCCCCCGCTATCTGTTGGCGCAGATCGCGGGGGCGAGTCGTGCGTTCAGGGTGTTCAAAAAAACTCTACCCTCGCGTGAATAAACCTTAAGGTTCGTGATAGGGTTGAAATAACCGATAAATAGATGCGAGCTATTGTCAGGTCTTCTTCACCTGAAATATGAAGCGGAGTATGGTACGACAAATCCGGGTGTATGGCGCTCCCGAAAGGCTCCCTGAGGCGCATGAAGAATGGGCAGTAGCACGCACAATTCCATCATGAAAAGACGCATTGCATGAGTATTTATTCAGCGAAGCACCGTATTGTCACCGCAACCGTTTTGGTTGCGGGGCTTCAGTGCGGGCTTGTTGTACCCTCTGTCGCAACGGAAGCACCCGTCACGACCCACTCTGCCGTGCAAAAAACCGCCACCCTGACCGCAACCCCGAACCAGGCTGAAGACAATCAGCAGGTGCAGGGCGCAGCCTCCACCATCACCATGAAGGCGCAGCTCAAGGATGGTGGCTACCTTCTACGTTGGACGGGTTTCCCTGAAGATCTGGAGGCCTCCAGCGTTCTGGTTGATGTGAACTTCTACACCCCTTCCGGTGAGTATGGTGGCTCCGTTCTGGAAAGCCCGACCCTAGCTGAGGGGACCAAGGAGGGGGAGTTTCGCCTCCTGATGAGCCCGGCGACGGACTCTAACGTCGTGTACGTGATTGTTCTGGAGGATACCGCGCACGGTGTCTCCTACGAATTCTTTGTCACCGAGCGGGGGAACCGCCTGGTTGAGGCCGCTGACCCGCGCAACGGTAAGGCAAAGCCTACTGAACCGCCGGTCGACATTGAGCGTGAAGAGGCAGAAACCGCTGAGGCAAGTGCCACCCCAAGTCCCGAGGCGGTAAACCTGCCTTCGCCGACCGCTACGTCGTCCACCGATACGAACGGTGACACGGTTCGCCGTACCGTAGACAACCTGCAGAACAAGGATTCTGGCCAGTACGTTATCTCAGAAGACAATAGCGTGTATGACCCGATGAATCAGCGCAAGGGCAAGGCGCACATGTCTATTCAGGATTCGCAGGGTGACTCTCAGGATGATACGAAGCCTGTCACGGTCCGTGCCACGAACTTCCCCCAGAATGACAAGGGTTACGACCTGATCGTCATGGAAATCGACACCAATGGCAACACTGTTGGTGATGCGCTCGCCATTGTGCACGTTGGCCCGGAATCTATTTCTGCGGGTGCGTTCGAGGCTGTGATTGGTGTGCCCGGTGCGTCCCTACAGATCGGTAAGACGTACCTGGTGGCGGCTTTTGACGCTGCCGGTGACGGTAACCTTCAGCTCAACACGGTGCGTTTTACGGTGACTCAGGCGTCCTCTGAGGGCGGTGGATCATCGTCCAATTCTTCGTCTGTGAACGAGGAGAAGCCGGTTACTGTACCTTCCGCGTCTGCCTCTGAGACTGCGGATGCACCCGCTGCGGGTTCTAAGTCTAAGACCCGCGGTATTCAGGCTGATACCGCCATGGCTCCGGGTACTAATGACGCCACGATTTCTGTTCCGCGCGCTGCCGGTAGCCCTGCCACCGCGTCTTCCTCGGCGCTGGGGTACCGCACCGGGGAGGCGCAGCCTGTTGAGGTGGCGACCCCCGAGTCTAATTTGCCCTCGGGTACCGATTCGGCGGCTCAGTCTCGCCGTGCCGCGATTCTGAACGGTTCTTCCTCTCAGGTTCGTACTGATCCCGGATCGCCGAATGGTGTGAAGGCAACGGAGGCGCAGATTACCCGCAACATGGATAAGAGTTCGCCGCTTCTGCCGATTTTGGTGACCCTGGGTGGCGGTCTGATTCTGGGTGCTTTGGGTATGTCACGTATGCATGCTTCGAAGAAGGATTAGTCGCGTAGGGGGTGGGGGAGTAGCGGCCCCTGTTGCCTGTTGAAGTGTGCTGGTACGGGGTGGGTTTATTGCCCTGTCAGTGTGCTGTGGGGTGGTTTGTCACAAAACGGTTTCTTGGAACCTGATGTTGAGAAATACTCACGCTATCGATATAGTAAGCCTGTCCTAACAATGTCGATAGTATGGATACACACCAATGAAGATTTTCACATCTGGCACCCGCCTCTCCAAGGGAGCCTGCGCCCTCGCCGTTGCTGGCGCTGTTGCCCTGCCCCTGGCACCCGTTCTCGCCGAGAACATTAATATCGCTGCCCAGAACGTTGCCGCACAGAATGTCGCTGCAGGCGACCAGGCAACCGCCGGCGCATCCTTCGGTTGGGGCGTGCGCGCCTCCTTCCTGTCCTACAACGGTATGCCCCGCGAAATGACCGACGGCGCAGCCTGGGACGCAACCGCAAAGCAGTTCACCTTCACCCCGACCTCCACCACCGTCTCTGAAGACGGCAAGCAGGTCACCCTGCAGGCAGCCGGCCGCCTCTGGTTCACCGGCCACTGCGCTGAAGGTCAGGACCCCGAAACCGGTTGCGCCCTGAACCTCACCTTCTCCAATCCCCGCGTGGAACTGAACCTCGCTGACGGCACCGGCTCTCTCTACATGACCGTGCGCACCAAGAACTACGCTTCCGGCAAGTTCGAGGGCCCCATGGAAGTCAAGATGGCGACCCTGAGCACCGGCACCGCCAAGCAGAGCGAGAAGGACGGCGTAGTTAGCATCAGCGGCATCTCCGCGAACCTGACCGCCGACGGTAACCACGCCTTCTCTGACTTCTACAACGAAGGCGCCAGCCTCGACCCGCTGAGCATCTCCTACAACGGTAGCGCAGCTAACACCCCCAAGAGCGCCTACAGCGTCGCCGAGTCTTACAACACCGGCGCGGGCGTGAACCAGCCCCAGAACACCGCACGTCTGGGCCAGAACCACATCGTGCACGTGGCACCCCCGAGCTTCAGCGGTGACACCACCTACACCGTGCTGACCAGCTCCAACCTGAAGATGACCGACACCGGCGTCCTGAAGGCAATCAAGGGCGTTTTCGCGGTAGACGCTGACGGCAACCGCATGCTCGTCATCGGCAGCGAGACCAACAAGCCCGAGCTGTACACCGTGACCGCCGAGGGTAAGCTCGTCTCCTCCGGTACCTACTCCGACGTAGACCTCGGCGCCAACACCGTCAAGGCAATCGGCTACAACCCCGCCAACAACACCTGGGGCATCCTCAGTATTGACGGCCAGGGCGGCGGCAAGCTGACCATCATTGACGCATCCGGCAAGGCAACCTCGCAGGCTCTGCCGAAGCCCGACTCTATCGACCCGCAGGTTGTGAACGCCTACTCGCTCGACGAGTACTACGGTGACTCGTTCTCCAATAACACCGTGACCCTCGCGCCGCTGCCCGACGGCAGCTTCGTGTACGCGCCGTCGACCTCCATCTACGATGCGGCCGGCGAAAAGGTGGTTCAGAAGGGTCACCTGCTGCACATGAGCAGCAACGGCGTGTCCCTGGTTCCGAACTCTTCACCCGCAGGCTACGACACCGCCCTGCCCTCGACCCTGGTCAGCCCCAAGGGCTACATTTACCGTTGGAACAACTGGTACGGCGGTAAGGTGCAGATCCTCAAGTACGAGAACGGCACTTTCAGCGTGGTCCGCGAGTCCGCAACTCTTGAGGGCTTCGAGAAGACCGAGGTTGCCACCATGTTCCTGACCCGCGCGGGCAACGTGGTTGTGGTGGATGCTTCCGGCTCCCGCCTGGTGTTCATGGATGACACCCTGAACAAGGTGAACGAGGTCGTGCTCTCCTCGATGCGCAAGACCGACAAGAGCGGCGGCTACAACGCCCTCGAGCTGCCCAACGGCGATATTATCTACCCGACCAGCTTCGAGAACCCGAACACCTACGAGGATCAGCTGTGGCTGAACCGCCTGGCAGCAAACTCGGCACCGGAACAGACCCCGGCACCCGAGCCCACTAAGTCTGCTGAGCCGACCGTTGCTCCCACCGTAGCTCCGACCGTGGCACCGACTGCTGAGCCGACTGCCGCGCCTTCTGCTGAGCCTACCGTCACTGCGGAGCCGACTGTTGCTCCGACCGAGGCACCGACCGCAGAGCCCACTAAGTCTGCTGAGCCGACTGTCGCGCCCACCGTGGCACCGACTGCAGAGCCTAGCAAGACTGCAGAACCGACCGTGGCACCGACCGAGGTTCCCTCTGCAACTGCTGAGCCGACCGTCGAGCCCTCGGCAACTGCAGAGCCTAGCGTGACCGCAGAACCTTCTGCAGAGCCGACTATGGAGCCTTCCGCAACCGCTGAGCCCACCAAGACTGCAGAACCCACCGCAGTGCCTTCGGAGGAGCCCACCTCGCCGTCTCTGCCGACCGCATCCGTGGCACCTTCTGTAGCACCTTCTGCAACTCCGAGCGCATCGGTGAGCGCTTCCCCGACCGCGGTTCCGAGCATTCCCGCCGTGACCCCCTCGGTGAGCGCGTCTGCATCGGCGTCCGCTAGCGCGTCTGCTTCTTCGAGCGCTTCTGCGAGTGCATCGAGCTCCGCAAGCAGCTCCAGTAGCGCTTCGGTGACCGCATCGGCTAGCGAGTCTGCATCTGCGAGTGCATCCGCGTCCGCGAGTGCTTCCGCGAGCGAGTCTGCATCCGCGAGCGCTTCTGCTTCTGAGAGCAGCACCGCCGACCAGAACGCAGCCGGCCACAAGGGCGGCTCCAACGGCGGTTCTGACGCAGGTTCCGGCACCTCCGACAACTTGGGTGTGAGCGGCTCCAATGGCGGCTCCTCTAACGGTGGTTCTTCCGCAGGTGGTTCCTCGACCTCCGGTAGCTCCTCCTCGAAGCTGGCACAGACCGGCGCATCCGGCGCTATGTTCGCCGCAGCAGCTGGTGCTATCACCCTGGCTGCGGGTACCGCACTGGTCGTGGCTCGCCGCCGCAAGAGCTAAAATTTAGCCTTCGTGCAACACCCCGCTTCGCCACTCGTGTTCATGAGTGGGGGAGCGGGGTGTTCCTTTCATACAATGGAAATATGACTATTCTGAATGTAATCGCAACTTCGCACGGCACTGACTCGGTCGCCGGTCGTGAAGCTATCACGCTGATTCGTGAGCAGATCAAGTTCCTGCTTGCCCAGCGTAATGACGGTGTGGAGTACCGTGTCCACGCCGCATATGTGGATGTGGAATCTCCCAGCGTTGATGATGCCGCAGCATCCCTGCCCAATGATGAGCCCTGCGTGATCGTGCCGATTCTGCTGTCGACCGGCTTCCACACTCAGGTGGATTTGCGCCGTGCTGCACGCAATAGCGGTATTGAGCGTATTAGCATTGGTGAGTCGCTGGGCCCGGATGCGCGCCTTGCCGCACTGACCCGTGCCCGCCTGGAAGAGGCTGGTTGGACTCCCGGTGACGGCCCTGTGGTTCAGGGTGCTGCCGGTTCTTCTCGTGCTGATGGTCGTGCGGACATGAGCCGTGCCGCTGAGCTGCTGGCTGACGAGCTGAACGCTCCGGTACATCACGGCTTTATTGCCGCGATTGATCCGAAGTTCCACGAGGTTGTTGCCGAACATCAGCCTAAGTTTGCCGCGACCTACCTGCTGGCGGAGGGTTTCTTCTCCGGTAAGATGCGCCGTGATGCTGAGTCGACCGGTGTGCCGGTGAAGGTTGCCGCGCCGCTGGTGAACGCGCAGGGTGGTGCTTCTGCTGCCGTGGTGGCGGAGTGCTTTATTGACCGCATGGATGCGGCTATCGCCCAGCTGGACGCCGCCTAGCTGTTCGCCCAATTTAGTTTGGGGCTTCTAAAAGCACATACAAAAAACCTCGGGAGGTGATTCTCCCGAGGTTTTTTGTATGTAGCTGAAGTAGCTGAGTGCTTAGGCAGTCTTGAGGTAGACGTCGCCGTCGCGGACCTCTACGGGGTAGACCTTGATGGAGTAGGAGGGGTCGGAGACGCACTCGCCGGTGGTCAGGTCGTAGACCTCCTTGTAGAGGGGGGAGGTGATGGTGGGGTTGCCGTTCTTCTCGCCGACGATACCGCGTGCGAGGACCAGTGCCTGGCTGTGCGGGTCGAGGTGGTCGCCGGCGAAGATGCCGTGCTTGGTCTTGTAGATGGCGTACTGGTAGCCGTCGACCAGGGCGACTTCGCCCCAGTTTTCTTCGAGGTCAGATTCAGCGCAGATGCGTACCCAGTTCTCAGCCATGGGGGTTTCCTTTCGAAGTGGTGGTCTGCGCCGCGCGGGGTGCAGGACACAATAGCGGTTCGTGTGTTCTTTGTTTGGAGTTTACCTTATGAAACCCACATTTGGAAATGGGGCACGCGGAGGGTGCTAAAGGTTATTTTTACCCTAAAAGATGATCTCAAATTTTATAGATTAGCCTTACCTAAATTAGGTTTAGATAAGGTAAGAATACCCTATTCCAGCCCGGTATTCCGCGGATTTTTTGGAAAATTTTCCCAAAAAATACGGATTTTCGATACTTCGACCCCGCGCTAGAGTGTACGATAAAAGTCGTAGTTTAAAACGCCTTTTGACTGCCTGAAGAAAACAACATAATCCCACACAAAAATGTTTCGTAATTTTCAGATGCATTCTAAAGAAGCGGGCGCTCCAACTACTCGGTACGCATCAGGTACGAGCCCAACGGTACGGAAACTAGGAGTTCCAATACCGGGCACGATCCAGTCGCACACTGAGGGTAGATAAGTGCCATGAACTACCTGCATTACAACTAGGAAGGAAAATCCATGTCGCACACCCCCCGCAACATTCTCGTTGTCGGCGCAGGCCCCGCTGCGTGGCGTTTTGTACGCGCGTACCACGAAGGCGCTGAAGCTGCCGGTCGCGCAGCGGACACCATCACCGTCCTCAACGATGAGCCCTACATCCCCTACGACCGCGTTGCTATCGAGAAGATTTTCAAGGACACCGAGAAGGACCTGACCCTCGGCGACCCCGAACTGTGGAATGCAGAGAACATCAACCTGGTCAACAACTGCCGCGCAGAGAAGCTTGACCGCACCCGCCGCGTCGTCACCGACACCGAGGGCAACGAGTACCCCTACGACGTGCTGGTTTTCGCAACCGGTTCCCGCGCGGTTCGTATCCCCATTCTTAACTCGGATGCCGCACACGTCTTCCGCACCATTGACGACGTGAAGAACATGGTCTCCGAGGTCAAGCGCCTGCAGTCCACCCTCGGCCGCGCACCCCGCGGTGTCGTCGTCGGTGGCGGTCTGCTCGGCCTCGAAGCAGCTGAGGGTCTGAAGGACCTGGGCGCAGAGCCCACCATCCTGGACGTGGCACCCTGGCTGCTCTCCGTTGAGGTTGACCAGGGCGGCGGTTACGCCGTGAACGCCCAGATCAAGGCAACCGGCATTGAGATTGAGACCGGCGTGTACATCTCCGGCATCAACAAGGACGCTGACGGCAACGTCGTCTCCGTCTCCATCGCAGATTCTCCCTCCGAGGATGCAGAAATCCGCACCCTGCCCGCCGACATGGTGGTCTTCGGTGCCGGTATTCGCCCCAACGACGAGCTGGCACGTGACGCTGACCTGGCACTGGGTGAGCGCGGCGGTATTCTCGTCAACGACGCATGCCACTCCTCCGACGAGCACATTTGGGCTATCGGTGAGGTTGCCTGCGTGCTGGGTCGCACCTGGGGCCTGGTTGCACCGGCTAACGCTATGGCTGATGCTGTGGCAGCTAACCTGCTCAACGACAACGAAGAAGCTCAGGTTGAAGAGTTCGACATCGCAACCAAGCTGAAGTTCTCCGGCGTTCAGGTGGCTGGCTTCGGTGACCGCCGCGGCACCACTGAGGGCTGCCTCGAGGTTCTGTTCGCAGACCCCGCACGCGGCATGTACCAGAAGATTGTGACCAGCGGCGATGCAAAGACCCTGCTCGGTGGCGTGTTCGTCGGCGACACCGCTCCCTTCGACTCCCTCAAGCCCCTGCTCGGTCGCGAACTGCCCGCTGAGCCGAACGTCTACCTGACCGCAGCTGGCGGCGGCGACGGCATCCCCGACACCGAACTGCCCGACGACGCAATCCTGTGTTCCTGCAACAACATCAGCTTCGGTGCCGTCCGTGAGGCTATCGCAGACGGCAACCACGATGTTGCATCGCTGAAGTCCTGCACCACCGCGGGTACCCAGTGTGGTTCCTGTGTTCCGATGCTGCAGAAGACTCTGGAACAGCAGATGAAGAAGATGGGTCTGACCGTCTCCAAGGCACTGTGTGAGCACTTCGACTTCTCCCGTGCAGAGCTGGCTGAGGCTGTGCGCCTGACCAACCTGGACGACTTCGACTCCGTGCTGGCACGCTTCGGTCGCGGCGGTGACGGCTGTGCAATCTGTAAGCCGACCGTTGCGTCGATCCTCTCCTCCTTCCGCAACTCCTACGTCCTGGATGCAGGTCGCGGTGGTATTCAGGAGACCAACGACCGTGCACTGGCTAACATGCAGAAGAACGGTACCTACTCCGTCGTTCCGCGTATTCCCGCAGGTGAGATCCCCGCTAAGAAGCTGGGCGTCATCGCAGAGGTTGCTGAAGAGTTCGGCCTGTACGTGAAGATTACCGGTGCACAGCGTATCGGTATGTTCGGCGCTCGCCTGGAGCAGCTGCCCTACATTTGGGAGCGCCTGGTGGATGCCGGCTTCGAGTCCGGTCAGGCATACGGTAAGTCCCTGCGTAACGTGAAGTCCTGCATGGGTTCGACCTGGTGCCGCTTCGGCGTTCAGGACTCCACCGGTATGGCAATCCAGCTGGAGAACCGTTACCGCGGTCTGCGTTCCCCGCACAAGTTCAAGTTCGGCGTTTCCGGTTGTAACCGTGAATGTGCTGAGGCACAGGGTAAGGACGTTGGTCTGATTGCAACCACCAACGGCTGGAACCTGTACCTGGGTGGTAACGGTGGTGCAAACCCCGCTCACGGTCGTCTCTTCGTCAAGGACGCCTCCAGCGAGGACATCATCCGCTACATTGACCGCTACCTGATGTACTACATCCGTACCGCAGACAAGCTGCAGCGTACCGCTCGCTGGCTTGAGGACCTGGATGAGGAGCACGGCGACGGTCTGGCACACCTGCAGTCCGTCCTCATTGAGGACTCCCTGGGCGTGTGCGAGGACCTGGAGCGCGACATGCAGCGTCACGTTGACTCTTACGAGGACGAGTGGGCAGCAACCCTGCGTGACGAGCGCCGCCTGCGCCGCTTCCGTGCCTTCATCAACGAGCCCAACGGCAGCGACGAGGGTTCGCACCTGTACGTGCTGGAGCGCGAGCAGATTCGCCCCGCAACCCCCGAGGAAATTGCGGCGGCAGAAGCTGGCGAGTCCGACACCGTCCTGCTGACCGGTACCAAGATTCCCGTGGGTAAGCCCAGTGACCTCAACCCGGTCCCGGCAGCATAGTATGTGCCCGAAGATTCCTCCGTTCCCGCCCCGCGAGTTCGCCACTATCGACGAAGTACTCGCGGGCGGGGCGCCCGGGCACAGCCTGGACGATAGCGTGACGGAACGCGGCATTCTTCTGCCCGGCGAGCCTGCTGAGAACCCCGGCAAGGTCTACATTGTGGGTGGCGGCCCCGGTGCCGCTGACCTGCTGACCCTGCGTGCGGCACGTGCCCTGAGCGAGGCGGACGTGGTCCTTCTGGATCACCTCGCCCCGCAGGAGTACGGCGAGTACGCACCGAACGCCCTCATCGTTGATGTGGGCAAGGTTCCCGGTAAGCACGCTGTTCCGCAGTCCCGCATTCAGCAGCTCATGATTGATTACGCGCTCTCGGGTAAGACCGTGGTGCGTTTGAAGGGCGGCGACCCGTACGTGTACGGTCGCGGCGCTGAAGAGCTGGATGCGTGCATCGCCGCCGGCCTGGAGGCTGAGGTTATCCCCGGCATTACCAGCGCCATTGCGGTTCCTGCGCGTGCTGCGATTCCGGTGACCCTGCGTAAGGTATCCTCGATTTTCACCGTCATTTCTGGTCACTCCGGCCTGTCGGAGACCGAAGTGTCGGCGGTTGAGGCGACCCTGCGTGCCCAGGGCACCGTGGTGCTGCTGATGGGCGTTCGTACCCTGCCCGATACGGTGGCGTCTCTGCTCTCTCGTGGGATTGAGGCTGACACGCCGCTGGCAACCATTGAGAACGGTTTCTCTGAGAAGGAGCGCGTGACTGTCACGACCCTTGAGAACGCTCAGGTAGATTGCGCATCGGTTAAGGCGCCGGCTATTACCGTCATCGGTGAGGTCGTGCATTATGCTCGCGATAATCAGAACCGCTTTGTGAGCGAGGTTCACGAGCGTCTGCGTGAGCGTTCCACCTCCTAGAGGCGGTGCGCCAGATAGTATTGCACGGCCCCGCATCCTTGGTTTTCCTAGTTGCCAAGGGGCGGGGCTGTTGCTGTGCCTGCTGTTATTGCTGCGCGTAGATGCTAGATGTTGGGCGACTGAGGCGCGCACAGGCGCAGTGGCGCCGGGAGCGCCGCGGCACAAAAACATACGAAAGCGGGGCGGGTATCAACTGATACCCGCCCCGCTTTCGTCAGGGGTGTTGCTCTCAGCGCCTAGATCTTGAAGTCGTTGCTGCTGCCGGAACTGCCGGAGCTACCGGAGCCACTGGACTTGCTTGCCGAAGCCGATGAGGAGGGACCCTCAAAGACCTGGCGGAATCGGTCGCTGTACTCCGACACGAAGTACTCGCGGCTAGTCACGCGCCACTTGCCCTCGGCGTACACCACGTAAATCACGACATCCAGGGTGCTTGCCTTCTGAGGCTCACCCGTGCCCTTCTGGTAGATGGTGTATTCCTTGACAACATCCCGGCAGGGGAACGCCACAACAGCCAAATCGGAAGAGGCAAGAGCCTTCGCATCGAGATCGTCACGGATGCTCAGCTTGCTCTCGTAGTCCTTAGTCCAACCGCCCGCAGCGTAGAGCTTAGCGATAGCCTTCAGGTTGTTGACCAGACCGCTGTCAGCGCCGTGGACCAGACCCTTGAGGTACTGCAGGTCGCCGTTGTACATCGCGGCAATATACGCGCTCTGGTAAGCAGCCAGGGTCTTGTAGGCGCCCTCGAGGGAGACGGTACGCTGAGCCACAGTATCAATGACCGGGATCGGAACGTTCTTCGCGGGGGAGGTGTCGGTCGGCTCAACATAGTGCGCAATGGCGGGCTTGTACTCGTACTTGACGTCGCCAATGTACTTCTTATAGTCCTTCAAGAACTCGTCAGACGGAATAATCTTCGCGCTGTTACGGCTTGACGAGGACGAAGACGAAGCGGATGCCGAAGCCGAGGCAGACTCAGAAGGCGAAGCCGACGCAGACGCCGAGGGAGAGGCGCTCGGGGAGCCGGAGAAAGTGTCGCCGCTACCGGTGGGGCGAATATCCTTGTTGAAGGCGCATCCTGCTAGAGTCAAAGCACCGGCGGTCAGACCGCCAAAAAGAACGGTGCGGCGGGTCAATCCGTTTCGGTCGTTAGCAGAGAAGCTGGTGTGTGCACTCGGCCGGAAGGACATGGTATCTCCTGAAAGTGGTTGATCGAGGTAACTCGCAACGCTGCGATGCGTACGAGAGACTCTTCCTCATCGTTTTGTATGGTGCGCGGTACAGGGGGGGTACCGGGATACGGGTGTGCCGGAGCGTGAACTGCGGCGGTATGAAGTATCCACTTCTTACTATAGAAGACTGGTTTTAAAACTTCGTCAAAAAACCCTGGACATTGTCTTTAAGACGCAATAACCCAAAGTCGGTGAGGTGCAGGGGGTGTACCGTCACGACTTTGGGCTAGTGCGTATGAAATTGATGAAACGGGGCTAGTTTAGACCTCGCCGGAATTAGACTTTGCCGGATTTAGACCTTAGTGGAGCCTCGGCCCGAGGACGAAGAACCGCTAGAACCGGCAGAGCTGGAACCTCCGGAACCAGAAGAGGCGGAAGAGCCCTTGCCGCCATTCAGACGCTCGTTCAGATAATCGTTGCCGATTCGCCACCACTTACCCTCGGTGTAGAGCATGATGTGCGAAACGGATACCTGAGTAATCGCCGGAACCTTGCGTTCGGTGCCATCCGGCTGATGGATGGCGGTGGCAGAATACTGGGAGTCCACCAAGATTTCTACGTAGCCGTCACCGTCCTTCACAGCACTGTCCGGTTCGGTATTCCGCATGGAAATGCTGCATGTGAACTCCATGTACCAGCCGTTCTTCTCGTACAGTTCCTTGACCGCCTTGACCTCATCAATGGCGCTCTTATCAGCCGGGTAGGTCAGCTCAATCGCCTGATCCGCGTAGCGACCGTCCTTGAGTGCGGCGATCTGGGCGCTGTAGTAGGCACGCAACGTCTCGTAGGCACCCTGGAAGGTCGGCTCCTCACGGTGCGGAACGCTCTTGAGGGGCTTGGGTACGTTCTTCGCCGGGGAAGAAGCAGTTGCCGGCTGGTACTCGCCCATGTACTCGCCGGTCAGCTTCAGGGGTCCGGGGTACTTCTGCCAGCCCTCGACCAGCGCATCCTCGGAGACGGGTACGCGTGCCGCACTGGACGAGCTGCTTGTGGCATGTGCTGAAGCACTTGCCGAAGCGCTCGCGGAAGGGGCGGGGGAGCCTACCTTAGCTTTTGCCTCTTCGCTCAGTGGGCGAATATCGGAGGCGCAACCAGCCATGAGGGAAACCGCGCCACCGAGTAGCAGGGTGCGGCGGCTTAAGAGGCGGGAAGTAGCGGAACGGGTACTCGAAGAGCGGTCGGGTGAGAGCATCGGTGAACTCCTTGATTTTTTCCGAGGCAGGCTCGGGGCACCCGGCGGCGGGCGCGTGGTTGTATGGCGTGTTGGATGAGGTCGTGAAAGGGGTGAAAACTTCGGGCAAATGCCGCGGTTTCAGACCCTGTCCGGAAGTGACCTCGGGTGTACCTCACGCCGTGGGCTAGAGGTACTGGTGAACTCATCTTTGAGACTGCTGTGGTCGCGCCCCGGTGAGAGGGTAGATGTTATCGAATCATCATTGATGTGTTACACGATTCATTTTAGACTATTTTGAGCTCAAAATGCACGAAAAAGCACCTTAGTAATCCCTGAGAGCCTATGGGGCATTCAAGATATCAATCACTGTAAAGTATTACGGCTGCCCCCTGCTGGTGAGGAGTTATGTGATGGAGGCGACTACTTGGCGAGGGGGTTGCGCGCATGTCGAGCTAAGTGATTTCGGTCATATTTATGACTTGAAAAATAAAAGAGCTGCGCCTCAGTATTTCCAAAAGGCGGGGGAGAGGAGGGTGTTTAGTTTAATCTTCTGACCGTAAGGAAGTCTTCAATAGTCCAGAAGAAATACCCGATTCAATAAGGGGAAACCCGCTCGGCAATCCCCAAATATGCACTCTATTCACCCGCTATGCATTGCTGAACCATCCGGAAAAACCGGTTCCCACACGGAATACTGAGGGGATGAAAACTTGCAGAGGTGAATATCTAGTGGAATTACATCGGTGTTCACCCTATATCTTGTGGTTGCACTGGGGGTAATTCCATGGGCTCCCCTGAAAAAATCGAATCCCACTTAAAGCAACACGCAAGGAATGTAAAAACATACATCCTTAAACACGCCCGAGTGCGGGGTGAGGCAAGACCCCTTAAGCCCCCTACTCGCTCTAGATATCGCCGAACGAAGAACCATTCTGTTTTACGCCTCCAGCATTGGTGCATCAGAAAAGTGCTGTTCAAACCCACACCCCGCGGGGTTGCATACAGACACAAAAGCCACATAAACTATTAGTGTTTGCAACGACCCGGCCATCACCGGCGAGCAATTCGGAAGAACGGACCGCACCTGCGGGCACCCGCCAATCGCTGCGGCGAGGGTGTCTTAGCGGAAGAGATGTAGTCCCAGTAGAACCGGACGGTTAAGCCCGATATAGCTGTAATAAGCGACTGATACCCGCCCAACGCGCCGCTCTTCCGGTGGCTAGGTATCGCGGACACGCGACGCCACGTAGCCCCGGGAGGGTTCGGTGCGTTGAGCTGTTAAATCAGTAAGCAAGGTGGTACCGCGCCGCATCCCGACCCCCGGCACAGCCCGGGCAGGTCAGCGATGCCTAGGCGTCCTTGCACCCGTCATGTCAATCCTCACCCGCTGAAACGGTGGGACGACGAGTGCTACGTACCCTGTCGCCCCGCCTCTCAGCGTTGAGAACAACAGATAAGGGCGCACAAACACATGTCCCATGTTTACCCCAAGGCGAGCGCCTTCGAAGCCGCAGGAAGCGGCGTCACCGCATCGCCTAAGTTCCCCGCACTCGAAGAGGCAGTCCTCGACTACTGGAAGAAGGACAACACCTTCTCCGCATCCGTCGAGAACCGCCCCGCAGGTGAAAACGGCGAAAACGAATTCGTCTTCTACGACGGCCCTCCCTTCGCTAACGGCCTGCCCCACTACGGCCACCTGCTCACCGGCTATGCCAAGGACCTCGTCGCACGCTACCAGACCCAGCGAGGACACAAGGTAGAACGCCGCTTCGGCTGGGATACCCACGGCCTGCCCGCAGAACTCGAGGCGATGAAGCAGCTCGGCATGACCGACAAGCGCGAAATCCTCGAAATGGGCATCGACAACTTCAACGACGCTGCCCGCGCATCCGTGCTCAAGTACACCAACGAGTGGGAAAAGTACGTCACCCGCCAGGCACGCTGGGTCGACTTCGAAAATGACTACAAGACCCTGAACGTCGAGTACATGGAGTCCGTCATCTGGGCGTTCAAGCGCCTCTACGACAAGGGCCTGACCTACCAGGGCTTCCGCGTGCTGCCCTACTGCTGGAAGGACGAGACCCCCCTCTCCAACCACGAGCTGCGCATGGACGACGACGTGTACAAGGACCGCCAGGACCAGACCGTCACCGTCGCATTCCGCCTCACCGCAGACACCGCCCTCGGTGCTGACGAGAAGGTCGCCGCAGAACTCGACGGCATCGAAGCACTCGCATGGACCACCACCCCCTGGACCCTGCCCACCAACCAGGCGCTCGCCGTTGGACCCGAGATTGAATACTCCGTCGTACCCGGCGCAGGCAAGTTCGAGGGCCGCTCCTTCCTGATCGCCTCCGAGCTGCTCGGCTCCTACGCCAAGGACCTCGGCTACGAAGGCGACCAGCCCGAAAAGGACGCAGCCGCAGCTGTCACCGCACGCTACACCGGCTCCCAGCTCGAGCACGTGCGCTACACCCCGCTCTGGGACTACTTCGCAGACACCGAAAAGTGGGGCACCGAAACCTCCTGGCAGATCCTCGTCGCCGACTACGTCACCACCGGTGACGGTACCGGCATCGTCCACCAGGCACCCGCCTACGGTGAAGACGACCAGAAGGTCTGTGAAAGCTACGGCATCCCTGTGATCCTCTCCCTCGACGAAGGCGCAAAGTTCCTGAACCTCTTCGCCGAGCCCACCGCCTCCGGCTCCACCGCCCTGGCTGAGATTGCAGGCGTGCAGGCATTCGATGCGAACCGCACCATCATCAACGCCCTCAAGGCAGATGACGTGCTGATCCGCGAGAAGTCCTACGTGCACTCCTACCCGCACTGCTGGCGCTGCCGCACCCCGCTCATCTACCGTGCAATCACCTCCTGGTACGTGAAGGTCACCGACTTCAAGGACCGCATGTACGAGCTGAACAAGCAGATCAACTGGATCCCCGAAAACGTGAAGTACGGACAGTTCGGCAAGTGGGTTGAGAACGCACGCGACTGGTCCATCTCCCGTAACCGCTTCTGGGGCTCCCCGATCCCCGTGTGGGTTTCGGACGACCCGAACTACCCGCGCATGGACGTGTACGGCTCCCTCGAAGAGCTCAAGGCAGACTTCGGCCGCCTGCCCCTGAACAAGGACGGCGAACCCGACCTGCACCGCCCGTACATCGACGAGCTGACTCGCCCGAACCCGGACGACCCGACCGGCAAGTCCACCATGCGCCGCGTGGAAGACGTGCTCGACGTCTGGTTCGACTCCGGCTCCATGCCCTACGCACAGGTGCACTACCCCTTCGAGAACCAGGAATGGTTCGAGAACCACTATCCGGCAGACTTCATCGTCGAGTACATCGGTCAGACCCGCGGCTGGTTCTACGTGCTGCACGTGTTGGCGACCGCGCTCTTCGACCGCCCCGCGTTCAAGAACGTTATCAGCCACGGTATTGTGCTCGGCTCGGACGGTCAGAAGATGTCCAAGTCCCTGCGTAACTACCCGGATGTCTCCGAGGTTCTCGACCGCGACGGCTCCGACGCGATGCGTTGGTTCCTGATGTCGTCCCCGATTCTGCGCGGCGGCAACCTGATCGTGACCGAACAGGGCATCCGTGAGGGTGTTCGCCAGGTCATGCTGCCGCTGTGGAACGTCTACCACTTCTTCGCCCTGTACGCTAACGCCGCTAACAACGGCGAAGGCTACAGCGCAAAGCTCAAGTACGACTCACAGCACGTGATGGACCGCTTCATCCTCGGCAAGACCCGCGAACTCATCGAGCAGGTCACCGCAGCGATGGACTCCTACGACATCTGGAACGCCTGCGAATCCCTGCGCCAGTACGCTGACGCACTGACCAACTGGTACGTGCGCCGCTCCCGCGAGCGCTTCTTCAACGAAGACACCGACGCATTCGACACCCTCTACACCGCACTGGTGACCGTGTCGAAGGTCGCCGCGTCCCTGCTGCCGCTCAGCAGCGAGGAAATCTACCGCGGCCTCACCGGTGAACGCTCTGTGCACCTGGCTGACTGGCCCGAGGCATCTGCTTTCGCTGATGAGTCCGACCTGCTGGCTCTCATGCAGACCGTGCGTGAGGTCTGCTCCGCCGGTTCGGCACTGCGCAAGGAAAAGAAGATCCGCGTGCGCCAGCCGCTACAGAAGATGACCGTGGCGATTGCACCCGAGCAGTTCGCAGCCCTGGGCACCGCTTTCGGTGAGAAGGGCGCGGAGTACTTCGCGAACATCGTCGAGGACGAGCTGAACCTGCGCCAGGTGGAGCTGGTCAGCGCCGACACCGTCGACCCCGCCGACTACGGCATCTCCCAGCAGCTGAAGGTCAACGCACGTGCGGCAGGTCCGCGCCTGGGCAAGCAGGTGCAGGTTGCCATTAAGGCATCCAAGTCCGGTGACTGGACCGTGACCGAGGACGGCACCGTCCTGGTCGGCGTGGCAGCTCTGGACGGCGGCCTGGCTCTGGAAGAGGGCGAATACGAGCTGGCAACCGTGGTTGCCGCTGACGCGGAAGGTGCTGAGCACACTGCGGCTGCGGTTCTGCCTGGCGGCTTCCTGGTCCTCAACATTGAGCTGACCGACGAGCTGGTTGCCGAGGGCATCGCCCGCGACACCATCCGCGCTATTCAGCAGGCACGTAAGGACGCCGACCTGAACGTGGCGGACCGCATCAACCTGAGCATCGCGGCACCGGAGGAAACTCTGGCGGCTCTGCGCGCCAACGAGGCACTGGTGACCGGCGAAACCCTCGCCGTGTCCCTGCAGCTGAGCGAAGCAGACGAGCTGAGCATTAGCGTCGCCAAGGCATAAAACGCCTGAACCGTACGGCCGTCCCGCCCCCTTGATTGGGCGGGGCGGCCCGTCGTCTATCCCGCCGCACGGTTATCCTGCCGCACGGTGGGCCCCTGCCGGCACCGACCGGCTATCCCAGTGAGGAGAACAATGAGCGAGAAGAATTACCCCGCAATTCCCGACCCCGAGGGCGTGGAGCGGGTCTACGGTGAACTGCTGGCGCGAGCACCCGAAAACAAGATGGCGCCGCGCCTGGACGCCGTGGCGCGCGCCGTCGAAATCCTTGGCGACGTGCACCGTGCCGCGCCGGTCATCCACATCACCGGCACGAACGGCAAGACCAGCACCGCCCGCATGATTGAGGCGCTGCTGCTCGGCCACGACCTGCGCGTGGGCCGCTTTACCAGCCCGCACCTCGAAAGCGTTACCGAGCGTATCTGCATTAACGGCGCGCCCGTACCGGACGCCACCTTCGTGCGCATTTGGGATGAAATCGCCCCCTACCTGCAGATTGTGGACGCAGAGATGACCTCCCGCGGCGAGCCCGCGCTGACCTTCTTCGAGTCCGTTACCGTGCTCGCCTTCGCGATTTTCGCGGACGAGCCGGTGGACGTGGTGGTGCTCGAGGTCGGTATCGGCGGCACCTGGGATTCCACGAACGTTGCCGACGGCGTGGTTTCCGTGGTCACCCCGATTGGTCTGGACCATACCGACATGCTCGGCGAAACCCTCGCCGAGATTGCGACCGAAAAGTCCGGCATTATCAAGCCCGGCGGCTTCTTGATTTCTGCGGCACAGGACCCGGAAGCGGCGGACGTGTTGCTCGCCTCCGCTCGTGAGAAGGAAGCATCCTTCGCCTTTGAGGGCGTGGAGTTCGGCGTTGTCTCCCGTGAGCTTGCGGTCGGCGGTCAGCTGCTGACCCTGCGCGGACTGGCGGGCGAGTACCCGGATGTGCCGCTGTCCCTGCACGGTGCGCATCAGGCGCAGAACGCCGTGGTGGCTCTCGCCGCCGTGGAGGCGTTCTTCGGCGGTCAGCGTCAGCTGCCCGAGGACGTGGTGCGTACCGCGTTTGAGACGGTGCGCTCGCCGGGCCGCCTGGAGGTTGTGCGCACCGAGCCGCTGACCATCCTGGATGCGGGCCACAACCCGCACGGTGTGCGTGCGTCTGCGGCTGCGCTGACTGAGGCGTTCAAGCTGTCCCACCTGCATTCCGTGGTCGGTATTTTGGGTGAGAAGGATGCTCTGGGCATGTTTGAGACCATGCGCGAAGAGTACGTGGACGCTTCTGACGGTACCTTCCGCCTGTACCTGGCGGCGTCGGATTCGCCGCGTGCGATTGCGCCGGAGCGTCTGCACGAGTTGGCGCTGGATGCGGGCCTGGACGAAGACTCGATTGAGGTGTTTGAGCACCTGGACGAGGCGATTGCCACCGCCATGGAGAACGCCCTCTTTGAGCAGGAGTCGGCGGGTGTGCTGATTACCGGTTCGATTACTGTCATTGGTGAGGCACGTACCCTGCTGGCCAAGCACGCGGAGGCGAAGACCCCCGGTGCCGAGGCCGAGGAACTGCCGGATGAGCTGCCCGCCGAGGGTGCTTATGCGGGTTCTGCGGGTGCGGCGTCGGCTTCGACTCTGGCTGCCGCGGCGGCTGCGGCTGCCTCTGCTGAGCCGGATGAGCTGCTGGACGGCATCATGGCTGAGCTCGGCGGCGAGTCTGCGGCGGGTTCTTCGCTAGAGGATTCGCTGGGTCTGCCGCTGGGCGATTCGTACACCGATGATTTCTTCGGTGATGATGAAGACTCGGACAACTAAAGCGACCTGTTGAGGCTATCGACATGAGGCGGGGTGCCGCCCTCCGGCTGGTTTTACCGGCTGGGGGAGCGGTGCCCCGCCTTTTTGTACCTTCCCTCTTCGCGTCTCGTCTATTCGCGCCTCTGCCCTCATGCTCCCACTCGAACACATGCGCTCTCACGTGTTCCCAAGGGCTCTCACCTAACCCCAATCGCTCAAATTCAACCGGCATCATCCGCTTTCACTCACCCTCACCCACCCAAAAATCGAAAAGAACGAAAATTTTTGGGCACCGGGGGTACATAACCGGGCACACCGTGGAGTCACGGTGCTATATTCGCTGAGGCGCCGGCCCCAACGCCTGAGGCCGCACCAACACACCCGCACACATACGCATACCAGCGACGGTATGCCACATAGTGAAAGGCACCCATCATGCCCGCACCCTTCACCGATTTGATCGGCACCGATTCGTTCACCGAGTCCCTACGCCAGGAGAACCTCGCCACCTGGCTTTCTGCCACGAATCACCGCTTTGTTGCTGAGCTTTTTGACGGCTCGATTGCCCCGCAGGTCATGGCGGGGTACCTGGTGCAGGACTACCGCTTCCTCGATACCTTCCTCGCCCTGATTGGTGGCGCTATCGCCAACGCTGATACTCTCACGGGTCGTCTGCGCCTCTCCAAGTTCGCGGGCGAAATCGCGGGCGATGAGAACACCTACTTCCTGCGTTGTTTTGAGACTCTGGGCGTGACCGAGCATCAGTGTGACTCCATGCCCGATACGGAGGCGACCACCGGCTTCAAGCGCCTCTTCCTCGACGCTGCGGCAAGCGGCAGCTACGCGGCGATTCTGTCGGTGCTGATGGTTTGCGAGGGCCTGTACCTGGATTGGGCGTCTAAGGCTCCCGCCAAGCGCCCCGATTCTTTTGTGCACCACGAGTGGATTACCCTGCACGACTACCCGGAGTTCCGTGAGCTGGTTGATTTCCTGCGCCGTGAACTGGACCGTGTGGGCCCGTCGGATGCGCAGGCTGCCCGCGAGTTCTTTAGCCGCGCGGTGGAGCTGGAGCAGCAGTTCTTTGACGAGTCGTACACCCACCCGCTGCCCTAACGCACTGCCCTCACGTGCCGTCTGTGCGCTCCACGGTAGTTGCCGTGGGAGCCGCCGCGCGTCGATAAGGCGAATGCCATAGAAAACATGCGCACCATGCCCCGGAAGGTCCCGCCCGCCGCTACGTTGCGGGCTCCTTCCGGGGCTTTTGTGTTTAAGGTACGTCACAAAAATGCGCCTATTTGCATGATTTGAGGCGTCATATAGTAAATGTAGAAGCTAATGGCGTGCTATTGAGCAATGTGAGAGGCTAGGATAAATGGGGTACTGCTTCCGGGGTGCTGGCTATGCCGCGCCGGTGAGTATCACCGTAAAACACTATCTAAAGGAGTCGTATGAGTACCGCCGCATCGAGTACTACCGAGCCCACCCACGCTGAAAAAGAAGCGCAGCACGGGCACGCGGGAACCCCGGGCAGCTACTCAGACCGACAGCTCGGATTCTGGCTGGTTGGCGCCGGCCTAATCGCACTCATTTCTTCAGCGATTCTGGTGTACGAGCGCCTGCAGATTTACATTGATGCCGGCCACTCCACGGTCTGCGATATCAACGCCCTGCTCAGCTGCGGCACGGTGATGCGCACCCCGCAGGCGGAAGCTTTCGGCTTCCCGAACCCGTTCATTGGCCTGGTGGGTTTCTCCATTGTGGTGACTATCGGTGCCGCGATCATGGCGGGTGCACAATTCAAGAAGTGGTTCTGGGTGTGCATGAACATTGGTTTGGCTGCGGCAACCGCGTTCATTATGTGGCTGTGGTACCAGACGACGTTTCAGATTAACGCGCTGTGCCTGTTCTGCATGATCGTGTGGGTTATGACCATCACGCTTTTTGTGAAGACCACGGTCCGCAATATTTCGGCGGGGGTCATCCCGGCGTCGCAGTCGATGCGTGAGAGCGCTCGCGGCTGGTCCTGGTTTGCGATTAGCCTGTGGCTGATCCTGATTTTCGGCATTATTGTGATCCGCTTCTTCGAGGTCATTGTGAATATGATGCGCTAAGCGTTCATCTCTGAGCTTGGTTTGAGGGCTGATGCCCCGAACATGCAACGCCCCGGTGCCTGTTGGTGCCGGGGCGTTGCTGTGTCTGCGGGTGGGTGAGGTTGCGCCGGGTTGAGTGCGCCGGGCTGATCGCACCGAGCTGGGGTGCCGGGTAGTAGCTGGGTAGCGGGGAGGCACCGGTGACCTTGCCTGCGGCGGTCAGCGGGGAAGCGGTGCGGGTGCGTATAATGGTCAGGTATATTCTTGAGCGGCATCGGTCGGAGCGGTCCGCGGGTTTTACCTGCGGTGCCGGTTGCCTGCCGTTCTGATGGACACTAGATTCTTGATACCCCTTCGAGGAGAACCGTGAAGACTGCCGGAATTGCCGCAATGGGCGTTGCTGCCGTTATTTTTCTGACTGCCCTGCTGTTGCTGACCGCCGGTCACTTCTCGCTGCTGTGGGTGATTCTGCTGGTGGTTTCTCCGTTTGTTTTCATTCTGGGTGTTCCGTTTGCGACCGGTTCCGGTCCGGAGTACCTGCCGACCGACCCGAAGCTTGCTCAGCAGGCTCGTGAGGCGCGTGATGCGGAGCTGGGCCTGAACTAGCCCTTCTTCTAGAGGCTAGCCCTTCCTCTGAAAGTTTTTTGAAGCCGGGTGGTGCGTAGTGGCACGCCCGGCTTTGCTGTACCCGCTAGACATCTGCCGTAGTGTACCTGCCGCAATGTGCCCGCACAATAACACCTGCCGCAATGTGCCCGCGCATCCTGCCGGGAAATGGAGCCGGGATAGGATGGGCGGGGTGGCTTAGAGGCACCCTCTACCGGGTATAATGGAACACGGTGTCTTGTGCGCCCCGCACGCGCATAAAGATCCCCACCAACGCATCGAGGGAGAGTACCCGAAGAGCGCCGGCTATAAGCCGCGGAGCATAACTGTCGCACCGCGCGTGCCGCCCGCCTCGGCGAAGAAACCCGAAGACCGGCAGGGCACCCAGGAAGGGTGTGAGCGTGCCGTGCTCGAGAGCGAGGTGGCTGTGACCGTCGCGGCGCGCTCTGCGTTCCGCCCGCTCGCCCCCTACGGCAGAAGCACTGAACGAGATAGTGCCCGGTAGCGCCGATGAATGCGTACCGTAGGGTGAGGCTTGAGCCGCGGTGGCAGCAACTAGGCTTTGCGCTGTATGCGCGCTGTTAAAATCCTTGCGGTGCGGAGCAGGGTGTAACGAAAGAAGATTAATGTCTGACGAGAAGAACGTCGAACTTGGGGTTTTTGAGGCGCTGAACGCCCTCGCGGAGGAGAAGAACGCCTCTGCAGAGACCCGTGAAACTCTGCGTAAGAATGTTCGTGAGAGCTCTGACGCCCAGCAGGGTACTGAGCGTCGCCGTCCTGGTCGCCCGAAGAAGGAGAAGGCTCCTGAGGTTCCCCTGGATGAGGCGATTGCTGCTGGCCTGACCAACCTGCGTAACGCTAAGGCTAAGCACGCGCCGGCACCTAAGGTTGCCGCTCCCGTTGTGTCTGAGACCGAGGTTGCTTCTACTCTGGATAGCCTGTTTGAGGCTGCTGAGAAGAAGGCGGCTGAGCCTGCTGTCGCGGAGAACACCGCGAAGGTGGAGGAAGTCGTCGCCCCCGCCGCTGAGCCCGCCGCTGAGTCTGCCGTTGAGGTGAAGGAAGAGACCGCCAAGGTTGAGGTCGTAACTCCCGCACAGGCTGCTGAGAAGACCGAGGCCACCGCTGAAGCTGCTGAGCAGAAGGCTGAAGAAGCCGCCGCAGAGCAGCCCGCTGAGGCTACTGTAGTTGCTGAGGAGTCTGCAACCGAAGAGCCCGTAGCTGAGGAGCCTGAAGTAGCTCCCGAGCCGGTAAAGACCATTAGCGACCTGCAGCGCGAGAAGCTGCAGGAGCTGCGCTCGCGTACCCCGATGGGTGCGATGCCGCTGTTCATGGCGCCCGAGCCGGAGGAGCTGAGCGAGCTTGCTGTTGCCGCCAAGCTGGAGCGTGAAGCACGCCGCGCCGCTGCTGAGGAGCAGAAGCGTAAGGAGCGCATGGAGCGCCGCCGTGAGGAGGCTGCCGCTGAGGCTGAGGTGACGAGCCACCGTCGCCGTCGCCGTCGCCGCGGTACCGAAGATATTGAGATTGAGGGCGGCGTTGATGATGACGTTGAGACCGTCACCAAGGTGCGTGCACCGCGCCTGGCTGACTCTCACGCATCCAACACTGTGACCGGTGTGCGCGGTTCTACCCGCCTGGAGGCGAAGCGTGTGCGCCGCCGCGAGTCCCGCTCCCTGGGTCGCCGCCGCCACATCGTGACTGAGGCTGAGTTCCTGGCTCGCCGCGAGTCTGTGGACCGTCAGATGCTGGTTCGTCAGAAGGACGGCCGCATCCAGATTGGTGTGCTTGAGGACGGCGTGCTGGCTGAGCACTTCGTGTCTAAGACCCAGCAGGATTCCCTGATTGGCAACGTGTACCTGGGTAAGGTTCAGAACGTTCTGCCGTCCATGGAAGCTGCGTTCGTTGACATTGGACGCGGTCGCAACGCTGTGCTGTACGCGGGCGAGGTCAACTGGGATGTCACCGGTCTGGACGGTGCACCCCGCAAGATTGAGAACGCCCTGAAGCCCGGCGATTCGGTTCTGGTGCAGGTCACTAAGGACCCGATTGGTCACAAGGGTGCCCGCCTGACCAGCCAGGTTTCCCTGCCCGGCCGCTTCCTGGTGTACGTGCCGGGTGGTTCGATGACCGGTATTTCCCGTAAGCTGCCCGACACTGAGCGTGCTCGTCTGAAGAAGATTCTGAAGGACAAGCTGCCCGAGGGTGCTGGCGTAATCGTTCGTACCGCGGCGGAGGGTGCTTCTGAGGAGGAGCTGACCCACGACATTAACCGTCTGCGTGCGCAGTGGGAAGAGATCCAGGAGAAGGCTAACTCCCGCAAGGTGCTGGCTCCGGAGATGCTCTACCAGGAGCCCGACCTGATGATTAAGACCGTGCGTGACGTCTTCAACGAGGACTTCACCGCGATGATCGTTCAGGGCGAGAACGCGTGGGATTCCATCGAGGCGTACGTGACGTACGTGGCGCCGGACTTGGTCTCCCGCCTGCAGCAGTGGGACGGCGATGACGACCTCTTCGACCACTACCGCATCAACGAGCAGCTGGCGAAGGCACTGGACCGTAAGGTGTACCTGCCTTCGGGTGGTTCGCTGGTGATTGACCGTACTGAAGCCATGACCGTGGTGGATGTGAACACCGGTAAGTTCACCGGTAGCGGCGGCAACCTTGAAGAGACTGTCACCAAGAACAACCTGGAAGCCGCTGAGGAGATTGTCCGTCAGCTGCGTCTGCGCGATATCGGCGGCATTATCGTCATTGACTTCATTGACATGGTGCTTGAGTCGAACCGTGACCTGGTTCTGCGTCGCCTGATTGAGTGCCTGGGCCGTGACCGTACCAAGCATCAGGTGGCTGAGGTGACTTCGCTGGGTCTGGTTCAGATGACCCGTAAGCGTCTGGGTACCGGTCTGCTTGAAGTCTTCTCGGAGCCCTGTGAGCACTGCGCCGGTCGTGGCCTGGTGGTTCACGATCAGCCGCTGAGCGGTCGTAGCGGTGGCGCGTCGGATTACATTCACCGCCATGAGCGTAATGACCGTAAGCGTAGCCGTGCCGCTGCCCGCGAGGATTCTCGTGACCAGCAGAAGCAGGATGCTCTGGAGTCGAAGAAGGCTGAGCGCCGTAACGCTATGGCTGCGGTGGCTGCCGCATCCGCTCAGAGCGAGGACGTTTCGGAGGAGACCGCTTCGACCCGCAAGAAGCGTAAGCGCCGTAAGCGTTCGCGCCGCGCGGAGACCGCTGAGCTTTCGCTTGAGCAGGAGATTCAGGGTATTGCTGAGGCTGCCAGCGAGCAGGCTCACGCGGAGGTTGCTCAGCGTGAGGACAAGGTCGCTGAGGTCACCGAGGGCAACTGGATTGGTGAGCAGGGCGGTTTCTCCCTGGAGCAGCTGGCGAGCGCGTTTGACCGCGTGGAAGAGTCCGCTGAGGATTCCTCGAAGGACTCTGCTGAGGAGCGTTCTGATCAGGAACGTTCGGAAGAGCGTCGTTCGTCCAAGCGTGGCGAGAAGAAGTCTTCTCGTAACCGCCAGCGTCGCGAGCTGACCGATGCGGATATTGCCGCTGTTGAGGATTCCGGCGCGGGTGCGCTGGAGGACGAGCACCACGTTGACCCGGAGCTCGACCCGCGCTTTAGCCGCTCCTCGGATCGTTTTGAGGCGATTCGCGCCGGTGAGGCGAAGGCTCGTGCTTCTCAGAAGGCTGGCCGTCTTGCCCGCGCCGAGGGTGAGTCGTTCCGTTCGGGCCGTGAGGATCGTTCGGCGAAGCGCCAGAACGCTGAGCAGCAGAACACTGAGCACAAGGGCGCTGAGGCAACCTCCGCTGAGGTAAACTCGGGTGTGCAGAAGGCTCAGGAGCCCAAGCGCATTGAGCGTGAGGACCTGCGCATTGAGGATGTTCGTGAGACCCCGCGTGCCTCCCGCCGCCGTGCTCGTCGTGCCGCTGATGAGAAGCGCGCCGAGAAGGCAGCTGAGCAGAGCGTGGCATCCGAGCAGGCACCCGCAAAGGCTGATAAGATTGAGAAGTCTGAGTCTCGCCCGGTTGTGACCGGCGTGATTGGTGCTCCGGCTGTGACCGGTGTGGTGGGCGCAGCTCCCGCAGCGGTTGAGGCTCCGGTTGAGGATCAGACGCCTGCGGCTCAGGTGCCCGGTTCGACCCCGCGTAAGCGTCGCACTCGCCGTGCGGCTTCGAGTGCCGGTGCCGGTGCTCAGGTCGTGACCGTGGACGCTTCCGAGCGTGCTGAGGGTTCCGTGGTTGCTTCCGCTTCTGTTGCGGATGTGGCTCCGGTGTCTGATGACGCTTCGGCCCCTGTCTTGTTCGGCATTGGCGTTGCTGCTGCCGACATTAAGCGTGAAGGTAAGGACGATTAGTCTTTAGCTTCCGATCATCGGAATTCCGATGGTGTGTGTATATGAGATAGCCTCGGTAGGGCGAGCCGGAACTTCCCTACCGAGGCTATTTTTTTCTGTGCGTGTGCTGCGTCATTTTAAAGGCGCTACTAAGAGTGCGGTGCAGTATTAGAGGAGCATCACGTGGTGTCTGCGGATAATCCGTAAATTTATCTATTGCGCGGCGCGTAGATCATGCCGTATCCTTAAGGACTGGTGTTTATCTCAGTGAAGCCCTATCGACGCAGGGCCAGCGGGAGACACCGCTCCCACCCGCATCGTCTTCGGCGTGGTCGAGTATTCGGCTGAGTCGAAACGTGCGGGAGAGAGACACCACCGGTGAGCCTCGCGTGTTGGCTTCGGCGGGCAATCCCGCCGGAACGCACGGGCCGTTCCTCCTTGTTCGCGGTCATTCGACTGGCGGGGGAGGGCGCACAGCAATGAAAGCGCAGGTTGCTCATTCGTGTGAGATCCAAGAAGCAAGTTGTCGAGAAAAGTGAGTCCCATAGTGGCATACGCGATTGTACGCGCTGGCGGCCGCCAGGAGAAGGTTTCCGTAGGCGACCTCGTTACCCTTGACCGTGTTGCAGGCGAGCCCGGCAGCACCATCGAGCTGCCCGTGCTGCTGCTCGTCGACGGTGACAAGGTCACCGCTGATGCAAAGTCCCTGGCTTCCGCCAAGGTTGTTGCTGAGAAGGTTGAGGACCTGCGCGGTCCGAAGATCGTTATTCAGAAGTACAAGAACAAGACCGGTTACAAGAAGCGTCAGGGCTTCCGCGCCGAGCTGACCACCGTCAAGATTACCGCTATCAACGCGTAATCGAAACGACCGGAATTCAAACCCTAAGGTAGGAATACAGAATGGCACACAAGAAGGGCGCAAGCTCCACCCGTAACGGCCGTGACTCGAACCCCCAGTACCTCGGTGTTAAGCGCTACGGCGGCCAGTCCGTCAACGCAGGCGAGATTCTCGTTCGCCAGCGCGGCACCCACTTCCACCCCGGCCTGAACGTTGGCCGCGGTGGCGACGACACCCTGTTCGCTCTGGCAGCAGGCACCGTCGAATTCGGTACCCGCAAGGGCCGCAAGGTCGTTAACATCCTGGCAGCAGCTGAGTAATACTCACCGCTAGGGCAGAGGGGGTAGGCGTTAGTCTACCCCCTCTCGCTATGACCTCGAATGCCGTGGACGCCTGTGCTGGGCTCCACGATGAGGCGCACCCCAACCCGGTCGCGCCTGCCGCCGCATCCGCAGCATGATGGGTGTGTGCCGTGCGGTGGCGAAGTGAAGATTTTCCAAGATAAGGAGAACCCGTGGCAGAATTCGTGGACCGCGTGGTCTTACATGTATCTGGCGGTCGCGGAGGTAACGGCTGCGTCTCCGTGCGACGTGAAAAGTTTAAGCCCCTGGGCGGCCCTAACGGCGGTAACGGTGGTAATGGTGGCGCGGTGATTCTGCGCGTGGATAACCAGACCACGACCCTGCTGGAGTACCACCACAGCCCGCACCAGCACGCCCCGAATGGCGATATTGGTCGTGGCGATATGCACCACGGCTTTAACGGTGAGGACCTGATTCTGACCGTGCCGCAGGGTACTGTGGTGAAGGACCGCGAGGGTAATGTTTTGGCTGACCTGCTGCGTGTGGGCGACGAGTACGTTGCTGCCCGTGGCGGTATGGGTGGTCTGGGTAACGCTGCGTTGGCTTCGGCTAAGCGTAAGGCTCCCGGTTTTGCTCTGCTGGGCACCCCCGGTGAAGAAGCTGATATTGTTCTGGAGCTCAAGTCCATTGCGGATGTGGCTCTGGTAGGTTACCCCTCGGCGGGTAAGTCTTCGTTGATTGCTGCGATTTCTGCGGCGCGTCCGAAGATTGCCGACTACCCGTTCACCACTTTGATCCCGAACCTGGGTGTGGTGCAGGCGGGCGATGTTCGCTACACCGTCGCGGATGTTCCGGGTCTGATTGAGGGCGCTTCGGAGGGCCGCGGTCTGGGCCACCGCTTCCTGCGCCATGTGGAGCGTTCTTCGGCTCTGGTGCACGTGATTGACTGCGCTACTTTGGAGCCGGGCCGCGACCCGATCAGTGATTTTGAGGTAATCCGCGGCGAGCTGCAGAACTATGAGGTTGACCCGACTGCGGGTGTGACCGTGCCGCTGCATGAGCGTCCGCAGATTGTGGTGCTCAATAAGATTGACGTTCCTGAGGCTCGTGAGCTGGCTGAGTTTGTTCGCCCCGAGTTTGAGGAAATGGGTTTCAAGGTCTTCGAGATTTCGACTGCTTCCCATGAGGGTCTGAAGTCCCTGATCTTTGCGATGGCAAAGCTCGTGGAGGAGGACCGCGTGGCTCGTGCCGCTGCCGAGAAGGAAGCGGAGCGCGTGGTTGTTGAGGCTCCTGTGGTTCGCCCGAAGGGCTTCCGCGGTAAGAAGAAGCAGGAGTTCACTATTCGCCGCGAGGAGCGTAACCTTGAGCCGCTGTTCCGCGTGATTGGTGAGAAGCCTGAGCGTTGGATTCAGCAGACTGACTTCAATAATGATGAGGCTGTCGGCTACCTGGCGGACCGCCTGGCGCGCCTGGGCGTTGAGGATGAGCTGTTCAAGGCTGGTGCTCGTGCCGGTGACGCCGTGGTGATTGGCGAGAACGACAACTCGGTGATCTTCGATTGGGAGCCGACCATGGTCGGTGGCGCTGAGCTACTGTCCTCCCCGCGCGGTACGGACGCTCGTCTGGAAGAGCTCATTCGCCCGACCCGTGCGCAGAAGCGTGTGGAGTACAAGGAGCGTATGGACGCGAAGGCGGAGGCTCGTGCCGAGCTGGAGTCCGAGCGTGTTGCAGGCGTGTGGACCGAGTCGGTTGAGTACCGCAAGAAGTTGAAGGAAGGCAAGGTCGACGAAAATATCGACATGCCGAACATCGACGACTAGTAGCTGACGCGTTAGCTGTTTCCTAGACAGCTGTTACTTAGACAGTGAATGGTGCCGCGCACCGGGGTTTGGCTCCGGTGCGCGGCGCTTTCTTTTGCGTGCGGTGCTTTCTTGTAGGTTCTGTGGTTGCCCGCTCGCGCCGGATGTGCGTGTCGGAACATGCGGGTGAGCCTGCGGGTGGGCGTGCTGGCTGGGTATTCCACTGGCGGCTTAGCTCACCCCCGTCATTTCGGTGTTTTTGACCGTAAGAAGGTAGCATAGAGGGGAATGTACGCGGGCACCGTTTTCGGTGTTGCGTACCTTCTGTGTACCTGCCCGCATCCGCACCTGTGGTGGCTCTTTAAGTTGCCGTGGTGCGGTCTCTGTCCCAGCAAGGACGGCATTTGTGACTGACCAGCCTGTTCACCTTGATTTTGGTGCCCCGAGCACCGAGTCGATTCCCCCGCGTACCCCCGGTCGGGTGCGTCTGGGCGTGATGGGTGGAACTTTTGACCCGATTCACCACGGACACCTGGTGGCGGCCAGCGAGGTTGCCGCCGTGTTCGACCTGGATGAGGTCGTTTTCGTTCCGACCGGTCAGCCCTGGCAGAAGGTGGGGGAGCGGCACGTGAGTGACGCTGAGCATCGCTACCTGATGACGGTGATTGCGACCGCGTCGAACCCTCGTTTTACGGTGAGCCGTATTGATATTGACCGTGGCGGCGCCACCTACACCTTTGATACGCTTAACGAGCTGCGCGCCCTGCGCCCGGATGCTGACCTGTTCTTCATTACCGGTGCGGACGCGATTAGCCAGATTATGACCTGGCGCAATGCCCATAAGCTGTGGGATTTGGCGACTTTTGTGGGTGTGACCCGCCCCGATCATGAGCTGGATCCGCCGCTGGCTGAGGGTCGTCATATTACGACCCTGAAGATTCCTGCGATGGCGATTTCTTCGACCGATATTCGTCGCCGCGCAGCTGAAGACGCCCCCATCTGGTACCTGGTGCCCGATGGTGTGGTGCAGTACATTGCTAAGTACGGCCTGTACAAGAAGGACGCTTTGACGGCGTACCGTGACGGCTTGCCCCGCGTGAAGGATGAGTCTGGTCAGACACCCCAATCGACGAATAATGAGGGAACACATGAGTGAAGCTACGGGTTCGAAGCCCTATAGCGAGGACGAAGCGTACCTCTACGAGACGTACGTGACCGAGGACGGCATTGAGGTGCCGCCGCCTACTAAGGTGATGGGTCCGCGCCGTCTTGCCCGCTACCGTGAAGAAGTTGCCGAGTACCTGCGTGCAGCCCGCCGCGGTGAGCCCGCGAAGCCTGTTGCGAACATGGGCTCCGTGATTCATGCGGACGCTATTGACCCGCAGGTTCTGGCTGTTCAGCGTCGTTTTGCGGCGCTGGCGGCGCAGGGCAAGATTGACACTGAGGCGAACGATGAGGAGAAGCTGCACGAGCCTGCTCCTCTGACCAGTAGCCTGCGTATTCTGCGTCCCGAAGAGATCGCGCAGAACCGTGTGGATGCGACCAGCCCCTCTGCGGTGGATAACCCGATGACTTCTTCAATCCCTGTCATTGCCGTGGTCAAGGAAGAGAAGCCGGAGCCTGAACTGCACCAGTACCTGGTGCGCGATGAGCCGAAGGTTGAGGAGCTGGACAGCTCCGTCGCTGAGGTTGAGGAGACCGAGGCTGCTTCCGTTGAGGAAGAGACCGTTGAGGTTGCTGAGGTTGAAGAGTCTGCTGACGAGTTGCCCACCCGCGTGAGCGCTGTGAACGCGCAGGGTCTTGACCTGAGCGTGTTGGATAGCGCCTCCGCAGGGGATACCGTGGATTCGGTGGATGGTGACCCGACCGTTGCTCTGAGCCCGGATGAGGTTGAGGAGCTGCTGCAGCGCATGGTGGATCGTCAGGATCCCGAGGAGTCCGCTGCCCTGGTTGAAGAGGTCACCGAGGAAGCTGAGGAGTCTGAGGAAGCCGCGAAGGGTGCAGAGTCCAAGGTTGCTGATTCTAAGGTTGCTGAGTCCAAGTCTGCTCCGGTACCTTCCGCTGAGGCTTCCAAGGAGTCCGCTTCTAAGGGCGCTGTTGAGAAGGCTGAAGAGGTTCTGCAGCCTGCGCAGAAGGCCTCCCTGGCGTGGCTGTGGATTGTGCTGTTGCTCGCCCTGGTCGTTGTTGGTCTGATTATGATTTTTGGCCCTAAGTAGGCCGTGAACAATGCACCCCTGTTGCGGGTGCTGCCGGCGGGTGTTCTGCCGGCAAGGAAGGAAAATATGACTGCTGCACAGTCCTCGATTGAGGCTCTGCGCATTGCCGCCCGCGCTGCGGAGGAGAAGCAGGGAACTAACCTGTTCGCTGTGGATGCTTCCGACGCGATGGGTCTGATTGATGGCTTCCTGGTGGTTTCTGCCCACAATGAGCGCCTCGTGAACGCTGTTGCGGATGAGGTTGAGGACGCTCTGCGTGAGCAGGCTGACCTGAAGCCGGTCCGCCGTGAGGGTCGTTCCTCGGGTCGTTGGATTCTGCTGGACTTCGGCGATATTGTCGTGCATGTTCAGCATGAGGAGGACCGCGAGTTCTACGCTCTGGATCGTCTGTGGGCTGAGGCCCCGCGTATTGAGCTGGGGGTTGAGAACGAGGCTCCCTTCGACATTGAGGGTGAGACTGAGGAAGATGCTGCGCGCATCATTCCCGCTCAGGATGAGGCGTAAGCTTGATTTTTAGCTGATGAGGGGTGGGCTCTGCTGGCGCTGTATGGTGCCGCGGGTCCGCCCCTTTCGGCGTGTTTGCGGGTATTTCTGCATGCCCGGTTGCCCCGGAACTTTTTTGGATTTTTGGGTGCGCTGGTTTGCATCGTTGTCCGTGGTGTGTGTAATATATTCATGTTGCCTCGTTGAGGTCACTAACTGAATATGGGGATATGGCGCAGCTGGTAGCGCACCTGCATGGCATGCAGGGGGTCAGGGGTTCGAGTCCCCTTATCTCCACGTTTTCCTCGGTTGAGGAGCTTTTCGCCCGGTTCTTGTGAATCGGGCGATTTTGCTATCTGCCGATAACTCTCGATAGTCAACAACGCAGTTCATAGTTGAGGAGAAGCGCATGGGAGCGCACGCACATCACGGCCACCACGGGCATCACCACGATCATTCGCATGCCCCGAGCCCGGAGGAGGCCGCCTCGATGCGTCCGCGCCTGCTGATTGCGTTCAGCTTGGCGGTCGTTATTGTGTTGGCGCAGGCGATCGGTTCGTTGGTCACGGGAAGTCTTGCGCTGCTGACTGATACGGCGCACGCCATTACGGACGCGTCCGGCCTGCTGGTGGCGCTCGCTGCGGCTTCGCTGATGACGCGCCCGGCGACGTCCCGCCGTACGTGGGGTTTCCGCCGTATTGAGGTGCTTGCCGCCCTCGGGCAGTCGGTGCTGCTGCTGGCGGTGGGTATTTACACGGCGGTGGAGGGCGTGCATCGCCTGTTCGCCCCGCCGGAGGTGCCCGGCACCGAGCTGCTGATCTTTGGTGTGGTTGGCCTGGTGGCGAACGCTATCGGCATTGCGGTGCTGGCTACGGCGAGGAACGCGAACTTCAATATGCGTGCCGCGTTCCTGGAGGTGCTCAATGACGCCCTGGGTTCGCTGGGCGTGATTGTGGCAGCTATCGTGATTTGGCTGACCGGCTTCTACCAGGCGGATGCCCTGGCGGGTCTATTTATTGCGGCGCTGATTGTGCCGCGTGCAGTACGTCTGATGAAGCAGACCACGGCGGTGCTCATGGAGTTCACCCCGGACGGCCTGGACCTGGACGCGATGCGTGAGCACATGCTCCGCGTTGAGGGCGTGGTGGAGGTGCACGACGTGCACGCCTCGATGGTGGCGACCGGTCTGCCGGTGGTGACCGCGCACGTGGTGGTTGCCGATTCATGCTTCCATGACGGGTCTGCGGTGACGATTCTGGACCATATCCGTTCGTGTGTGGCGAGCCATTTTGAGGTGTCGGTAGAGCATTCGACGTTTCAGCTGGAGACCGCCGAGCTGGGTGGCCGTGAGCCGGCTTCGATTCGCCACCCGTAAGCTGTGCCCGTAGGCTGGCTCGCGTAGGTTTTGTCCGGGTTTCGTCGGCGGTGCTGCCCGCCGCGGTAGATAGAGCAGAAATAGCAAGCCAGAACAGGTACCAGAACCAGAGATAGCGGGGGAGAGGCGACCGTTATATTTGGTGGCTTCAACACGCAAAAGATACACTCTTTAGGGAGTAAAAGGCGCTTGCCACCCACACACTTTGACAGGCTCGCTGGCAGATTCTTTAGTTAGGTAGCCGCGGCAGCCTGCAACGATGAGCGCCTCAGCCTAGCCGAAACGGAACAGTGGGCGGGCGCATCCTGAAATTTTTGACGAGAACAACCACGATTAGCAGCAGATACGGAACACTATGCATTCACCTATTGCCACTTACCTGACCGAGACCCTCGAGTCGGTCGCTTCTGATACCTCCGGTGAGCTGGCAAACTACATTCCGGAACTTGCCGCCGTGGACCCGGACAAGCTTGCCGCGTCCATCGCCATGGTTGATGGTGAGCAGTACGCCGCCGGTGACTCCGATGTGGAGTTCACGATCCAGTCGATTTCTAAGCCGTTCGTGTACGCCCTGGCGCTCGCGGACCGCGGCTATGATGACGTGCTTGCGAAGGTGGGCGTGGAGCCTTCCGGTGAGCCGTTCAACGAGCTGTCCCTGGAGGACGGCTCCGGTAAGCCGCTGAACCCGATGATTAACGCGGGCGCGATTACCACCCATTCGCTGGTGGGCCCTCCCGGTGCGACTCAGGGCGAGCGCATGGAGCGCGTCATTTCTGGTCTGTCTGCGTTTGCGGGCCGCCGCCTGTCGGTGAACGAGCGCGTGTACGAGTCTGAGCTGGAGCACGCGCACCGCAACTACGCGATTGCGCACATGCTGCGCGGCCACGGCATCCTGACCGGCGACCCGACCGTGGCGGTGCAGGGTTATACCCGCCAGTGCTCGCTGATGGTGACGGTTAAGGATTTGGCGTTGATGGCGGCGACTTTGGCGAACTATGGTGTGCATCCGGTGACGGGTGAGCAGGTGGTTCCTAAGACGGTGGTGCGTCAGGTGCTGAGCGTCATGTTCACGTGCGGTATGTATAACGCGGCGGGCGACTGGGCGACCCAGGTGGGCGTGCCGGCGAAGAGCGGCGTGGGCGGCGGCATCATTGGTGCGGTGCCCGGTCAGCTGGGTGTGGCGACGTTCTCGCCGCGCCTTGACGGTCACGGTAACAGTGTGCGCGGCGTGGAGCTGTTCGAACAGTTCTCTGATGACATGGGCATGCACGTGATGAACGTGCCGACCGTGGCTCGTTCGGCGTTGCGCGCGAACTACCAGATCGGTTCGGGGGACGAGTCGATGCGCCTGATTCAGCTGCAGGGCCGTATCCGTTTTGCGGGTGTGGAGCGCGTGATCCGTGAGATTGTGGAATCCCCGATGGAGGGTTCGAAGGTCGCCCTGGATGTGACTCGCGTGTACGCGGTGGATGAGGTCGCTCAGAGCATGCTCCTGGAGCTGATGCGTCGTCTGCGGAATGACGGGTACAAGGTATACCTGATTGATAATGACGAGACAATCACGAATACGGATGCGCTGCGCAGCATGGGTGTGAAGGTTCTGACGAACCCGGCGGCGGTGACCTCTGCTGAGTCGGATGCTGAGCGTGTGGCTGAGGCGGACGCCGAAGAAGCGGCGGAGGCTGCAGCGCTGGAGGCGCTGAATGCGCTGGATTCCGTTCAGGCGGAGCAGCGGGAAGCTTCGGAGTCCGAGTAGGTTTCTCTCCACGTACTTGGATGTACGATTGTGTGAACTTATATATTGAGGCCCCTTTCCCGGGCGCGTTATGAACGTGTTCTGGGGGAGGGGCCTTGCTGTGCTTACCTAGAATTGCACCTTGCGCTGTACCTGGATTATCTGGCGTGCGGGTAGCTTAGTGTGCTGAGCGTGCTCTTCGGTGAGCGAGTGGACTGAACGTGTATAAAGGTTCTTTAATAGTGCCGTTGTTAATCATTAAGTAATATTTTGAATTTTTCGATAGCTGACGGCAATCTCATCATACACTCGTAATATGAACACTGTTCCACACTCAGAAACACCTATCACTACTCGTCAATCCGCTATTACTGATCCCACCGCTGACCGGGCGGTGGCGGGTGCTTCTGCCCGCGCCTCCATGGGGCGACGGGAACTCTTACAACACGTTGGTACCTTTGGCCTGGGCGCGGTGGGCTTCGGCGTGCTGGGTCTTGGTCTCACCGGTTGTACCCCGTCGAATACCCCATCCGGTAGTGCGTCGGCGAGCCCTTCTTCAACCCCTTCGGCAAGCTCGGCGGCTACCCCTTCCGCATCTGGCTCCGCAACGGGTACTGCATCTCCGACCGCCGCGGCATCTAAGACCGCTTCTGCGACTGCGACCTCGTCGAACCCGGTTCCCGAAGCTCGTGCCTGGACTGGCCCGCAGACCGGCCTGCCCGGTGAGGGCAAGTATATTGCGTGGACGGTCGATGATGGCGCCGACCCGGAGGTGGTACGCGCCTACGCGGAGTTTTCCCGCCGTACCGGCACGCGCCTCACCTTCTTTATCAACGGTCAGTACCCGGCGTTTAGGCAGCATCGTGACCTGTTGTTGCCGCTGGTGAAGAGCGGCCAGTTGCAGATTGCGAACCATACGTATAGTCATGCGGCGTTGACGAGCCTGACGGATGAGCAGATTGTTCAGGAATTGACCCGTAATGATGAGGAGATTAGGCGGCTTTTTGGGGTGTCTTCGAAGCCGTATTTCCGCCCGCCGTACGGGTATTATGATGCGCGCGTGTTGGCGGCTGCGGCGTCGTGTGGTTTTACGCGCCCGGTTCTGTGGTACGGGTCGTTGGCGGATTCGTCTAATATTTCTTCGGCTGAGGTGTATGCCTATGCGGAGAAGTATGCGTTGGCTCAGCATATTGTGATTGGGCATTTGAATTATCGGGGTGTGGTATCTGAGCTGGACCGTATTCGGGCGTTGTTGGATCGGCGCGGGTTGACGACGGTGACGATTCGTGACTATTACGGGTAGCGCGGGGGAGTCCTGGCGGGGGTTCCGGTGGGTATACTGGGAGGCATGATGAAGCTTCCTCAGAACCCTATCCTTCGGCAGGTGCACCGTTTCCGTGAGTCGCTGCTGCTTCTGCTGTATTATTCGCTGTCTTTTTTGGGTGTGCGGTGGGTGCGCTCGGGGCATCCGCGTGTGGCGGCGGTGTGGTCTGTGGGTTTGTGGCTGAATTTGGTGGTGCGCGGTATGGGCCAGCTGGTGCGTATGCTGGTGCCGGTCCTGCAGGATGCGGAGGCGCGCCGTGCTCGCGCTGAGCGTGCCCGCGCCTACCAGCCGCGCTAACCCTGCTTCCGCAGGTTCTGACCCCGCGCGGATTCTAGGCTGATATGACGAAGCCCCTTCGTACTAGAAATAGTACGAGGGGGCTTCGTTCTTAGTTTGGACAGAAGCCTAGCGCTTCTTCTTCGGCTCGCACGCCACGCCGTCACCATCGGAATCAAGACCAGGACGGTAACCGGGCTCGCCACGATGCAACGGTGCCGCACCTGCCGCAATAGCTGCAGCACAATTCTTGTAATAAACACTCGACTGCGCCGGAGCCTGCTGAACAGGCTGTGCCGGTGCCTGCTGAGCAGGAGCCTCAGCCGCCGGCGCCTGTGCGGAAGGTGCCTCAGCAGCGGGAGCCTGCGCGGGAGCCTCAGTCGTCGGAACCGGAGACGGGGTTACCGTCGGAGAAGGAGACTCCGAAGGAGTCGCAGACGCACTCGGCGTCGGAGAAGAACTAGGGGTAGCCGAAACGGAAGCGGACGCAGAAGCAGACGTCGACGATGACGAAGCGGAGGGCGTGACCTTCGGAGCACGAATAGACGAAGAGCAGCCGGTCAGCAGCAGAGCACCCGCAAGAACACCAGCGGTCGCGGTGTGAATTTTCAACACAATATTCCTTTATAAAGTGAGTGGACAAGGGTGTTCACCGTAGAACACACACTCAAGTGTAAAGGAAAACGGTCCCATCCGCAGGTAATATTGAGCCCCCAAAAATTTCTCACAAGGGAAGATGTAACGTGCGGGCATAGTAAAGCCCCCTCGTACCGGTTTAGCCAAGAACCGGCACAAGAGGGCTTCGCTATATCTGGGGGCACCAGCCAGGGACACTAGGGGAGTAGCGCCCCCACTGGGATAGCTCTAGCGGGCAGCACTAGCCAGAACCATTGCCCAGAACCATTGCCCAGAGCCGCCGCTAGGAGCAGTTGCCGTTCACATCGCAGGACGGACCCGCCTCCGCAGCATTGGCACCCGCGCCGTCACCAGCCGCGCCCGCCAGCGGGTTCAGGAACTCCACACGGTGAGTCTCCTCCCACACCTGACGCAGCGCCTGCACCAGCATCTTCGCAGGCTGCGCACCACTGACCGCCCACTTCGACTCAATCAAAAAGAACGGCACACCATTAATGCCCAGCTGACGCGCCAACTGCTCATCAGCACGCACATCCGCCGCGTAACGGTCACTCTTCAACACCGCCTCAACCTCGGCAGTATCCAGACCAATCTCAGAAGCAATATCCAGAATCGACTCGTGATTCTGCACCGAACGGCCCTGCGTAAAGTACGCCAGCTTAAACGCCTCCTGCGCCGCCGACGTCAAACCCTGCTCCGCCGCATAATGAATCACACGGTGCGCATCAAACGTGTTACCATACCGCGCCTGCCGCCAATTGAAATCCAAACCCACCTCGCGGGCACGCTCCGCCAACGACTCCTGGCTCGCAATCGCCTGCTCCAGCGGCATCTGATACTTGCCCGCAATCAGCTCAGGCAGCGAACCGGCAGGATGCTCCGTAGCCGACGGATCCAGCTCAAAACTATGCCACACCACCTCAACCTCGTCACGGTGCTCAAACTCGGCGAGCGCCAGCTCCAGGTTACGCTTGCCCACGTAGCAGAAGGGGCACACAATATCGGACCAAATATCAATACGCATTGTCGTCTATTCCTCTCACACTCGGATGCGGCACACTGCCGCCGTTCTACGCTCACCTAACGCCCCGGCTGCCGTACTTATTCCCGCGGCTATTACCCGCGATTATTCCCGCCGGGTTTATCCCCAGTACGTATTCCCGCAGGGCACGGCAAAGCCCCCTCGCGCCGGTCCGTACAGAATCTCTGCACGGGAACCGGGTCAAGGGGGCTTCACCAGGAAAGGTCTACACCAACCTATCGGCGGGCAGTCGCCGAAGCGCTCTGCGAAGACGCCGGCGCCGTAGTAGCCGCCGGTGCCGTGGTCGCACGAGCAGCCGGAGCAGTCGTTGCCGCCGGAGCGGTCGTCGCCTGCTGGCTAGCCGCAACCTCATCCTCATAGCGGGTGGTCGGTGCCTGAGTCGGAGCCTCAGTGGTCGGCTCCGGGGTAGCTGCCTCCGTGGTCGCCTCGGGGGACGGGGTGTGCTCCTCCGGGGTGGGAGTCGGCGAAGGTGCCGCCGCCTTAATCTCTTCCTCGGATGCGTCACCGTAGTAGTCACGAACCGTCACCGCAGTCAGGCCGCGGTCATCGAGCAGGCCCTTCACCTTATCGAGGATCGGGATGATCGTCTCGTAGTTCAGGTGACCCAGCACGATCTGCTGCGGCAGCATGTAGCGGATGCAGCGCATGTAAATCACGCGGGAGCTGGTCTTCGCCTCGTCACCGGTAGTGCCGTTCCACATGACCGGGCGGGTAAAACCAATCTCACCGGCCGCCTTCAGCACCGCATCGTTATAGCGGCCGTAGGGCGGGCGGAAGTACGGCTTCGACGAGACACCGAACATGCTCATAATCTCGTCTTCGTTACGCTGTAGCTCTTCCTTCACACCCTCAGCATCCAGGGTGGTCAGATCAGCGTGGCTGTAGGTATGGTTCGCAACCTGAATCTGGCCGCTCTGAACCAGCGGACGCAGCAACGACACATGCTCCTTAAAACCGGTGTAAGAAGCGTTAATGAAGAACGTCAGGCGAGTATTCGTACGCTTCGAGAACTCAGCGTAGCCGCGAATCGCCTCCGGGCTTGCGCCGTCATCAACAGTCCACGCAACATACTTGCCGTCACCAATGAGGGAGTTGCCGATACCGGGCCATTCGCGCGGCTTATCAACCGGGTTGCCAGCAGCGGCAACCGTCGGCGAATTCGTGGGTGCGGGGCGAGTAGCAGCAGCAGAGGTCTCGCCGCCAGCCTGATACGGAGTGAAATTACCGCTGGTGCCGTCGTAGTCATTCGACTTCTTCGAGCAGGCAGCAATCAGCGGAAGCATAGCAGTGCCGAGCACAAAAAGTCGGCGGTTAGGCTGTGAGTGGGTCATACTCTCCAGGATAACGCCCCCACCTGCAAGGAACGAATCTGAACAGCGAATACACCCTAAATAATGTGCACATCACACCCCGCGCTCAGCACCACAGTATTAATAGGTATAAAAACTAGGTATAAGAACACAAAATCCTAAAGCCGCAAGCCGGTAACGCTCCGCTACACTAGTGGGATGGAGAATCTGGGCACTCACGAATTGCGCAACCTTGTGAACGATGCTGCCGACGAGGCTGTCAACATCGGCTACCGTGTTGCAGACCGGCTGCACAGGTGGCGCGAAAAGCGTGCCATCGCTGCCGGTCGCGAGCCTATCCTCGTGCCCACCGAAGGCTACGGTCGCGCTGCCTCCGACGGAAACCCCGGCTGGGTCCGCGTCATCGCCCGCGCACTCTACAAAACGGTCAACCTCGAACGCCTGCTACAGGTTGTAGAAGGCACCCAAGACACCGCCAACCCCATGCGCGGCTGGCGCTCCTTCACCGCAACCGCAATGTCCGATGCACCCGTCACCATCGTCATCGACGGTACCAAGCACGAGGCGTACACCGACCGCGGCGGCGTGCTCGACGTCAAACTCAGCATCGACCTGGAACCCGGCATGCACGAAGTCATCATGTATGTGCCCGGCTCCCGCGCCGTAGCAACCAGCGTCTACATCGTTCCCGAAAGCCAGAAGCTCGGCGTCATCATGGACGTCGACGACACCGTCATGGTCACCATGCTGCCGCGCCCCCTGGTTGCCGCCTGGAACTCTTTCATCCTCGACGAGCACGCACGCATCCCCACCCCCGGCATGGCGGTCATGACCGACCGTATCCGCCGCAGCCACCCGGATGCGCCGTTCATGTACCTATCCACCGGCGCCTGGAACATTACCCCGACCCTGCGCCGCTTCCTCAGCCGTAACGGCTACCCGCGCGGCACGTTCCTGCTCACCGACTGGGGCCCCACCCCGGACCGCTGGTTCCGCTCCGGAACCAACCACAAGGTCGATTCCCTGCGCCGCCTCGCCGAGGAATTCCCGCAGATGAAATGGATCCTCGTCGGTGACGACGGCCAGCGCGACCCGTACATCTACAACGGCTTCGCGGTACGCTACCCGGACAACGTGGCGGCAATCGTCATCCGCAACCTGACGGTGGGGGAGACCATGCTCGCCTCCGGTCGCGTGTGGAGCGACTACCGTGCTGAACAGATGATGCGCTCGCCGCTGTGGATTGAAGCCACAGACGGCGTAACGCTGAGCAAGAAGCTGCGTGAGCTGGGCCTGATCGATTTCTAGCCGGTCACTGTTCGCCGGTTGCTAAAACCTGCGCCTATGGCCTGTAAACCCACCGCAAATACCGCGAAATACCGGTATATGCGGTGGGTTTTGCTGTTTCAGTGGAATTAACCAACATAAACCCACGACACACCGGCTCATCAAAAAGAGTTAAAAATCTTTTCTACAGCTTTAATCACACAGCTTAAAGCCGCTCGAAGGGGGTTAACCCTCGCCTTTAAGAAAGTCCGTTCTGCTTTAAAACCGCGCCGTTCCGCGTAAGAACGCGTGAGAGTTAAGATCTCTTTAAAATCAAGCCCGAATCTGCCGGGTTTTATGCCCCCGAAAGCATACATGAGGTTAACTGAACCTCAACTTGGCGGGCTTATGAACCCTTAAAAATCCTGACCAACTTAAACCCCACCTGTGGATAACCCGGCACACCCCGCGAAAATCCAACGAACTAGCCCCGCGGCAGGGTGTGGATAAGCTGTAGACACCCCCTCTTAAGTGGGTTCAGCTGTGGGTTTATCGAACGAAACACGCCCCTCACACCACATCATCTTGTGGTGCAGAAAAATCTCGACACTAGATGTAGTATTAATACTCGGTTCCACCACTACGGCACTTTTGAGCGCCCTGCCCCCGCGCAGGAAACCGCCACACCCCACTAGGAGGGGTAGCGGACGGCACCGCGCTCACCGTCAACACCACGTGGTGAACCGCAGACGAAACACGCCAGATTCATTCACGAGATAACCCCGCCTGAGCGGGAGAAAGTAAGAGGCATTCCCATGGTAGTGACCGTGTACACCAAGCCGCAGTGCGTCCAGTGCAACATGACCTACCGCGCCCTCGACGCGAAGGGTATCAGCTACACCAAGGTTGATATCACCGAAGACGCTCAGGCCCTCGAAATGGTCAAGTCCCTCGGCTACATGCAGGCACCCGTCGTCATCGCAGGCGACGAGCACTGGTCCGGCTTCCAGCCCGACAAGATCAACGCTCTGGCAGCGTAACAACCCAGCCGAAACCCGCACCAACGGGAATCGGCACGGAACTCACACCGGCACACGAGAATAAGGAGTACACATTGAGTACCACCCTCACGCCCAATCCCGTCGACGAGCACGCAGAAATCCGCAAGATTCTTATGGATGCACGCAACGCCTCCGAGGGTCGAGCGACCGAGGTCCTGGACGACACCGCGCCGCTCATCGTGTACTTCTCCTCCATCTCCGGTAACACCCACAAGTTCGTGGAGAAGATCCGTGCCCGCCGCCTCCGCCTGCCGCTGCGCACCGGCGAAGACACCCTCATTCTTGATGAGCCGTTCGTGCTCGTCGTCCCCACCTACGGCAAGCCTGAAGGCGCCGGTAACGTTCCCCCGCAGGTGGTTAAATTCCTGAACGTGGAGCAAAATCGCAACCACATGATCGGTGTGATTGGCTCCGGCAACACCAACTTTGGTCCGCTCTTCGGTATCGCGGCAGACATTGTCGCCAAGAAGTGCGATGTGCCCGTGCTCTTCAAGTTTGAGCTCATGGGCACCGATTCAGATGTAGAAAAAGTCAACGAAGGATTGGAAGCATTTTGGACGCAAAACTGCCCTCAGCACTAGAAACTCTCGGTGCGAGCCACAGCGGCAAGAGCGTGCCCGAGAAGTTCAAGGGTATGAGCTACCACGAGCTGAACGCACTGCTGAACCTCTACGATGAGAACGGCCAGATTCAGTTCGATGCAGACCGTCAGGCTGCACGTCAGTACTTCCTGCAGCACGTCAACAACAACACCGTCTTCTTCCACGACCTGGAAGAGAAGATCGAGTACCTGATCGAGAACCAGTACTACGAGCCGGAACTCTTCGACAAGTACAACTTCCAGTTCATTAAGAACCTGTTCAAGCGTGCCTACGCCGTGAAGTTCCGCTTCCCGACCTTCCTGGGTGCCTTCAAGTTCTACACCTCCTACGCGCTCAAGACCTTCGACGGTCAGCGCTACCTGGAGCGTTTTGAAGACCGCGTCTGCATGGTCGCGCTGCTGCTGGCAGAAGGCAACGAGAAGCTTGCCGAAGACATCGTCGACGAGATCATCTCCGGCCGTTTTCAGCCGGCAACCCCGACCTTCCTCAACGCAGGTAAGAAGCAGCGCGGCGAGCTCGTCTCCTGCTTCCTGCTGCGCATGGAAGACAACATGGAGTCCATCGGCCGCTCCATCAACTCTGCACTGCAGCTCTCCAAGCGCGGCGGCGGCGTGGCATTCGCCCTGACCAACCTGCGCGAATCCGGTGCGCCCATTAAGAAGATTGAGAACCAGTCCTCGGGCGTTATCCCCGTCATGAAGCTGCTGGAAGACGCCTTCTCCTACGCAAACCAGCTCGGCGCACGTCAGGGTGCCGGTGCCGTCTACCTGCACGCACACCACCCCGACATCTACGCCTTCCTGGACACCAAGCGTGAGAACGCTGACGAGAAGATCCGCATCAAGACCCTCTCCCTGGGCGTTGTCATCCCCGACATCACCTTCGAGCTGGCAAAGAAGAACGAGGACATGTACCTCTTCTCCCCGTACGATGTGGAACGCATCTACGGCGTGCCCTTCTCCGACATCAACGTCTCCGAGAAGTACTACGAGATGGTCGACGATGCACGCATCACCAAGACCAAGATCAACGCACGCGAGTTCTTCCAGACCATCGCAGAGATCCAGTTCGAGTCCGGCTACCCGTACGTGATGTTCGAAGACACCGTCAACCGCGCGAACCCCATCGCCGGTAAGGTCATCATGTCCAACCTGTGCTCCGAGATCCTGCAGGTTTCTGAGCCGTCCACCTACCACGCTGACCTCGGCTACGAGACCGTCGGTAAGGACATCTCCTGCAACCTCGGTTCGCTGAACATTGCACTGACCATGGACGGCGACGACTTCGGCAAGACCGTGGAAACCGCGATTCGTTCGCTGACCTCCGTCTCCGACCAGTCCGACATCCGCTCCGTACCCTCCATCGAGCGCGGCAACAACATGAGCCACGCCGTGGGTCTGGGCCAGATGAACCTGCACGGCTACCTGGCACGCGAGCACGTCTACTACGGTTCCGAAGAAGCACTGGACTTCACCAACATGTACTTCTACACCGTCGCCTACCACGCAATTCGCGCCTCCATGCAGATTGCTAAGGAACGCGGCCAGCGTTTCGAGGGCTTCGAGAACTCGAAGTACGCATCCGGTGAGTTCTTCGCAAAGTACATTGAGAAGGAATGGGCACCGCAGACCGAGCGTACCCGCGAACTGTTCGCTAAGCACCACATCCCCACCCGTGAAGAGTGGATCCAGCTGGCTGCTGACGTGGCACAGTACGGCATGTACAACCAGAACCTGCAGGCTGTTCCGCCGACCGGCTCCATCTCCTACATCAACGGCTCGACCTCTTCGATTCACCCGATTGCTTCGAAGATTGAGATCCGTAAGGAAGGCAAGCTCGGCCGCGTCTACTACCCGGCGCCGTACATGACCAACGACAACCTGGAGTACTACCAGGACTCCTACGAAATTGGTTACGAGAAGATCATCGACACCTACGCTGTGGCAACCCAGCACGTGGACCAGGGCCTGTCGCTGACCCTCTTCTTCCGCGATACCGCAACCACCCGCGATATCAACCGCGCCCAGATTTACGCATGGCGTAAGGGCATCAAGACCATCTACTACATCCGTCTGCGTCAGATGGCTCTTGAGGGTACCGAGGTTGAAGGTTGCGTATCCTGCATGCTCTAGCCCGAATGCTGTGACGCATTCAGCCTGAGCTGGCACACTATAACTAAAGACTGGAAGGGGCGGTTACGGTAAACACGAAACCCGCCTGCGCGACTGGCTGGGCGCGCGTGGGACCGTAACCGCCCTTTAAGAATCGGAGAATTACTAATGAGCGAAAAGGTGAAGCTCGTCGACCACGCGGTTGAGGCTATCAACTGGAACCGTATTGAGGACGAGAAGGACCTTGAGGTTTGGGATCGTCTGACCGGTAACTTCTGGCTGCCGGAAAAGGTGCCGCTGAGCAACGACGTGCCCTCCTGGAAGACCCTGACCGAAGAAGAGAAGCAGCTGACCATGCGCGTCTTCACCGGTCTGACCCTGCTGGACACCATCCAGGGTACCGTCGGTGCTGTGTCCCTGCTGCCGGACGCTGTGACGGCGCACGAAGAGGCAGTGTACACCAACATCGCGTTCATGGAGTCCGTACACGCAAAGTCGTACTCCTCGATCTTCTCGACCCTCGCCTCCACCAAGGAGATTGACGAGGCGTTCCGCTGGGCATCTGAGAATGAGCACCTGCAGAAGAAGGCGAAGATTGTTCTGTCCTACTACATCGGTGACGACCCGCTGAAGAAGAAGGTTGCCTCCACTCTGCTGGAGTCCTTCCTGTTCTACTCGGGCTTCTACCTGCCCATGTACTGGTCTTCGCACGCGAAGCTGACCAACACCGCTGACCTGATTCGTCTGATTATTCGTGACGAGGCAGTGCACGGCTACTACATTGGCTACAAGTTCCAGCGCGGCCTGGCGAAGGAGTCCGCGGAGCGTCAGGCAGAGCTGAAGGAGTACACCTTCAACCTGCTGTACGAACTGTACGAGAACGAGGTGGCGTACACCCACTCCCTGTACGACGGTGTGGGTTGGAGCGAGGACGTTAAGAAGTTCCTGCACTACAACGCTAACAAGGCTCTGATGAACCTGGGCTACGAGCCGATGTTCCCGGCGTCCGTGACTAACGTGTCCCCGGCGATTCTGTCGGCGCTGTCCCCGAACGCTGATGAGAACCACGACTTCTTCTCTGGTTCCGGCTCTTCCTACGTGATTGGTAAGGCTGTGAACACCGAGGACGAGGACTGGGACTTCTAAGGCGGAGACTTCTATCCTGGGACTTCTAAGCCCTTTCTCGCCTTGAGATATCAGGCTGAGATAAACCGACCCCCGCGTATCCACTGTGGATGCGCGGGGGTTCCGCCGTTTAACCGGGCTATTCAACGTGCCGGGATGCCCAGGATCCCCCGGTTTAACCTGGTGTGGAAGCGCTGGGGAAGCGGGGGAGTGGGAGCAGTTTTGCGGGTTCAGATTGTCGGAATTTTTGTCTTCACCCCGTAGCATAAAAAATTATTGATATATCGGGGTGCGGGGCGTACTGTTGGACTACTATCCCGCAACCCCGAAAGGAACACCCATGCGTTCAGTCGTCATGGAAGCCCCCGGCAAGGTCGTCGTCAACGAGGTCGAGAAGCCTACCCTCCTCGAACCCACCGACGCCATCATCAAGCTCGCAGCATCCTGCATCTGCGGCTCCGACCTGTGGCCCTACCGCGGCGCAGACGCAGAGCCCGTCGATCACCGCGCAATGGGCCACGAATACATCGGCGAGGTCGTAGAAGTCGGCTCCGAGGTCACCACCGTAGCCCCCGGCGACTTCGTCGTAGGCTCCTTCTGCATCTCCTGCGGCGAGTGCGAAACCTGCACCGCAGGCTACCCCTCCCGCTGCCTCAAGGCAATCGCAGCAGGCGACACTTACATCGGCATGCGCTCCAACGGCACCCAGGCAGAATACGCCCGCGTACCCTTCGCAGACGGCACCCTCGTCAAGACCCCCGCAGCCCCCACCGAAGAGCAGATCCCGCACCTGATGGCGGCATCCGACGTGCTCGGCACCGGCTGGTACGCAGCAGACGCAGCGCAGGCAGGCCCCGGCAAGACCATCGTCGTTGTTGGTGACGGCGCAGTCGGCCTGAGCGCAGTCATCGGCGCTAAGCAGCTCGGCGCGGAGAAGATCATCATCATGTCCCGCAACCCCGAACGTCAGGCGCTTGCTAAGGAATTCGGCGCAACCCACATCGTGGAAGAGCGCGGCGAAGAGGGTATCGCCAAGGTTCTGGAACTCACCGACGGCGTGGGCGCACACGGCGTTGCGGAGGCTGTTGGCTCCCAGCAGTCCTTCGACCAGGCACTCGGCTGCGTACGCCACGGCGGCTACATCGGCTTCGTGGGCGTGCCGCACGACAGCGCCATCGGCACCGATAAGCTCTTCGACAAGCAGGTTCACCTGGAGGGCGGCCCCGCCCCCGTGCGCAAGTACCTGCCGACCCTCATCGACCTGATTTACAAGGGCGAAATTGAGCCCGGCAAGGTATTCGACCTGGTTCTGCCCATCGACGAGGCAGCTAAGGGTTACGAGGCAATGGACCAGCGTACCGCCACCAAGGTTCTGCTGACCATGCCGTAATAGCCGCTCGTATCGCCGGTTCTTGTGTCTTCTGTACCGGCAACCCGGCGTGTATGCGCTACTGATCCCCGCACCGACCCTGTTCGTTCCACGTGAGCGTAGGGTACCGGTCGCGGGGATTAGTGCATTAAAAATCGGGTTTATTTGTCGGAGTTCGGCGAGGTGAGGGACAAATGCGTGAGCTAAGGCATAGAATAAAAGAGCATGATTCGTACAACTCGAAGGATGACAATGACGAAGAAGCCTTTCCCTTCCGACCTCGAAATCGCACTTGCCGCCGATCTGTGGCCCATCAACAAGATCGCAGCGGACAACGGCATCAGCGAAGATCGCCTTGAACCCTACGGCAAGTATGTTGCTAAGGTCCTCCTCGACGAAACCACCAACGCAGAGACCGCCCGCAAGCGCGGCTCCAAGTACATCGTGGTTACCGCAGTCACCCCCACCCCGCTCGGTGAAGGTAAGACCGCAACCTCCGTCTCCCTCGCACAGGGCTTCGCACAGACCGGCCGCAAGGCAATCCTGGCTCTGCGTCAGCCCGCAATGGGCCCGACCTTCGGCATCAAGGGCGGCGCAGCAGGCGGCGGCTACTCCCAGATCGTTCCCATGGAGAAGCTGAACCTGCACCTGACCGGCGACTTCCACGCCGTCACCGCAGCACACAACCTGCTTGCCGCCATGATTGACAACCACCTGCACCACGGCAACGAGCTGCGCATCGACCCGCGCGCAATCGAGTGGCGCCGCGTTATCGACATGAACGACCGCTCCCTGCGCAACATCGTCGTGGGCCTGGGCGAACGCATGGACGGCGTGACCCGCCAGACTGGTTTCGACATCACCAGTGCCTCCGAAATCATGGTGATTCTCTCGCTGGCAACCTCCTTCAAGGACCTGCGTGAGCGCCTGGCAAAGATCGTGATCGGCCTGAACTACGACGGTGAGCCCGTCACCGCAGCCGACCTGAAGGCTGACGGCGCAATGTCCGTCATCCTGGCAGACGCTATCAACCCGAACCTGCTGCAGACCCTGGAGCACACCCCCGCACTGATTCACGCGGGTCCCTTCGGCAACATCGCAACCGGTAACTCCTCCGTGGTCGCCGACTACGTTGGTCTGGAGTACTCCGACTACGTGATTACCGAGGCTGGCTTCGGCGCCGACATGGGTGCGGAGCGTTTCTTCAACGTCAAGTGCCGCGTCTCCGGCCTGAAGCCGGACGCCGCAGTGCTCGTCGTCACCGTGCGCTCCCTGAAGTCCCACTCCGGCCTGTACAAGATCGTTCCGGGCAAGCCCCTGCCCGAAGGCATGCTGCAGGAAAGCCCCTCCGACGTGGAGAAGGGCGCAGAGAACCTGAAGAAGCACATCGAGATTGTGCGCAACTTCGGTGTTCAGCCGGTCGTGGCAATCAACGCGTTCCCGACCGACTTCGAGTCCGAGCACGAGACCATCCGCCGTATCGCTGAGGAAGCTGGCGCTCGCGTCGCTATTCACCGCGGTGTGGCTGAAGGCGGTAAGGGCACCACCGACCTGGCAAACGTAGTTGCTGAGGCATGTGACGACGTTTCGGATCTGAAGTACACCTACGATCTTGAGGACTCCATCGAGACCAAGATCGAGAAGGTCGCCACCAAGGTCTACGGCGCGGACGGCATCTCCATTGCTCCCGCTGCCGCTAAGCAGTTGAAGCGTTTCGCTGAGCTGGGCTACTCGCACCTGCCCGTGGTCATTGCGAAGACCCACCTGTCCATCTCTTCGGATGCAACTCTGAAGGGCGCACCGACCGGCTGGACCCTGCCCGTGCGCGAGGTTCGCCTGGCTGCAGGTGCTGGCTACGTCTACGCTATCTGCGGCACCATGCGCACCATGCCGGGCCTGAGCAAGAGCCCCGCAGCTGAGCGCATTGGCTTCGACGAGAACGGCGTGATGGTCGGCCTGTCCTAAGGCGACTATTCCGGCTGATCTATAGCTAGTGGAGGCGGCGCTCCCTCCCCACAGCGGGGGAGGGGCGCCGCCTTTGCTGTGCCCGGTGGCGCTTTTGTGGAGTGCTCTGCCCCAGATACATGGAAGCATGAGGGGCGAATACGAGGTATGCAACGCTTGAGGGCGGGGGAGCGGAGCTCTTGAAAACAGAATGAAACTAGGCTGCACCAGAGGAGTGGCACCAGAGGAGTGAAGGATCCTGAAACCCCTGATGGAGGGGTCTTTCAGCCTTTCATTGAGGCTTCTAGAGCGCTTGTTTTGAGGGCGGAATTGGTACGTGCTGGTTAATAATTGGGCTCTATTTGTGCTTGAAGGTCAGGTTTTATTAAACAATCTGTAGAGGTTGATTTTTTAGTGACACACTGTCTTGCATTTTGTGAAAATACGGCATTGACTAGGTATTTTGCTTTTTGAAAGGGGTTTTAATGGGTGCACTCAGTGAACCTGAAAGTGGGGCTGATGTTATTGTTTTGTAATAAAACCTCTACTTTAGGGGGTACCTACAGGGGTAAAACAGACCAATTGATTTTGCCCTCGCGCGAATAATTGTGTAGATTTTGAACGGTGAGCAGTACATTTTTTCCCGCTTATGAAGTTGCAAGTACTTGAAGATACTTTCACCTTAACCCTCTACTTCCGCAGAATACCGGGCTAAAACTGGGTATTGAACCTTTGGGATTGCCGAGTGTGGAGCTTAGGTTAAAGGTGCACCGAAGTGCCAAAAGGGGGAAATTCTAAAATTATTTTGGGTGAAATAAGTCACGCTAAAACTCGAAAAAAATGAAATTGGTACGTATGGATACCCTAAAAAACACCTGTTTTTATTACAGAATGATTACAATGAGGTGCGGGTCACTAAATCTGGTTCTCCGTACCAAATTGGGTGGTAAAACAGCCCCCAAAAAGTTCGCTACTATTGAGTCATCAAGTAATCGTGAGATTTCCAAAGTCCTCGGGTTGCTTGTGTTTGAGTGAGTGATAGATACCCCTGGGTGTCATGAGAAGCGACTGTGTATCGATGCGCAGTCGCTTCTCTGTTTAACTTTTGAATTTCAGTGGAACCTCAGCCGGGCGGAATCCAGCCGGAACCTAATCCGTACCGAGCATGCTCCAGAATCTGTTCCCTGTGCATCCCGCACACATGCAACCCGTACATGTATCCCGCGCGTTCAACGCCGAATGCGCTGATAGGGGAGCGAACCGCATAGGCGCATGCTGTGCGGTCACAACCCCTACACTGGAACTATGACTACTTACCCCGAACCCACCCTCATCTTTGAGAACCCCGAACTGACCGTCCGTGCGTTTAGTGTCTCCGAGATGGACAACAGCGTCTACCTCATCACCATGCGTGCCACCGGCGAGCAGGTGCTCATCGACCCCGCAGACGACGCAGAAGAACTCTACGCTTTCACTCTCGACGCGCTCCTGAACGACTGCCCGCAGCTCGAACTGGCAGACGGCGAAGAACGCCGCGTGCGCGTTATGGAGAGGGAAGAGGACTTCAACTCCATCAGGCCCCGCGCGATCGGTCTGACCGGCATCCTGGTCACCCACGGCCACTGGGATCACATCCGCGCTATTAAGGAGCTCGACCGCCTCACCGGTGCCGTGACCTCCGCGGGTGCAGCCGACGCTGCTGAGATTAAGGAACTGGAAGACTACACTGTCGAAGAAGAACTGACCGGCGGCGAAAGCTTCGACTTCTACCTCTCTGACACCGTCATCCGCGCCCTGCACGTGCCCGGCCATACCCCCGGATCCATCGTCTACACCCTCGAAACCACCTGGGAAGACGGCACTCCCGCAACCCTGCTGTTCACCGGCGACACCCTCTTCCCCGGCGGCGTGGGCAAGACCGATTCCCCGCAGCAGTTCGGTGAGCTCTTCTCCAACGTGCTCGAAAAGCTCTTCGGCGGCTTCGAAGACGACGCCATCGTGCTGCCCGGCCACGGCCGCTCCACCAGCCTCGGCGATGAGCGCCCTCACCTGGAAGAGTGGGGAACCCGCGGCTGGTAAACCGCGCCTGCCAGTCCGCCTCATAGTAAGTACTGCACCCTCATGCCTTCACCGCCCGCATAATCCCGCTGGTGAAAGGTGTGAGGGTGTAGAATTTAAGTTCGAAGATAAAACGAAAGGATTTTCGATGACACCCCGCCCGGCACACGGTAGCACCGCACTCAAAGCGAACGACCTGACCAGTATCCGGGTTCAGGGTGCCCGCGAAAACAACCTCAAGAACGTAGACCTCACCATTCCGCGTGATGCGATGGTCGTCTTCACCGGCCTCTCCGGCTCAGGTAAGTCCTCCCTCGCCTTCGACACCATCTTTGCGGAAGGTCAGCGCCGCTACGTTGAGTCGCTGTCCTCCTACGCGCGTATGTTCCTCGGACAGGTCGATAAGCCCGACGTAGACTTCATCGAGGGCCTCTCCCCGGCGGTGTCTATCGACCAGAAGTCCACCTCCAAAAACCCGCGCTCAACCGTCGGTACCATCACCGAAATCTACGACTACATGCGTCTGCTCTGGGCACGAGTTGGTCACCCGCACTGCCCCGAATGTGGCGAAGAAATCACCCAGCAGACCCCGCAGCAGATCGTGGACATTCTGCAGGAGTACCCCGAACGCACCCGCCTGCAGATTCTCGCGCCCGTCGTCAGCGCACGTAAGGGCGAGTTTGTTGACCTCTTCAAGGACCTGCTGACTCAGGGCTACTCGCGTGCCCGCGTGGACGGCGAAACCGTGCAGCTCTCCGACCCGCCCAAGCTCGCCAAGCAGTACAAGCACACCATTGAGGTGGTCGTCGACCGCATCGTCATTAAGGACGGTATTCACCAGCGCCTCACCGACTCCATCGAAACCGCGCTCAAGCTCGCCGACGGCCGCGTGCTCATCGACTTCGTGGACCGCGAGCAGGACGACCCCGAACGCACCCGCTCCTTCAGCGAAAACCTCGCCTGCCCCAACAACCACCCGCTGCAGATCGACACCATCGAGCCGCGTGCCTTCTCCTTCAACTCGCCGTTCGGCGCATGTAGCGCCTGCGACGGCATCGGCTCGCGCCTGGAAGTAGACACCGAACTGCTCGTACCCAACCCCGACCTGACCCTCGGCGAGGGCGCTATCGCACCCTGGTCGCAGGGCAAAGCAACCACCGAATACTGGCTGCGCCTGCTCGCAGGCCTGGGGGAGGAGCTCGGCTTTGACCTGAACACCCCCTTCAAGGACCTGCCCGCCAAGACCCGCGCCGCCATTCTGGACGGCAAGGACTACAAGGTTGAGGTGTCCTACCGCAACCGATTCGGCCGCGAACGCCGCTACACCTCCGGGTTCGAAGGCGTGAAGGCGTACATCAAGCGCAAGCACGAAGAAACCGAATCGGACTTCGCCCGCGACCGCTACGAACAGTACATGCGCCAGGTCGCCTGCCCCTCCTGCGGTGGCGCGCGCCTGAACCCGACCATCCTCGGGGTGAAGGTCGGCGGCCAGTCCATCGCAGACATTACCGACCTGTCCCTGGCTGACGCGCTCGCCTTCGTGCGCGGCCTGCAGCTGACCGCCCGCGAAGCCAAGATTGGCGAGCAGGTCCTCAAAGAAATTGATGCCCGCCTGCAGTTCCTGCTGGACGTGGGCCTGGACTACCTGACCCTCTCACGCTCCGCCGGTACGCTTTCCGGTGGTGAGGCGCAGCGCATCCGCCTCGCAACCCAGATCGGTTCGGGCCTGGTCGGCGTACTCTACGTGCTCGACGAGCCCTCCATCGGCCTGCACCAGCGCGATAACCGCCGCCTTATCGAAACCCTGACTAAGCTGCGCGATATGGGCAACACGCTTATTGTGGTCGAGCACGACGAAGACACCATGCGCGAAGCCGACTGGATCGTGGATGTAGGACCCGGCGCCGGCGAGCACGGCGGCGAAATCGTGCACTCCGGCAGCTTTGAGGAGCTGCTGAAGAACACCAAGTCCATTACCGGCGACTACATGGCTGGCCGCCGCAGCATTGAGGTGCCCGCCTCCCGCCGCCCCGTGGACAAGAAGCGTCAGCTGACCGTGCGCGGCGCCCGCGAAAACAACCTCAAGAACGTGACCGTGTCCTTCCCCCTAGGCGTGTTCACCGCGGTGACCGGTGTGTCCGGCTCGGGCAAATCCACCCTGGTCAACGACATTCTGTACACTTCCCTGGCGAACAAGCTCAACGGCGCCAAGCAGGTACCCGGCCGCCACAAGAGCATCGACGGGCTGGAACACCTGGACAAGGTCATTCACGTGGACCAGTCGCCCATTGGGCGCACCCCGCGCTCGAACCCCGCCACCTACACCGGCGTGTTCGACCACATCCGCAAGCTGTTCGCAGAGACCAGCGAAGCGAAAATGCGCGGCTACACCCCGGGTCGATTCTCCTTCAACGTCAAGGGCGGCCGCTGCGAGGACTGCTCCGGCGACGGCACCCTGAAGATTGAAATGAACTTCCTGCCGGACGTGTACGTACCCTGTGAAACCTGCCACGGCAAGCGCTACAACCGCGAAACCCTCGAAGTGCACTACAAGGGCAAGACCATCGCCGACGTGCTCGAAATGCCCGTGGAAGAAGCCGCAGAGTTCTTCGCCGCATTCACCCCGATTGCGCGCCACCTAAACACCCTCGTGGACGTGGGCCTGGGCTACATTCGCCTGGGTCAGCCCGCAACCACCCTCTCCGGCGGTGAAGCGCAGCGCGTGAAGCTCGCAACCGAACTGCAGAAGCGCTCCAACGGCCGCTCCATCTACGTGCTGGACGAGCCGACCACCGGCCTGCACTTTGAAGACATCCGCAAGCTGCTCGCCGTGCTGCAATCGCTGGTCGACAAGGGCAATAGCGTCATCACCATCGAGCACAACCTGGACGTGGTCAAGTGCGCCGACTGGATCATCGACATGGGCCCCGAAGGCGGTAGCGGCGGCGGCACTGTCATCGCCGAGGGCACCCCGGAACAGGTAGCTCAGGTGAAGGGCTCGCACACCGGCGCGTTCCTTGCTGAGATCCTGAACTAGCCCAGATCCTGAACTAGTCAAGAACTTGACCTAGAGGAAACCTACGTGACTGATACTCAAGGAACCGAACCCACGCGGGGAGCTAAGGCAACCCGTGGCGCTGTGACCACCGCGGACCGTGCGCGGCACATCCTGCACACCCAGCTGGAGGCGGACTTCTGCCAGGCACCCGGCTCGATTAGCCGCGCCCTCGAAGAGCTACGCGACTACCCGGAAGCCGAAAGCCTGCCGCTACTCGCCACCGTGCAGCCTCCCTCCGAGAAGATGGGTGCCACCCGCCGCCGCAACGACGACATCTGGGAGCTGCGCGTCGCCAACTACGCGAGCGTAGGTATTCTCTGTGCCAAGCACCCGCGCGTGCTGGACAAGGCCATCGACTACATGCTCGGCGACCAGTCGAACTGGCTCGGCGACTACGCGCAGCTACGCCAGCTCAACGAACTGCTCACCCCCTACACCCAGCAGGTCAGCGGCACGAGCATCTACTACACGCCCGGCCGCGCCCTGCTGAACTCGGTCGTACCCGAGGGTGTGCAGGCGCAGGAGGTCAAGTGCGCCGTGCCCGGTGTGGGTATGATGCGCCGCGTTGACCCCGCCGAGCTGAAGGCGGCACTGCTTGCCGAAATCACCGGCGAGCGCACCATCCGCAGGGAGGCAAACGCCTCCGCGGGTGCGCTTGAGGTTGACCCGCAGGACACGCAGGCGCGCGTAACCCGCCTGCGTGTGGAGCTGCTGGACTCTGAACAGTTTGAGCGTTTCCGCGGGGATAAGCGCTACTCGAACGCGCTGGGCTTTAGTGCTACCCGCCCGGATGTGCTGGTGCTCGCTGCGTACCCGGTGGAAGAGAACGCATCTAAGGCACCTGATGCACCCGCGGCGGGGGAGAGCCCCGCGCTCGCAGACCCTATCGCTATGGTTGGCCTGAGTGACGATTCGCCGATTATGCGCCAGATTGGCATTGATGTGCTGCCTGCCTGGCGTGGTGCCGGCATCGCCAGCGTGCTGGTACGTGATGCGGCACGCCTGACCCTGGCGGAAGGGTACCTGCCGTTCTACGGTACGAGCCCGTCGCATATGCTGTCGCAGAGGGTTGCGATGAATGCCGGGTTGGTGCCGACCTGGTGGGAGTACGTGTCCACCAGCCTGAATGACCTACCCATGGACTAGGTGTTATATATGAAAAAGCCCCCGAGATCAGAGTCTCGGGGGCTTTTTGCTGCTGAGTTTCGCGTGTTAGCCGCGCGGGGGTTTAGCGTCTAAATCCTTACCAGTTACAGCTCCGCGCCGTTGCTGGCAATCACCTCGCGGTACCAGTGGAAAGACTTCTTACGGTAGCGCGCCAGGGTGCCGGTGCCGTCGTCGTTGCGGTCCACGTAGATGAATCCGTAGCGCTTGGACATCTGCGCGGTGGAGGCGCTAATCATATCGATGCAACCCCAGGTGGTGTAGCCGAGCACGTTCACGCCGTCCTCAATCGCCTCACGCACGGCGTGCAGGTGCTGGCGCAGGTAGTCGATGCGGTAGTCGTCTTCCACGGTGAGCTCGCCGTTCACCTCGACCAGTTTGTCACGGGCACCCAGACCGTTCTCCACGATGAATAGCGGCTTCTGCCAGCGGTCCCAGTACTGGTTGAGGACCACGCGCAGGCCGGTCGGGTCGATCTGCCAGCCCCATTCGCTGGCGGGCAGGGTCGGGTTCGCCACGCCGCCGAGGATGTTGCCTTCGCCGCGCTCGCCTCGTGCCGGGTCGCCGGTTGCGCAGGTGGACATGTAGTAGCTGAACGAGACGAAATCCACGGTGTTCTTCAGGTCCTCGCGGTCCTGCTCGGTGATGTTCAGCTCCACGCCCTTCTCACGCAGGGCACGCAGGAAGTAGCCGGGGTATGCGCCGCGCACGTGCACGTCACCGAACGCGAAGTTCGCCTGTTCCGCCTGCATGGCGGCGAGTACGTCGGCGGGGTCGGGGGTGAGCGGGTAGGTGGGCATGGCTAGAATCATGCAGCCGATCTGTGCGCCGGGTGCCAGTTCGCGTGCCGCGGCGGTGGCGCGTGCGGAGGCGACCAGCTCGTGGTGCATCGCCTGGTACAGGTCGGCGTCGCTGAGCTGATCCGCCGGGGTGTTGATGCCGCCGGACATGAACGGCAGGTGCAGCATGGAGTTGATTTCGTTGAAGGTCAGCCAGTACTTCACGCGCTTGCCGTAGCGGGCGAATACGGTGCGGGCGTAGCGTTCGTAGAAGCCGATGAGCTCGCGGCTGGTCCAGCCGTTGTACTGCTCGACCAGGTGCAACGGGGTTTCGTAGTGGCTGAGGGTGATGAGCGGCTCCATGCCGTGCTTTTCGAGCTCGTCAAGCACGCGGTCGTAGAAAGCGAGGCCCGCCTCGTTCGGGGTTTCTTCGTCGCCGCGGGGGAAGATACGCGACCAGGCGATGGAGAAGCGGAAGACCTTAAAACCCATCTCCGCGAGCAGGGCGATGTCTTCGCGGTAGCGGTGGTAGAAGTCAATGCCTTCCAGTTTGAGGTTGTCCTCGGTGGGTTCCGCGGTGCGCGGGTACAGGCCGCCGGCGGGCAGTACATCCTGCAGGCTGGGGCCCTTGCCGTCTTCGTTCCAGGCACCCTCGAACTGGTTGGCGGCGGTGGCGCCTCCGAAGAGGAACCCGTCAGGGAATGCGCCGAGCGGCTGCGGCTCGGTCAGCGCCGGGTTGGAGTTTGGCAAAGAGGTAGTCTGGGCGGTGATGTGCTGGTCCTGGTGCACGGCATCCTCCAAGGTGTTGTGGGGTTTTCTTCTACCCTAGCGGAGGGGGTGGGGGAATACTAGGATTTGCCCTGTTTTAGGAAGCTAGCGGGCGCGTAAAAGCCCGGTGTTCTCACACGAAAATTCACGTGAGAACACCGGGCTTTCTACAGCGCTTTTACGCTGAGCTAGGCCGCCGCGGGGCCTGCGCTATTAGTTGGCGAAGCCGAGCGCGAACAGCCACGCGGTACCGACCGCACCCCAGACGACGAGGTTCACGATAGCCGCCATGAAGCCGATCTTGAACCATTCGCCCACGCTGAAGTAGCCGGAACCGTAGTACACGCCCGCCGGGCCGGAGGCGTAGTGGGTGATGCCGCCAATCAGGTTGCCCATGAAGCCGAGGAACAGCGCCGCGAACATCGGCGGAACACCGGCAGCTACCGCCGCACCGAGGAACACAGCGTACAGGGCCACGACCTGCGCGGTGTTCGAGGCGAACATGTAGTGGATGAAGAAGTACGCCAGAACCAGGATTGCGAACGCCATGGGCCACGCCATGCCGCTGACGCTGTGCGCCGCCTGCTGACCGATCCAGTCGACGACCTTGAGCTTCTTCAGGTGGTCTGCCATGCCGACGAGCACGGCGAAGAAGATGAGGGTGGACCATGCGCTGGAGTTCTTCGCCATGTCCTTCCAGGTCAGAACCTTGGTCACCAGCAGAATACCGATGCCGAAGAATGCGGCGCTGGTGGCGTCAATACCCAGTGCGGTACCGGTCACCCACAGGATTAGCAGCAGCACGAAAGTGCCGAGCATGATCCATTCCTTCACGCTCATGGGGCCCATTTCGTGCAGTTCCTGGCGGGCGTGCTCGGGTGCGTCCGGGGTCTTCTTGATGGTCGGCGGGTAGATCTTCGACATGATCCACGGCATCACAATCAGCGCGGCAAGACCGGGAACGATGGCGGCGAGCGCCCAGGTACCCCAGTCGAGGTTGATGCCACGGTCATGCGCGAACTTCTGCGCCAGCGGGTTGCCCGCCATAGCGGTCAGGAACATGGCGGAGGTGATGGTGTTGACCTGCGCCTCGGTCATGAGCAGGTAGGAGCCGAGCTTACGGCGCGATTCGGGGGTTTCGTTGGTGGAGCCGTTGACCTCGGAGAGGGAACGGATAATCGGGTAAATCACGCCACCGGCACGCGCAGTGTTGGAAGGGGTGGCGGGGGCGAGGACCAGGTCGGTGATTGCCATACCGTAGGACAGGCCGAGGGAAGACTTGCCGAGCGCACGCACGAACAGCAGTGCGATGCGCTTGCCCAGACCCGTGATGAGGAAGCCGTCGGCGATGAAGAACGCGGCAACAATGATCCAGATGGAGGAGTTACCGAAGCCGGTCAGTGCCTCGTTCTTTGCCGCCATGGTGCCGGTAATCATTGCGGCGCCAAGGCCGACGAGCGCCACGGACGGGGTGGGCAGCGGCTGGAAAATCAGGCCGAGAATGGTACCGACGAAGATGGCGAGCATGTGCATGCCGCGCGGGTCGACGCCTTCGGGGGCGGGAACGAACCAGATGGCGAGGGTCGCGGCGAGGATGATGGCAACCTGCACGATAAGTTTCGTGCGCTTGGACTTCGCCGCCTTCACCTCCTCGGCGGATGCGGCGGTGGGCGCCGCTGCGTTGGCGGGGGTGGACTGTGTCATGGTCCGATCTCCTTTGCGAAACGTACAGTGTGGTCCGTGGCGGGTGGGCCGTCACGGTGTGCGCGTTTCTTCTGCGTTGTCATGCTGTGTTGTACACTTGTGGCAACGTGTGGGATGCCACGTAGTCTTTTAATCGTAGTGGTTTGGGTTCACTGAGTGAAGAAAATCGGCATAAAAAATGTGAATATGACCGGGCGTATCGGCCGCTGGGCAGTCACCTCTGAGCTGCCCTTGAGACGCCCGCCGACCACGCACCGTAAGTGACGGGCGTAACCGTAAAATAGGAACGTGCAGATTATTCGAGAGACCGGCCCCGAATCCGGCGATATCCTCATTCACCACGACCAGACGGTGCAGATGCTCCGCGAGGTGGCAACCGGCAAGCGCGAAGCCACCCTGCGCATGTATCAGCCGAACCCGACGGTCGCGTTCGGCCGCCGTGACGAACTGAACCCCGGCTTCGCGGATGCCTCCGCGGCGTGTGCCGAGCACGGTTTCGAGGTGCTGGTGCGCAAGGTCGGCGGGCACGCCGCCGCCTACCATCAGGGGTGCCTGGTCGTGGACCATTTTCAGCCCGCCTCCGACGCCCGCAGCGGCAACACCCTACGCTACGAACTGTTCGGTTCCATGTACGCGCAGGCGCTCCGCGAGGTTGGCGTGGATGCGCGCATGGGCGAGATTCCGGGGGAGTACTGCCCCGGTGAGTATTCGGTGCACGCACAGCTTCCCGCCTCCGCAGGTGGTGGCCGCATTAAACTGGTTGGCACCGCCCAGCGTGTGGTGACCGGCGGCTGGTGGTTCAGCACCGGCATCGTGGTCTCCGACTCTGCGCCCCTGCGGGCGGTCACCGCGGACGTGTACCGTGCCCTCGGCATGGAGCTGGATCCCGCCACGGTTGGCGCGGCGCAGGACGCGAACCCCGCCCTGCTCATGGAAGACCTGGAAGACGCCATCGTTGAGGTGTACGCCCAAAACGGTTTTCACTAGGTTGTTTTATTTCTGACTTTTATCCGTAACTTATTCGATATATCCCCACCTGAAGCGAAGGAGCATCCATGCGTTGGGCGCAGATTAAAGACTCGAAGGGCAGCCGCGCGGTCTGCTTCTTCGAAGAGACCGTGTACGAGCTTCCGGCGAAGCTCAGCCCGCTACTGAATTTCTACAGCCGGTTCCGCCTGAACTTTGGCGACCCGAAGAACGCCGTGGCGATCCTGAAGGAGAACGGCGCGACCGTCATGGGTCACGGCGAGGAGCTGTGGAACTCCCTACCGTTTATTCGCCCGCTGGATAAGCCCGGCAAGATTGTGTGCGCCGGCCTGAACTACCGCGACCATGCCGCGGAAATGAACCTTGAGGTGCCTGAGCATCCGGCGCTGTTCGCGAAGTTCCCGAACGCGCTGATTGGCCCCGGCGAGCAGATCCGCATGCCCGCCGCCGACGGCACCGGCAGCACGAAGGTCGACTGGGAGGTTGAGCTGTGCCTGGTCGTGGGCGCTCGCCTGCGTAATGCCACGGAGGAGCAGGCACTTGAGGCTCTGATGGGGTACACGGTCATGAATGATGTGTCGGTGCGTGACTGGCAGGGTCGTTCTTCGGAGTGGTTCCAGGGTAAGAACTGGGATGCGATGACTCCGTTTGGTCCGGTGATTGTGAGCCCCGATGAGGTTGACCCGGTTGCCGGTCTGGAGCTGGTCTGTGAAGTGGATGGCGTGGTGCGTCAGCGCGGTACGACGGCGGATATGGTGTTCACTCCGGCGCAGCTGCTGTCCTATATTTCGCGGTTTATGACCCTGGAGCCGGGTGACCTGGTGGCGACGGGTACCCCGGCCGGGGTTGGTTTGTCGCTGCATCCGCGTCAGTGGTTGAAGCCGGGTCAGACGGTGCGCACCCGCATTGAGGGTATTGGTGAGCTGGTGAATGTCTGCTCGGAGGCGGGTGTGCTGTAACTATCGTGCGCCGTAACTATTTTGCGCTGTAGCTAACCCGTGGCGCCGTGGTTTCCCCTGGCTCTGTGAGCAACCTCGATTGAACCCATGTGAACCCACGCTGGGGGCTGCCGATACCTGCTGCGGGGCGCACCCGCGGCAGCTATAGGTGAATATGTATGCACTCCGCATGTGTTTTTGAGGCACATGCGGAGTGCTTTTTGCATTGATAAAGCCCCCGGTGGGCGGCTTGGATTTGTTGCTGGGAGCTGCGTGCAACACCTCGAGTGGGGGAGTGGTGCGTTTGCATGGTTACACGCTGACAAACACATAGAAACTTTGAACTTTTTACATGAATTTTAGGGTTTTGCGTGGGTTTTGAAGGGTCTGCGGGGTGAAACGCAGGGTGCTCCTGCTGGGTGGTGATTGCCAGAAATCGCTCTTTGAGGGGTGGCTGGGTACTCATTTTGGTGCGTTGGATGCTATCTACCCTCAGTGCAGAATCTCAGAGTGTGGTCACGTGTGAGAAATTCAACAGGGATTTTTGGCGCGTCTTTCGAGGAACTTCAAGGTTTAAAGTTTAGTTTTCCGTGCGCATTTTTCGTTTTTCTCAAGTTACCCTCGCCTGACTAGGAGTAAACCCTAAACACTGCGGTGCAAATTCTGCGTCTTCAAACACCAATAAATGCATGAAGGTGCAAGGAGATGTGACTCTAAACCTGAACCTTTATCAAAAAATCGGTGCCCAAAATCACAAACTCGTTTTGCGTTCACCCCAAAGACTATGTAGGGTATGGGGATTATCTGAGAGTTTCCTGAGAATTCCTGCCAGAAGATCAGGACCCACCCGGGCACACCCTCAGATGCATATTTCACTCACGTCCGTGTTTGTTCATACAAACGCACTCACTCAAATAAGCCGACACGAACGAAAGAAAAACATGACCGCAACTGCATCCAAAAACCCGGCACAGCGCCCGGCAAACCGCCGCCGTGCCACCATCGCTGCCTCCGCAGCACTGGCAACCGTCATCACCGGCGCGAACCTCCCCGCGACCTTCGGTGCAACCGCCTCCACCCGCAACGTATCCGGTACCACCTGCGTCGACGCAGGCTACCGCACCGTGCCGACCCTCGCGAACATCACCAACGTCGCGCCCGGTCCGACCTGCTACTGGAACCCCGACCAGCAGGCACAGAGCATCGCGACCCTCGCACCGGTTAACTCCTCCCTCACCAAGGAGCAGCTGACCACCACCGAGAACACCTCGCCCCTGAGCGGCAAGCTCGCCAGCGACTCCTTCGCAGCCCAGAAGCTCACCGGCACCGAAGCCGTCGCGCCCAACAGTAGCGAAATTAGCCGCACCTTCCTCGAATACAGTGCCGATGCGGGTAACCACCCCATCACCACCGCCATCAACGCGGGCACTGTGAAGAAGGACCGCACCCAGACCGTCGGTGGCCACGAGAACATCCCGACCCTCGCCGTGAACTCCGCGAACCCGCACCAGGAGTACGTCGAGGTCGTCTCCCGCGATGGCCGCGTCAACGCCAGCGCGGAGAACAAGCGCATCCTCACCGGCGGCGTCCCGATCCCGAACTGGCTTGCCGAGGACCACGGCCTCTCCGGCGACCAGTCCGTCGCCCTGTACGATGAGGCGACCGGCATCTGGCGCTCCTACTTCAAGTTCGTTAAGGATGCAGACGCACAGACCTACACCAGCACCGCCCGCGTGCAGGTGGGCGGCGGCAACGTCTCCACCCCCAAGAGCGCAAAGATTCAGTACGATAATGTCGGCCGCGGCAACGCAGGCCAGACCGTCACCATCAACGCACCCGTGAGCATCGACGCGAAGTCCGGCAACGCCCGCACCTCCTACCCGATTGCTCGTGGCGCGAAGTTCCGCCTGGCAAAGAACGTGCCCGGCGCGTCCATCGACGCGAACACCGGCGTGATCACCTACAAGATTCCTGCAGGTACCCGCGGTACCGTGGACATCCCCGTTGCGGTTGACTACCCGGCGACCTACCACGTGTCCTCCGGCGGCTACATGCTCGCTAAGCCGAACTTCGGCGGCGTGGGCGAAGACAACTACTGGCTGACCCTCAAGAACGGCACCTCCTCCGTGGTGGGCCTGGCAAATGAGCTCACCCAGATTGGTGTGGACGAGCTCAAGGCAGGCAAGATCAACCACATGGTGTCCATCACCGCGGCTGACTACGCAGCGCTGACGTCCTCCTTCCCCGCGAAGGGCACCGATGGCAAGCTGGACATGAGCAAGTACCCGAACGCACCCCGCGCCGGTCAGCGCGGCTTCCTGCCCGCAAGCTTTGACGTGGAAGAGCACCTGGCAAACACCGGCCACGCCGACGACCAGCTCACCCGCATGATCCTGACCGCCATGAAGGAATACGGCTTCATCATCGCTGACCGTAACCTCTTCACCAACGCATTCAACCTGGAGGCGGCAAGCTCCTACGCGCCCTACGCCCGCCAGGGTAAGAACGTGTACAAGGAAGACCCGCAGCTGGCGGCAATGTTCGCAAGCTTCGTTCCCAGCGGTTTTACCGGCAACCAGTTCCCCTGGCAGCAGGTGCAGTGGATGCCCGTGAACTACACCGAGTCCGCTGAGAACACCGCACGCCGCGAAGGCACCCAGGTTCTGCCGCAGAGCAACAACCAGGCAGCCGCCTCGAACGCTGACGCGCACAAGATTGCACGTCCCGTGACCGTGCGCCGTTCCGCCGTGGGCACCCCCAACGCTGACCGCATCAGCGACGCCGAGACTCAGAACGCGGCAGTGAACCAGTCCTCGGATGCCGTGAAGTTCAAGTACCCCTCGGACGCTTACGGTAAGACCGGCACCGGCTCCGGCGTGATTTACCAGCCCGCCGAGCACCACGCCACCGTCTACTCCGGCGAGACCGCAGTCGCGCAGAGCGTGCACCAGTCGCACAAGACCTCCCCGAACTACCGTTACGCCCGCGATTACAACTTCCAGGAAATCGAGCAGACCCCGAACTTCCGCCCCAGCCGCTGGGTCAACAAGGAGAAGATCAACACTGCTGGCGGCCAGTTCTCCAGCGCGGAGACCGGCATCCGTTTTGCCTCCAACGGCAAGACCGGCACCTACTCGATTGACCTGAACACCCACGACGTCACCGGCACCACCTGGGACCTGCGCCGCGACAACGGTACGAACATCACCGTGAACCGCACCGGCAAGGCACCCGCACGCATGTCCGATGTGAAGGCAAAGAAGGGCGCAGCCGCGCAGCTGTACTCGATCCCGCTGAAGGTGCACGTGGTGGACAAGAACAGCCCCATCGCACGTGAGGACTCCGTCTCCCTGTACTCGGGCACCACCCAGAACGTGGCAGTGCTGAACAATGACGAAGCATCCTTCGGCGCGTACCGCCGCGGCGAAACCGTGAAGAAGCTGGAGCTGCTCAACCAGCGCGGCCAGGCCGTCAGCGCATACAGCGACGAATACGGCACCTACCGTGTGGTGACCCTGCCCGACGGCACCCAGGGCATCGCGGTATCCGCTAAGAATAAGCAGGGCTTCGCGCCGCTGGTTCGCTACCGCGCAGTGACCGATAAGGGCGTAAAGTCCGCTGAGGGCTACCTGCAGGTGGCAGTCGCTAACCGATATCGGCCGCGCATGTAGTATTAGCGCACTTCAAGAGCGCACATAGGGGAGAGGGGCACGTCAAGAAAGCACGCCGCACAGGCGTCACTTCCTTGACGTGCCCCCTTTCCTGTACATAAGGTGAAAATACTATGACTCAGAGCCAGCACACAGACCAGACCAAAACCACCCACGCTCACTACGCCGCCGAGCAGGTAGCGAAGCACGTAGCCGAGCACGCCGCAGAGCATGCCTCAGCGCACGCCCACGAGGCGCCCACCTACGCACCCCGCATCGAAGGCAACAGCCCCAAAGACTGGGAGGAGCAGTTCGGCGGATCCGTCGCGATTTTCTCTGCGCTCGCTAACCCGTTGCGCTTGGCGCTTGCGCACCACCTGATGCACCGCCCGCACAGTGTGAGCGAACTGCACACCTGCCTGGGCATTTCGCAGCCGCTCGCATCGCACCACCTGCGCATCCTGCGTGAGGCGCACGTCATTGACCGTGAGCAGCAGGGCCGCACCACCATTTACCGTCTGAAGGACGACCACATTAGCCACATTGTGCTTGACGTGTATGAGCATACGCGTGAGCATCATGCGGACTAGTCAACCCTCAAGCTGAGCGTTGGCTGGGAGCCGTTGTAAGATGGTGTGTGTCCGTGCACCAGTACAGTGCGGAATAGTATGCGCACCCGCGGCGCCCCAGTGGCACGCGCGCGCCTGAGTTAAGGAGACTTATGTCTGCCGCTGATTCTTCAGCAATTGTTATTAGCGTTTCTGGTGAGGAGCGCGAGGTCACCGCGAAGACTGCCGCTGAGCTGTTCGCTGACGACCCGAAGATCGTTGTGGCACGCGTGAACGGCGTGCTCGTTGACCTCTCCCACGAGCTGTCTGCTGGCGACTCCGTTGAGCCGGTTTTCATTCACGAACCAGACGGCCTGAACGTTCTGCGCCACTCCGCTGCGCACGTGATGGCGCAGGCGGTGCAGGAGTACCGTAAGGACGCCAAGCTGGGCATTGGCCCGTACATTACTGACGGCTTCTACTTTGACTTTGATGTGGCTGAGCCCTTCACCCCGGAAGATCTGAAGAAGATCGAGAAGTCGATGATTAAGATCATCAAGTCCGGTCAGCTGTTCCGCCGCCGCGTGGTCACCCACGACGAGGCTGTCGCTGAGATGGCGAACGAGCCGTACAAGCTGGAGCTGCTCTCCCTGACCCAGGGCCCCGGTTCTGGTGCGGATGCTGCCGAGGGCGCATCCGTGGAGGTCGGCGAGGGTGAAATCACCATTTATGACAACGTGAACCCGAAGACTGGCGAGACCGTCTGGAAGGACCTCTGCCGCGGCCCGCACCTGCCGAACACCAAGCTGATCGCTAACGGTTACGCCCTGATGCGTGCCGGTGGCGCGTACTGGCGCGGTTCTGAGAAGAACCCCATGCTGCAGCGTATTTACGGTACCGCTTGGCCGACTAAGGACGAGCTGGTGGCGTACAAGGAGCGCATCGCTGAGGCGGAGCGCCGCGACCACCGCCGCCTGGGCCGTGAGCTGGACCTGTTCTCCTTCCCGAAGAACATTGGTCCGGGTCTGCCGGTGATTCACCCTAAGGGTGGCGTGATTAAGCGCGAGATGGAAGACTATGTGCGTACCCGCCACATTCAGGAGGGTTTCCAGTACGTCAGCACCCCGCATATTTCGAAGGAAGACCTGTTCTACACTTCCGGTCACCTTCCGTACTATGCTGACGGCATGTTCCCGGCTATGGAGCTGGATAACGGCAACTACCGTCTGAAGGCTATGAACTGCCCGATGCACAACGAGATTTACCGTTCTCGTGGCCGTTCGTACCGTGAGCTGCCGCTGCGTTTCTTCGAGTTCGGCACCGTGTACCGTGACGAGAAGTCGGGCGTGCTGCAGGGTCTGACCCGCGTGCGCATGATTACTCAGGACGACTCCCACTCGTACGTGACGAAGGAGCAGGCACCGGACGAGGTGCGTCACCTGCTGAAGTTCATGCTGAGCCTGCTTGAGGACTTCGGCATGACTGACTTCTACCTTGAGCTGTCTACCCGCGACACTGAGGGTGATAAGAAGGATAAGTTCATCGGTACTGATGAGCAGTGGGAGGAGGCTACCGCGGTTCTGGAGCAGGTTGCGAAGGAGACCGGCCTGGAGCTCGTACCGGATCCGGGTGGAGCTGCGTTCTACGGCCCGAAGATTTCGGTTCAGGCGAAGGACGCGATTGGCCGTACCTGGCAGATGTCGACCGTTCAGTATGACTTCAACCAGCCGAGCCGTTTCGGTCTGGAGTACCAGGCTGCTGACGGCACCGTGCAGGAGCCGGTCATGATTCACTCGGCGAAGTTCGGTTCGATTGAGCGCTTCTTGGGTGTGCTGACTGAGCACTATGCGGGTGCGTTCCCGGCGTGGTTGTCGCCGGTCCAGGTGATTGGTGTGCCGGTGGCTGAGGCGTTCAACGACTACATGACCGAGATCGCGGATAAGTTGCGTGCGCACGGCGTGCGTGTTGAGGTGGATTACGGTTCGGATCGCTTCACGAAGAAGATTCGTACTGCGTCTACTGAGAAGGTTCCGTTCATTCTGATTGCTGGCGGTGAGGATGCGGAGCACGGCGCTGTTTCGTTCCGTTTCCGCGGTAACAAGCAGGAGAACGGTGTGCCCGTGGATGAGGCTGTGGCACGTATTGTGGAGCATATCCGCAACCGCGTGAACGAAGACCCCAAGCCCAGCACCGAGGCTGCTGAGTAGTACTAGGCTTTCTGGTCTAGCTCGCATATAGAAACCGCCCCTTTTGCGGCGACAAGCTGCGGAGGGGGTGGTTTCTTTGTGCTTTGAGGAGGCGCGGGTGGGGGAGTGTGGTTGGGTGCAGAAAAGTGTGTTGTGGTGGAGTTTTTCCTAGTCCAGGGGCGTGTCTTCGTGCTAATGTAAGTGATGGTGCTAACGTTCGTTGCCGTTCGAAGGTGCCGGTAATTGTACGATTCGGATAAAGGGTTCTGGATACAAGCTAGGCGTCCTATGTGCGCTTGGTCCTGCTAGATATTTTTATCTACTAGTTCAAGGAGGAATTTATAAAAATTTTCTAGTTTGATGTAAATTCTACATTCGTTAATTTAGCTAATTTGCATGATCAAGCATCATAGTTAGGATTTTCATGACTTCTAATGACAGTATCAGGGATGAAAATATTGTTCATTACCTTGAAAATAATTTGTTTGCAATTCCAGACTACCAGAGGGGCTATTCATGGAGGACTCCTGAAGCGGGAAAGAGTGATAGTTTACAGGTTCGATACCAAGTAAAAGAATTCTGGGAAGATATTATTAATGGGTATCGAAATGACCGAGAGTCAGGTAAAAACTATTACATAGGGACAATCGTTCTATCAAGCTCTAAAGATCCTTATAATAACCATAATAATGCTGGTAGATTAAATGTTGTAGATGGTCAGCAACGTCTTGTAACCTTATACCTGCTGTATGCGGCATTGGCTGACTGGTATTACTCCCAGGGTAAACCTGCAGAAAAATTAGCAGAATATGCTAATAAAAAGGTATTTAAAATATCTAGATCCGTTGAAAGGGATTTCAATGAGCGGATTGTTCTTCCTAATGATGATGGCAAGCAACTTAAAAATCTTCTGGAGCCACTCAAGAATGAAAAGACTATTGATATTAGTTCTTTGAATGCGAAGTCAAATATTGAAAATGCATTTAAATTTTTTCGTGAATCAATTCAGAAATTTTCTGAAAGTGGTAATTCTTCTGGAAAAGTTGAGGATTCAATCAATTTAGTGGCAGAACTTGATGAATATATGGAAGAACAATTATATGTTGCTGTTGTCAAAACAGAAGATGAGATGAGGGCTCATGTTGTGTTTGAAACCTTGAATGACAGGGGTATTCCTTTGGGTGCTGAAGACTTGATTAAAAATTACCTTTTTAGTCGCGCCGGAGATAATTATAAGGATGTAATTCGACTATGGGGAGATATTACTAGTCACCTTGCTAGCATTGATAGTAATCAAGATGATCTGACGACCGGTGTAAGCAGGTTTGATAAATTTATGCAGAGATACCTAAACTCATTCGAGCCACCAGTCAAAAAGAAGAGTAAGTCAATGGTTATCGAAAGTACCATATTTGCTCATTTTAAACAGTGGTTTAATAATAAAAGAAGTGACGAAGATAATAAATATTTAAATGATGAGGATTTTGTCAAAAAGGTAATGGAAGAACTTAAGCATGCCTCCTTGATATACACCTCACTTCATTCAGGTAGGTATTGGGAAGATAATATTTTTAGAGAAAAAGAGCCGATTGGTGAATATGTGCCAATTATTGGACTGCTTGAATATATTAATGGAATGGAGAAGCGAAAAAATAAAAAGAATTGGTACTCTCCACTGTATCCTCTATTTTTCTCTGCTCTGTTTTGTACCGAGAAAAGGCTGGCAGAGTTGGAAAATATTACCGATGCAAAAAAGAAGAGGAAGAATTATCATTCAATAATTAAAGATTTGCAGCATTTTGTTTATTATATTGAATCATACATATTCCGGTCGTATGTGATTGCTGGTCAGGCTATTCGAAATGATAAGTTTGTATATCTTGCTCGAAATATTAGAGAAGGTAAATATGGTAATCTAGTTGATATTTTTGGTGAAAAAATATTTGATAATTGCTTCTCCAGCGAATCGAGTGAAAAGTTTAGAGAAGCAATGTCTGAGTGTTCCATTCTCAATACGGACCCCCGTAAAAAAGAAGATGTTCCATTTGTTCAGTTTGTAAAATATATACTTCGAAAGCTCGAGAATAAACGACAGGGAGATGGTTGTTCCGAATTGAAAGTTGCTGAATATGGTAAGAAAGCTTCTCTTGAGCATATTTTCCCACTTGAATATTCCAAAGGTAAAAAGAATAAAGGTAAAAAGGATAATGGTTGGGAAGAATTTTTAGACGAAAAACAGGGTAAGTATGATGCTAGATACGTGTTTAGGTTGGGAAATTATACCCTATTGCACGGCGCACTAAATAGTGAAATCTCTAATAGTCCATGGAATATAAAAAGAGAAGAGCTGAAGAAATCGCAGATTATCCATACGGCTGATATTGCGAAAACTTATGATAGCTGGACTCCTGAAGTTATTGATGAAGTGCAGCGTAAACTGGCTGATGAAGCTGTAGAAGTATGGAATAGCCCTAGGGATAAAAAAGAAGCAAAATAATATGTTCCATATTATTGATATAACTGCCTAGGTTATAAACTAAGGACCCGGCTTGCCATCCGTTTGGATAGCCCGCCGGGTCCTCTTTATGAATTCATGGCCCACAGGTAGCTGGCACTGTTTTCCGCAGGTCACCTTTTCTTCGTCAGACTTAGCTCCAGACTGCTAGTATGGTAATAAGATGAACGTCCATAGTCATTCAGAAAATGGGTAGCTGTGTAGCTCTGAAAATGATGTATCGCTGTTGATTATTGAGGGAGCACGAGTGTATGAAGTCGAATAAGTATGTTCCTGTTGGCATGCTGTTCTTGATCTTGGCAATTATCTTGAACGTAGTGTCAAATGCTAGTGACCTAGTGATTGGAATTCTCTACGGCATCTCAATAGCAGTATTGATTATTGGACTATTTAATAGTCGAAAATAAGTGCTGTAGCAAGCAAGAACGGACCCGGCAGGCCATCCGATTGGATAGCCCTCCGGGTCCCTTCTTTCGTCAGCTTATGCGCTCAACCCTAATTAGCGGGTGGTGCGTTCCAGCAGCTGCAGCACGTTCTGGTAGCTGTGACCGGTGCGGGCTGACTGCAGTTGACTGTGGCCAGCTAAGCTGGCGAACTGGCACCGAGCCCATATATAGACCCCCTGCGGAGACAAGCTGCGGAGGGGCGGTTTTTGTTGGTAAATTTTACAATATTTGATATTTCAAATACCTGAATACGTCAGTAAATATTTGTGTGATACATTAAAATTATTACCTGATTGGTTAAGGTGTAATAATGGTTGTGCATTAATTATTTTATAAATAAATTTTAAAATACTCAGGAGGAAGATTGGGAAAGAAGAAGCCTCGTTTGCAAGAGGGCGCTGTTTTTCAGTGCTTATGTGCATCGTGTCGTAAAACTTGGAATATCCCTGCAATTATCTCATACCTAGATGATGAAGGGAATATTAAAATATCGGACAGGCATACAACTTGCACTAAAACTGATTCTAATAAAAATTTATTCTATAACTTTAGTTTGGAGCTATTGTTTCACGATGATTCTCTTCGAGCTAATGAATATTGGAATATAATTCGTGGGTGTTCCTCTCATCGAAATTTTCATTATCATATTTACCGGTATCACAGTGGCCGTGATACACGTATGGAAAATCATCCACTGAACAGTATTGCGGAGAGTAATGCTGCTTATGAGGAAGCAAATATCCATATTGTAGAAGGTGCCATAGAGAGGATTGAAGAATGGCAAGCCTCGAATTGATGAAGGAGCGAGCTCGTATTGCTGGCCGATTCAATCTAGCTGCTCGTCGGAACTCAAAGTACCGCAATATTGTAAATCTTGTGGCATTTAAATCAAATGGAGAATGCCGTGTTGTTCCAGCTGCGCCTATAGAAAAGGTAAATGATGTGGTGCGTCGATCTTTAGCTATTGCTGATGGTTTTCCTGTTGTTGTTGTGACTGAGGTGGAGGGGCAATTGTATGCGAAAACTCTGCACAGTACTGCTGAGAAGGTGCTTGACCAAAAACCGCAAGGTGTTGTTCTAGCGTCACCTGAGACGGGTATAACCGAGGCAAAAACATTGCCAAATGATGTGAATATTGGAGATTATTTAAAAAGTATTCAGGGAATTTCTAATGTTTCAAATATATTGGAAGAAGATTATTTGTCTCTCTGGAACGAATCTTCTCATGAAGATAAAATTGAAGCTAATATTACTAAGTTCTCATTTGCCTAAATACTTGTGTGGCATAAATAAATTATATTTAAAACATAGCAGGGACCCGGCAGGCTATCCATCAGATAGCCCGCCGGGTCCCTTCTTTATACCGCCGCTACGCGCTCAGTCTTTTAGCGGGTGGTGCGTTCCAGCAGCTGCAGCACGTTCTGGTAGGTGTGGCCGGTCGCCTCGGTCATGCCCTGCTCACAGGTACGGTTAGCCGAAATGTATGCGGCGAACTGCTTCTGCTCGCTCAGCTCCGCAGCCTCCGCCTCCGTAGCGCTCGCCGTCAGCTCGGGGTGCAGCATACCGCGGTCACCCGCGTAACCACAGCAACCCCAGTGCTTCGGCACGTACACGTCGTCACTCATCGCGTTCGCAATCTTCTCAAACGCAGGCTGAGTACCCAAGTGAGTCATGGAGCAGGTCGGGTGCAGCGCAATCGACGGCAGGGGAGCAGACACGCTCAGCTTATCCAGCATGTTGTCGGCGGCGAACTGCACCGCATCGTACATGCGCAGACGCGAGAAGTCCGGCTCGCCCGGCTTCAGACCGTTCACAATCTTGTGCTCAAGTGCCTTAATAACCTTCTCACGCATCACCTCAAGACCCTCGGTACAGGACGAAGCGTCACACACGACCGGCAGGCGGCCACCATCAGTAGCCTCCCACAGGGACTTCAGCACACGGTCACTCATAATCGAGTAGCCGTCGGTGAAGCCCTTCGACTTCCACGGGGTAGCACAGCACATCTCACCAATATTGTCCGGGATGCGGTACTTCACGCCGGCACGCTCGCACAGGCGAATGAACGCCTGGGTTGCGTTGACCGGGTCGTGCTTGCCGTCGCCGTCCACGCCGCCGAACATGGCGTTCACGCAGGCGGGGAAGAACACAATCTCAGCGGTTGCGTCCTTGTGCGGCTTACGTGCCGGGCCACCAACCGGCAGGTCCTTCTTGTAGGACGGAACCATGTCGTCACCCATGACCTTGCGGGCAATGTCGGTGGTGCCGTGCACCACGGGGAACGGCAGCTTCTTCGCCACAGTCAGGGCTTTGCCGGCGACCTTGTCCATGATGCCCCACTGCTGCGCGGCGACCTTCCAGCCGGCGGCGGCCAGCTTGTCCTGGTTCTCAGAACGCAGGCGGCGAATCAGGTCACCGGTGTTAATGTTCACGGGGCAGCGGGTCTGGCACATGCCGTCCACGGCGCAGGTCTCAATGCCGTTGTACTCGTACTCCTTACGCAGACGCTCGGCGAGTTCGTGGTCGCCGTTCGCCTCAGCGGCGGCAATCTCACGGCGCATCACGATGCGCTGGCGCGGGGTCAAAGTCAGGTTGCGGGAGGGGCAGACCGGCTCGCAGTAGCCGCACTCCACGCAGCGGTCGACTTCTTCCTCGACGGTTTCGGCGACCTTCAGGTCGGTCACGTAGTCGGTGTCCGGCTCAACCAGCAGAACGCCCGGGTTCATGAAGCCCTTCGGGTCAATGAGGCGCTTAATCTGGCGCATCACGTCGAAGAGTTCCTCACCGAACTGGCGGCTCACGAACGGCGCCATGATACGGCCGGTACCGTGCTCAGCCTTCAGCGAGCCGTCAGCGGAAAGGATCAGCTGAACCATTTCTTCGGTGAAGTCGCGGTAGCGGTCCAGCTGTTTCGGGTCGCGGAACTGCTCGTTCAGCATGAAGTGGATGTTACCGTCCTTCGCGTGGCCGAAGATCACGGAGTCCTGGTAGCCGTGTGCGTCGAACAGCTTGGTCAGGTCGCTACAGGTGTTACCCAGAACCTCAACAGGAACAACCACGTCTTCAAGCAGTGCGTTAGTGCCGGAGCGGCGGTTACCCGCAACGGTGGTGTACAGGCCGCGGCGTGCCGCCCACAGTGCGTTACGCTCAGACAGCTTGCTGGTCATCGACACCGGCGAAGCCACCGGCAGGCTCTTAAACATGGGTGCCGCAGCGGCAGCCAGGTCGTTCAGCTCCTGCTCAGAGTTGCCCTGGAACTCAACCAGCAGGGCGGCGTGGTCCTTCACGTCGATGGCGGCGAGCGCCTCCGCAGCCTGGCCGGTACGCTGAGCCACACGAATACTGGTGGCGTCCATCAGCTCGACGGTAGCGAGCTTGTTAGCAACCAGTTCGGGCACAGAGCGTGCAGCATCAATCAGGTTGTCGAACACGAGCAGGCCGGTGGAAATGTTCTTCAGAATCGGCAGGGTGCGGTAGGTAGCCGAAGCAACAAAACCGAGGGTGCCTTCCGAACCAATCAGCAGGTGCTGCAGAATGTCCACGGGGGTTTCAAAGTCGACCAGGGAGTTCAGGCCGTAACCCATGGTGTTCTTCATGGAGTACTGCTGGCGAATCTTCGCCATGGATTCGGGGTTCTCAAGCACGCGCTTGCGCAGGCGCAGCAGGCCCTCGTGGAGTTCAGGTTCGAGGGAGCGCAGCTTCTGGTCGGCGTCCGGCTCGGCGGTGTCGATGATGGTGCCGCTGGGCAGCACTAACACCATGGAGTCGAGGGTGTTGTACGTGTTGTACTTGGTGCCCGAAGACATGCCGGAGGAGTTGTTCGCGACCACGCCACCGATGGTGCAGGCGGACCAGGATGCCGGGTCGGGGCCGAGCTTGTAGCCGTAGGGTGCCAGGTAGTTGTTGACCATCATGATGGTCGCGCCGGGCTGCACGCGCACCTTCTTGCCGTCTTCAAGGACCTCAATTTTCTTGAAGTGGCGGCGGGTGTCAATCATGAGGCCGTCGCCGCTGGACTGGCCGGAGAGGGAGGTGCCGCCGGAGCGGAAGGTCAGCGGCAGACCGAGGTCGCCGGCTGCGCGGAAGATGTTGGCGACGTCTTCGGCGGAGTCGGGGCGGACCAGGCCGGCGGGCACGAGCAGGTAGTGGGATGCGTCGTGGGAGATTGCCAGGCGCTCGAGTTCGGAGACGCTGGATTCGACGGCTTCTGCGCGTGCGTCGGAGAGTAGGCGCTTGAGGGTGTCCTCGTAGGGGGACTTGAGGGCTTCGGACGTGTTTGACACGACGGTGGTCATGATGAATCTCCTTAGTGAGACTGTCTTACCTTTCAGTATGTGCTCTTGAACACCGTCTTTTCCGCTTAGCTATGGCTAAGCTTGGCGACTACTTGTCACCATAAAGGGGGCGGGTTATGCACCGTGCTGATGCGGTGGTTTGCCGCGTATTTGCTGGCTTTCCGGGGGAATACGCCCGGGCCTGCGGAGGCGCACCCACCACACTCTGAACGCCGCGGTTGCTCTTAGGCGCGGCTGCCGAGGGTTGTAACATTCCAGCGGCTAACCCAAAAGGCGGCTAACCCAAAAGAAAGCGTGGGGCAGAAAGCTACATGCTTTCCACCCCACGCTTGTGTAACGTTTAGGCTTCGTCGAAGAAGTCCTCATCAAGCTTCATGATGGTGTACGTGCGTGCCACCTGTACACCAACACCGTACTTAATCATGAGGCGCGCCAGGTGCTCACCATCAATCAGAACGAGGGAAACTCCGCCACCAAGTTCCTCCGCATAGCCGCGTGCGTCAGACGTATAGGAGCTCGACGTGATGAACACTCCCTGCGTTGCCTTGCCATGCAGTGCGCCCACAAAGCTCTGAAGGGCAGGGCGTCCCACCACATTGTCCTTGGCGTAACGCTTAGCCTGGACATAAATCTTTGAAAGACCCAACGCATCCTGGTCAATGATTCCGTCCACGCCGCCGTCATTGGAAGCCGGAGTAACGGTGCCGCGTCCTGCCGGGCCGCCGTAGCCCATCGCCAACAGAACATCCACCACCAGATGCTCAAAAGCAGTCGGAGACATTGCGCGGACGCGTTCCAAAATATCGTGCGTCAGCGCGGACTCAATCTGAGTGATGCTTTCATCAATGAGTTCCTGCGGGGTGCTATCAGACACCTCAGAGGGTGCAGTCGTGACGGCAACAGTCTTGGTAGCGGTCTTCGGGGTTTCCTGCGGGTCCTGCTCGGAACTATCAGACTGGGAACGCTCACGCGTGCTGCGGGCGGAACGAACGATATGCGCGACGACATCATCGGGGATGCCCCCAGGATGAGCCTCAATCAGCTTCAAGCCTTCGTCAGAAATAACCTGCTGACCGCGGCGAGGGGAATCAACCGCACCGAACATCTTGAGATAGGTCAAGCCCCAACTAATGCGGTCCACATAGACGGGACGCTTGCCGTTCGGCAGGTAGGGTAGTAGCTGCTCGTCAGAAAGCGGGTAGCGCTCTGCTACAGCGCTATAAATCTCTTTATTGGTGCGGGAGTTGCCGTCAGATAGGTAAGCAAGAATGCTGGGAATGAATTCGTAGAACTTGGGAAGTTCAACCTCAGTGGTATCAGGCGACTGAGCGGTCATCGGTGTATCTCCATTGATTGATAACGGCTGGTTAATAACGGCGGGTAGTCCGTTCTTAATATACCTCTAATACAAAAGATAATCGTTACCAGAGGTGCCTGTTTTCCCTTGTGCAGGCTTTATTAGCGCCGCAGCTGCTCTTAGGCACGCCCGCCGAGGGCCGTAACATTCCAGCTAGCAGTACTATCAGAAGTCACCACACCACAAAATAGGGGAGAACCCGCCGAAGCACGCACCCCCAAATCCTCCACAAACACGCGGCCACCCGCAGGCACACTACGCTCCTTACGATCCACACCCGCACAATACACCGTCATCTTCGCACCCGAACGGTTCTCCACCGCAACCGAACCGCCGCCCGATTTCGACACAGTATCGTGCACAAAACCGCGGTGTAAAGACCGCCGCCCAAAGGTCACAGCACAAGGTCACAGTGCAACGAAATAGAAACGCAAACGCAACGGCGTGGAGTATCATTCACACTATGGATAAGGCAGAACAGAACCAGACAGACAACACGGTAAAGAACGGCACAGCACCCAATACCTCGGGGAATACCTCGGGCAATATTCCGGGGAACAGCCCGGTGGGTGCGTCTGCGCGCCCTGAAACTGTTGCATCTGAAACTACCGCATCTGAAGCCGCCGCTGAGAATACCACGAAGGCTGGTTATACCCAGTCGGCACCGGCAGAATCCAGTGCCGCCAAAACTAGTGCTGCAGCAAGTAGCCCCGCAGAGGCTACCGCCCCCGGCATGGAGGCAGTACAGGTTGATGCCGTGCAGATTGATAGCGCCCGCCTGGACAGCACCCACTCCGTCTACTCCACCGACCTGGACCCCGACGACTACGAAGAGGTCGTCGAAGAATACGCCACCACCGACGCGCCGGACGGTACGCACCGCGAGGAGCGTCGCATCACCCGCACCACGCATCACCCGCACGGCAAGGGCGACCAGAAAGCGGGCACCCAGGGTAACCCCGATGGTGACGCCGAGATTATTGATGTAGGCGAACCTGAAACGCACACCACGACTATCCGCACGGTCACCCGCACCGTCACGGACCCGCCGCGTCGCGCCCCGCGCACCCGCCTGTTCCGCACGCTCAGCAAGTACCGCGGCGAGAAGAACCTGGCGGCGTGGGAGGAACGCTCCTCCACGCCCATGTTCGTGGCGTCCGTACTGTACCTGCTCGCGTTCGCCGCGCCCATCATGAGCACACGCATTCAGGAGCCGTACGACGCGTACCTCAACATCATTCAGATGATCCTGTGGGGCCTATTCGCCGCCGACTACTGCATTCGCCTGTACTTGGCGCCGCGGCGACTCTACTTCATCACGCATAACCTGATGAACCTGGCGATTGTGCTGCTGCCCGCGTGGCGTATTGTCAGCTTCCTCTCCATGATTTATATGACCGCCAACCGCCAATATAAGAGGCTCTCAGAGCTGGCGGTGAAGCTCTTCGGATACACCGCGATCTTCATCATCATGTTTGCCCTGTCGATCTATTCGGTGGAGTCCTCCGAGCCGGGCGCGATGATTCGTGACCTGCCCACCGCCTACTGGTGGATGTTCACGACCCTCGCCACGGTCGGCTACGGAGACGTTTACCCGGTCACCGGTATCGGCAGGGTCATCGCCGTGATCGTCATGCTGTACGGCGGGGGCTTGGTCGCGGTTGCTACCGGTGCGCTCGCGAGCTGGATTATCGAAAAGTTTGGTGGCAGGGAGGAGCAGGAGTACCCCGCAACCAAGGCTGACGTGGACGATCTTCGCCAGGAGATTTCTGAGCTGCGCGCCCTGCTAGCTCGTGAGTATGCGCGCCGTGAAGCCCACGACTGCAGGCTGCGTGAGGTCGTAGATGAGGAGGGCGTGCACCCCGTTCCTTCGGAGGCGGAGGCGGCACGCCGCGCCGGTTTCAGCGCCGCCGCGGGCTTTACTGCCCCTGGTACTCCTGGCGCTCCGGGTGCTGCTGCGGCAGCTTCTGCGGAGGCTACCCCCGAACACCGCGCCCGGCGCCGCGCGGGCTGGTGAACCTGCCGACTCCTCGGCATCTCATGAGGTTGCGGTGCGCGAGCAGGAGCCGGTCGCCCTGCTGGAGGAGACCCGCCAGACGTTCACGATTATTCGTGAGAAGTTCTCGCTACGTTCCCGCAAGCAGTAGTCCGCTCGCAAATACCCTGCGGACAGTAACCGGGCTGTAGCGGCTCGGTTGCGGTAGCGCAGATAGCAGCGCAGATATAACAGTTCAGTTGAGGCTTGGCGCTCAAACCCACACCGCATACTTATTGAAGCGGTGGGTTTGGGTGCCGAGCCCACGCGAAGGCAAGACGAAGGCAAGAAAATTGCCGCCCACGCCACCGTGCGGGATATTTCGCCTTGTCGAGGCAAAATTAGCCCGTGGAGAGTGCAAATTGGGGCTCGTGTGCGCGAAAAACCCCTCAACTTAAGATCTAATGTGACCAAACTATCTTTTAAAAATGGCCGCCACTGGTGAAACTCCTAGCCAGAGCCTATAAACTATCTACCGTGCCGGTTATCGAACGCCCTGTAGCCTCAATGCGCTACGGGGTGTCGTCGTATCCCCACCTCACTCACGGGGAGGCACCACTCAACTCACAAACTCACTCAAACACATAACTCTGTTAGGACACGTTCGTGGTACCTAAGTCCACTCTGGGCGCGCTCGCTCTACTCGGCGCGCTCTCTCTCACCGCGTGTGCACCCGCACCGAATAACGCCTCCGCAAGTGCGGTTGTTGACCCCGCAGCTTTTGAAACCGTCGAGCCTAGTGCCGTTTCCGCCCCCGGCGATGACAGCACCGGAATTAAGGCGGCGGTTAATGCCTCGCATGACCCGTCGATTCACCCGGCTGCGACCCAGCCTACTGAGACCCCCGCGCCGGACAACACGAGCAACCAGGAGCCTGCCGCATACACCGCGGCGCCCATGCCTTCCTCGGCAGCCGTTGCGCGCTCGCAGAAAATCATGGACGGCACCTGGGTTCAGCAGGACTCTACCAACCTTGAGAACTACATGGACGCAGTCATTCACGACGGCATTATCGAGGTCACCTACCACCTGAACCACGAAGAGCTGGCAACCCCCTTCTGGGCTGGCACTTTCGAGGCGAAGACCGGCAACTTCAGCTACATTTCGCACGTGGACCACGCGAAGCTGAGCCACGCACCGTACGCCTCCGATAAGGAAACCAAGGAATTCGTCATGGAGGACGGCGTGCTGAGCTTCCCCATGACCTTTGAGGGTGCCACCCGCATCATTCACCTGGAAAAGCAGCACAGCTAAGCGCGCTGCCGGGGGAGTTATCTCATATCTGGCACGCATGACGGACGGGGCGTTCCCGTTGCCGCGTGCGGGCTATAGAATGGGACTATGAGCGAGAACACGACCCCCGAGCATGGCACCGCAGCCTCGGTGCAGGATTCCTTCGAGCTACCCAGCGCACCGGACCAGTTCCAGCGCCTGTGGACCCCTCACCGCACCGCCTACGTGAGCGGTGGCCAGAAGGACTACACCGAGAAGACCTGCCCCTTCTGCACCGCGCCCAGCCGCAGTGACGAAGAGTCGCTGATTGTGCACCGCGGCGAGCATGCCTTCGTGATTCTCAACCTCTACCCGTATAACCCCGGTCACCTGCTGGTCTGCCCGTACCGCCACATCCCGTTCTATGACGATGCGACCGAGGCAGAAACCATGGAGATTGCGCAGCTGACGCAGCTTGCCATGAAGGTTCTGCGCGAGGTGTCGCATAATGACGGCTTCAACATTGGCATAAATCAGGGCAAGGTTGGCGGCGCGGGCATTGCTGATCACCTGCATCAGCACATTCTGCCGCGCTGGAGTGGAGACACGAATTTCCTGCCGATTATCGCTCACACCAAGACTATGTCCCGCACGCTGGACGATATGCGTGTGGCCATTGCGGAGGGGTTTGCCCGCCTCAGCTAGATGGCCCGGTGCGCCGGTTGAGAGGCTTGGTGAGTTTGCGAATCTGCACCCATTGCTTCAATTTGCAAACCAGTGCAGAAAAAATTTGCTTCATAAATGCGTAGATTAGGTGTTTAACGCTCATTTGAATGATGTTACGTCTGCTATGTATGGCAAAGTTTTAAATGCAGCGACGCTGCGGGGAAGCTTCCGGCTTCCATGAACACCGCATAGCTCACCGAAAAATAGCGGTCACCGATCGCTTTCGGGCTTGGCAGGGTAAGCGCCCTGCCTCAACCACAGAGGTCAGCGCCTCAGCTGAGAACCCACCCCGCCGTGCGTGAACGCACGGCAACACTGCGGGGGTGCGGATCAGCGTGAAGGACGCTGGCCTCTTTTTCCTTCCGAGGATATGCGCCTGTACTGAACGCATGAGGATGCGCCACCGAAGGTGCGATACCGGATGCACCGCCCCCCCACCCCGTGAGAGAACTAGCCAGACCCGCTAGAGTGGAATGCTATGGACTACCCCAACCTGCTTGAGAACGCTTTCGACGAGTTTAGCGCTGTGCCCGCCGCCGGTAATTCTGCAGGCACGCCGCAACTACTCATCTGGAGGCAGATCCGCTGGTCCAACCGCCGCCCGCTCATTGAGGTGGAACCGGTCGTGCCCGGAGGGGTCGCTGAAGGAGCTCATAACCGGGCATGTCAAGCGGCCGGGGAGAGCGCCCCCACCCAGGAAAGCAGTCCCGCGCAGCGTGGCGTTCCGAACGGGGTTCGCATCCAGATTCCATTGACCCCCGGCGCCTACCTGGGGTTGCGCATTCCGCGCGATAGCGAGGGGGAACTCTACCGCTACTGCGCCGGATACACCACCGGCACGAGCAATGACGCCGCCCCCGAATCCGCGGGAATCCGCCGCGTACCCTGCCCCGAGGGCACCCGCATCCAGCGTGGCCAGCAGTGCCCGCGCTGCACCGCCCGCGACGAATTTACCGCCCTGCACAGCGCGCACCTGTACCCCGGAACGCTCACTGAATCCATGCGCGCCTACGCCATGCTGGAGCATCGCCTCTACATCGCGACCTTCCCCGACGGCACGCACAAGGTCGGCACGAGCTCCCTGCATTCGACCCCGCGCCGCCTGGACGAGCAGGCGGTCGCCACCGCCACCTACATTGCGCTCGCACCCGACGGGCTTGCCATTCGCCGCGCCGAGGACGCCGTGACCGCCCTCGCGAAGATTCCGCAGGTCAAGCAGGTGGCGAGTAAGTACCGCGCCTGGACGAATCCGCTGCCCGGGGCGCAGCTTCGCACTGCCCACCAGGAGGCGGTCGCCCGCGCCCGCGAAGCGCTCGCCGAACTGGCGCACACCGCCCCGGAGGTGCCGCTCACCGTCCTGGATGAGCCGTGGATTCCGTCGCTTGCCATGAACCGCCCGTATGCGGCTCTGCGGGCGCAATCGCCCGAACCGCTGGCACCCTGTGATTCTGGTTTGGGTGATCCTGGTCTGGAGAGCGGGGCGGCTGGTTTCTTCTGTACGGGTGCGGCGGGTCAGTTTTTGAGCGCCCACACCGGCGATGCTGACGCGGCGTTCCTGGTGAATACTGCGGCGTGGCGGAATGTGCTGGTGGAGCCGGCGCAGGAGTTCACGCGGGTGAGGGTGCAGGGTTCTCTGTTCTAAACGGGCTCGCTGTTCTAACACCCCCGGCGCTCCGCCCTAGCCGGAGCCCCGCACCAACTACCCGTACCAAAACCCCGCACCAAAACCTCAGTAACCCCGCCCCGTCCGGCTGTAGCGAACGATACCGCTACCCACATTCAGCCGCTGGCGTGCGTGTACTAAAATGGTAAGCATGTCCAAACCCCTCATTCGTCTTCTCGGCCAGGGCGTACGCGCCGCGACTAAGCTTCGCGGCGGCGGCTCCGCCTTCCCCGGCCTTGTCATGGAAAAATTGCACCCCGACTTCGTCGCTGAAGAGCTCGCGAAGCTGCCCTACGGCGTGGTTGTTGTCTCCGGCACGAACGGTAAGACCACCACCACGAAGATGGCTGTGCAGCTGCTTGAAGCTCAGGGTCTGAAGGTTTTCACTAACCGCACCGGTTCGAACTTTGTGCGTGGTGTCGCTGCGGCACTGCTGGGCGAGATGACCCTCGGCGGCAAGCTTGACGCTGATATTGCTGTGCTTGAGCTGGATGAGGCGCACGCCGTGCACTTCGTGAAGGCCGTCAAGCCCGACTACGCCCTGCTGCTGAACGTTCTGCGTGACCAGCTGGACCGCTTCGGTGAGATTGACACGACCCGCCGCATGTTGGCGACCGTCGCCTCCGCAACGACCGGTACCGTGGTGCTCAACCGTGAGGACCCGCGCATCCGCTCCCTCGCTGAGAACGTGCAGCCGGGCGTGACCGTCAAGTATTACGGTCTGGATGAGTCCCTGCGCTCGTACTTCCCCTCGGATGATGAGATGCGCGGCGGCACCGTCGCGAAGGCAGCCCTGCCCGACGCTGACGTCACCCTGACCGCGTTCTCCGGCACCTCCGCAACCTTCGATCTGGCGGGCGTGGAGCGAGTCGGTGAAATCAACCTCTACGGCATTTACAACATCTTCAACGCCGCTGGCGCTATGGCACTGACCCGCGCCGTCATGGGCGAGAAGCTCAACGAAGATAAGCTCATCGCGGAGCTGGCGAAGATTACCCCCGCCTTCGGCCGCGGTGAGACCCTGAACGTGAACGGCCGCCCGCTGCAGCTGCTGCTCGTGAAGAACCCGAGCGGTTTCCGCCTGTCCCTGGCGAGCGCGAACGCTGACGACTACGCCACCATGATCACGATTAACGACCAGTACGCTGACGGTCGTGACGTGTCCTGGCTGTGGGATGTTGACTTCGACAGCTTGAAGAAGACCGGAGTGCAGATGGTTTCGGGTGTGCGTGCCTGGGATATGGCGCTGCGCCTGGAGCATGACGGCGTGAAGGTTGACGAGGTCAACGAGAACCTCGCCGATGCGCTCAAGGGCTTCATCGCTTCCAGCGGTAACGCGCCCATGCGTATTTTCTGCACCTACACCGCAATGCTGGCTCTGCGTGAAGAGCTAGCAAAGATTACTGACGTTGAGAGGGTCTCCTAATGACGGCAACTCACACTTTTGAGGGCACCCCCGCGGCAGGCCCGAATAACGGTAAGACTCTGCGTATTCTGCAGCTGTACCCGCTCGACATGAACATTTACGGCGACTGGGGCAACACCCTGGCGTTGGCTCGTCGCGCGCAGGCACACGGCTTTGACGTGCAGATTCTGGACCACAACCCCGGCCAGCCTTTCCCGGAGGATGTTGACATTATTCTGGGTGGCGGCGGTCAGGATTCCGGTCAGTCCGTGATTCAGGACGACCTGCACGCGAACGGTGACACGCTGCGCTCGCTGGCTGAGGCTGGCGTGCCGATGCTCGTCATTTGTGGCCTGTACCAGCTGTTCGGCAAGGAATTCCGCACCCGTGAGGGTGAGGTGCTGAAGGGCATCGGAATTTTTGATGCGCACACGGTCGGCGGCGATGACCGCCTGATTGGCAACATTGTTGAGGAGTCTGAGGAGTTCGGCACCGTGATTGGTTTTGAGAACCACTCGGGTCTGACTTACCTGGGCGCCGGATGCACCCCGCTGGCTACCGTCACCAAGGGCGAGGGCAACAACGTGACTGACTCGCATGAGGGTGCGCGCGTGCACAACGTGATTGGCACCTACCTGCACGGTTCGCTGCTGCCGAAGAACCCGAAGATTTCGGACTACCTGATTGAGCAGGCGGCTAAGCGTAAGTTTGGTGAGTTCACGCCGAACACGATTGACGACTCGCTGGTGGAGAAGGCACGCGCTTCGGCTGCGTCTCGCCCCCGCTAGCATCCTTCCGGGTGGTGGCGTGCACTTTCTGAGGTGGTGTGCGCCTCCGCTACGGTATAGTTATGTGAGTACAGTACGGTGCGTGGGACGTTTCGCCGTGTCCGCACAGAGGTTTTGACTAAGGGAGATACGAATGTCCGGTCACTCTAAATGGGCGACTACTAAGCACAAGAAGGCTGCTATCGACGCTAAGCGCGCGAAGGCTTTCGCGAAGTTCATTAAGGCAATTGAAGTTGCAGCACGTATGGGCGGCGCTGATATTGCTGGTAACCCCGCTCTTGACCTGGCTGTGTCGAAGGCGAAGAAGAACTCCGTTCCTAACGACAACATTGACCGAGCAATCAAGCGTGGCGCTGGCCTGACCGGTGAGACCATTGACTACACCGAAATCATGTATGAAGCACGCGGCCCGCAGGGTACCGCTCTGTACATTGAGTGTCTGACCGATAACCGTAACCGTGCGGCGTCTGAGGTTCGCCTGGCTGTGACCCGTAACGGCGGCACCATGGCTGACCAGGGTTCGGTTGCGTTCCTGTTCGAGCGTAAGGGCGTTGCTGAGGTCACCAAGACTGACGGTCTGACCGAGGACGACGTTCTGATGGCTGTCCTGGATGCAGGCGCCGAAGAGGTTCTGGACGAGGGCGACGTGTTCACCGTTGTTTCCGCAGCGACCGACCTGCCCGAGATTCGTAAGGCACTGGACGAGGCTGGCCTGGAGTACAACAACGACGACCCGGTCTTCCGCCCGACCATGCAGGTTGACCTGGACGCCGAGGGTGCTAAGAAGTTCATGAAGCTGGCAGACGCTATTGAAGAGCTCGACGACGTTCAGAACGTCTACTCGAACGCTAACGTTTCTGCTGAGGTTATGGCAGAGCTGGAAGCTGAGTAATCGCTCGGATTCTGATATCTGATGCTTGAAGAAGCCGCTCCTTTAACCGAGCCGCCGCAGGGTGGCTGGTTGGGGGAGTGGCTTCTTAGCGTCTGGGGCTATTTGGGGGATGCGCTGGGTACTTTTCGCGGGACGCGCGTGACTGTATCCGCGGTGACCATTCCCATGGCGTGCCCCGGTGCCGGGTGCTAGGATTCTGGAGGACTAGATTCTGGAGGACTGGAATCTAGAGATTCTCTAGGGAGTTTGTCGAAAGGGGAGATGATGGCTGCCGCTCAACCTGCCGCACGCGATAGCATGCGTGAGAACCGTACCGCCGCCGCCGTGGAGCGTGTGCCGGGTGCAACCCGCATCATGGGTGTTGACCCGGGTCTGACCCGCTGCGGCTTCTCCATGCTCGATATGACCGCCGACCGTAAGGCGCACTTCGTGAACGTGGGTGTTGCCGGCACGATCCCGGCGGAGTCCCTGGACCAGCGTATTCTCTGGATTTTCAACGCCGCCTCCCACTGGCTGGACACCTATAAGCCGGATGCCCTGGCGATTGAGCGTATCTTCGCGCAGGAGCAGGTGAACACGGTGATTGGTACGGCGCACGCTTCGGGCGCGGTGATTTCTGCGGCGGCAATGCGCGGCGTGCCGGTGTTCTTCCATACCCCTTCGGAGGTGAAGGCGGCGGTGACCGGTAGTGGCCGCGCGGATAAGGCGTCGGTGGGCCGCATGGTGACCCGCATTCTGGGGCTGGATTCCATGCCGAAGCCCGCCGATGCTGCCGATGCCCTGGCGATTGCGATCTGTCACGGTTGGCGTGGCGGCGGCATCGGTTCGGGTATTAACATGTCCGCTCAGACGCAGACTCACCAGGGTTCACGCCCGGCACAGGCTCGCCGCGGTGGGTCGTTGACTCCGGCGCAGCGTGCCTGGATGGAGGCGGAGGCGCGCGCTCGCCGCTAGAGGTGCCTGTGTGGGCCTTCGTGGGCCTTTGCGCCCCTCCTGCTGGTTCACGTATATTCGCTAAGAAGTTCGAATATATGCTTGATTTCAGAAGAAATATTCTAATATACTTGTAGTGTCTCCCCGTCGAACTGGGGGAGTGCGTTCTGCGGGTGCCGGAGTTCCCGGTGCCCTCACACTGCCGCGAGCCCCAATCCGGGGGCGCGGTGTTGAAAGGTGGAGAGAAATGATTGCATCCCTGACCGGTCGTGTGGCTCAGGTGGGCCTTGATCATGCGGTGATTAACGTGAACGGTTTCGGCATGCTCGTGTACGCGACTGCGCGTACTCTCTCCAAGCTGCGCACAGGTGAGGAAGCTACCGTGCTGACCACCATGATTGTGCGTGAAGAGTCGATGACTCTCTACGGTTTTTCGGAGCCTGCCGAGCGTGAAGTGTTCGATATGATGCTTTCGGTTTCCGGTATTGGTCCGCGCATTGCGCTGGCGGTGTTGAGTGTTCACACTGCCGCTGAGGTGGAGCGCGCTGTGGCGACCGGTGACGATAAGGCGTTCACGAAGGTTCCCGGTATTGGTCCGAAGGGTGCCCGCCGTATTGTGCTGGAGCTTGCCGGCAAGCTGATTCTCAGCGATGGCCAGACCGATGAGTTGCCGCTGAGCCAGGGCATTGTCTGGAAGCCGCAGGTGCTTGACGCTCTCACCTCTCTGGGCTGGAGCGAGAAGGACGCTTCCGCCGCTATTGACGCTTACGTGCAGCACAACCCTGCCGCAGAGACTGAGCCGGTGGGTGTGGCTCTGCGTGGTGTGCTCGCCTCCTTGGGTACTCAGAACACGGTGGGCCGCCACTAAGCGGCGCGCCCTGTTCGACGTATCCCACTCAAACTTTTGTGAAAGAAGAATTCTATGAGCCAGAATCCCTATGAGCCGCAGCCCGCGGCGTCCCTGGTTTCCGGCGGGTATTTTCCCGGTCAGGTGCCCGGCACTCAGGCGTCTTCAGCTCCCGCCCAGCGCCTCGTGGCAATGGAAGAAGAGCCCGAAGAGAAGATGATTGAGGCGGCACTGCGCCCTAAGTCCCTGGACGACTTTGTGGGTCAGCGCCGCGTGCGTCAGCAGCTGTCCCTGGTGTTGGAGGCTTCGAAGATGCGTGGCCGTAGCGCCGACCATGTGCTGCTGTCGGGCCCTCCCGGTCTGGGTAAGACCACTCTCGCGATGATTATTGCGGCTGAGATGGAGGCGCCGCTGCGCATCACCTCCGGCCCGGCGATTCAGCATTCGGGTGATTTGGCGGCGATTCTGTCTTCGCTGACCCCCGGCGAGGTGTTGTTCCTGGATGAGATTCACCGTATGAGCCGCCCGGCTGAGGAAATGCTCTACATGGCGATGGAAGATTTCCGCGTGGACATCGTGGTCGGTAAGGGTGCGGGTGCGACCTCCATTCCGTTGGAGCTGCCGCAGTTCACCCTGGTGGGTGCGACGACCCGTGCGGGTCTGCTGCCGGGTCCTCTGCGTGACCGCTTCGGTTTTACCGGTCACCTGGAGTTCTACTCGGTGGAGGAGCTTGAGCTGGTGCTTCGCCGTAGTGCGGGCCTGATGGACATGCAGATTACCTCCGAGGGATTCACCGAGATTGCCGGTCGTTCCCGAGGCACGCCCCGTATCGCGAACCGCCTGCTGCGTCGTGTGCGTGACTGGGCGCTGGTCAACGGCGTGGACCGCATTAACGCGACCCATGCCGCAACCGCGCTGGACATGTACGAGGTGGATTCGCGCGGCCTGGACCGCCTGGACCGTGCCGTGCTGGAGGCGCTGATTCACAAGTTCGGCGGCGGCCCGGTGGGTCTGTCCACCCTCGCCATTGCGGTGGGTGAAGAGACGGAGACCGTGGAGACGGTTGCCGAACCGTACCTGGTGCGTGAGGGCCTGATCGGTCGCACCCCGCGCGGTCGTGTGGCTCTGCCCGCGGCGTGGGAGCACCTCGGCTTGGAGGCCCCGGAGATTCAGCTTTAGGCCCGCACCAGCTCTAGATGCGCACCAGCTGATAACACTGTAGTAGCCCGTGGGAGGTATCCGCCTCCTGCGGGCTTCTCTTTGCCCCCCCGGTAGCTCTTCTGCAGGCACTGTCGGGGTTCCATTAGGCTCTGCCGGGCTCTGCTGGTCTTTACCAGTGACATAAAATTACGCCGAGAGAGTCCAAAACTCAGGTTAACCTCACAAAAACGCTGGTTCGGGGCGCTAAAGCTCATGCTCTCGCGTAGGATGGATACGTACTGTATCTACGATTCCACACCTTCCGGTACGCTCAACCCTCGCGGTGAGCGGCACGGGTGCGGATGTGAAAGTGAGACCATGGATTTTAACCTCCTGATTATGATCGCCATGATGGCGCTGCTGGCATGGATGATGTTCTCTGCACAGAAGCGTCAGCGTAAGCAGATGGAGGAACTGCGCGCAATGCAGCAGTCTCTCGTCCCCGGCACCCAGGTGATGACTGGTTCCGGCATCTACGGCACCGTTGTCAGCACTGACCTTGAGAACAACAAGCTGCAGCTTCAGATTGCGGACGGTGTTGTTATCACCCTGGCACTGAACGCGATTATGACTGTCGTTGAGGAGGAAGCCCCCGCGGCACCCCTGACCGAGGACGTGTACGAGGCTACCGCATCCGAAGCTCCCGCTTCCGATACCTCTTCTGATACTGCTAAGTAATTCAGCGCGTATGAGCCCGGCGCCCCATGAGCGGCGTCGGGTTTTCGCGTTACGGAATCTGTAGAACACTCAATTCTATTCACACGAAGAAGGAACATTATGGCTAAGCGTTCACCGCTTGCAGCCGCGCGAGGGGCGCTCCTCTCGATGGTCCTGCTCATGGTTGTTATGGCTGCCGGTATTTTCGGTAGCACCTATTCGGGAGGTTCGTGGGCGCCGAAGCTCGCCCTGGACCTTTCGGGTGGTACTCAGATGATTCTTTCTCCGAAGGTTAACGGCTCTTCGGATGAGAACGTCTCCCAGGAGCAGTTGAACCAGGCGGTTGAGATTATTCGTCAGCGCGTTGATGGTGCTGGCGTTTCGGAGGCGGAGGTTACGACCTCTTTCGGTTCGGGTAATAATGTGGTTGTTTCGGTTCCCGGAACGATTAGCGCTGAGACTCGTCAGCTGATTCAGGCGTCTGCAAATATGACGTTCCGCCCGGTTCTTGTAGCCGGTGCCGGTACTGCGGTGGCTGAGGATGCCCGCACTGCGGACGATAAGCTGCCCAAGCCGTCCGCGGAGCCGACTGACGGTTCGGACCGTAACTGGATTACTGCGGACCTGTACAAGCAGTATGAGGCGAAGGACTGCACCGCGGCACGTAATGAGGACGCCGATAGTGCGGACCCGACTAAGCCGATGGTGGCGTGTTCCACTGACGGTCAGGAGAAGTACATTCTGGGTCCTGTGGAGCTGAGCGGTAGCGATATTTCTACCGCAAGCCACTCGCAGGAGACGACCGGTCAGGGCGTGACTACGGGCCGTTGGGCTGTGAACATTCAGTTCAACGATGAGGCTCGTGAGAAGTTCCAGAACATTACTTCTCGCCTGAACGCGATTCGTGCACAGAACGCAAATGATCCGCGTGCCCGCTTCGCGATTCTGCTGGACGGCAAGGTGCTGTCTTCCCCGGTGTCGCAGGCTGTGATTTCTGACGGTAAGCCGCAGATTACCGGTAACTTCACCGAGCAGGAGGCGAAGGCTCTCGCCGATCAGCTCAAGTACGGTGCCCTGCCGATTAGCTTCACAATCCAGTCGGAGCAGCAGATTTCTGCGACCCTGGGTTCGGAGCAGCTGCGTGTGGGTCTGCTGACCGGCCTGATTGGTCTGCTGCTGGTGTTCGTGTACTCGCTGTTCCAGTACCGTCTGTTGGGCTTTGTCACGATGATGTCGCTGGTTGTGGCTGGCATCATCTCGTATGAGGCGATTGTGCTGCTGGGTTGGGCGTTGAACTACCGCCTGTCCCTGGCTGGTGTGGCGGGTCTGATTGTGGCGATTGGTGCTACGGCTGACTCGTTCATCGTCTACTTCGAGCGTATCCGTGACGAGATCCGTGCGGGCCGCACGATTCCCTCGGCCGTGAACCACGGTTGGAAGCGCGCATCCCGCACGATTCTGGCCTCGAAGGCCGTGAACCTGCTGGCCGCCGTGGTACTGTACGTGGTGTCCGTGGGTTCGGTGAAGGGCTTCGCGTTCACGCTGGGCCTGACCGCAATCGCCGACCTTCTGGTGGTGTACCTGTTCACCCACCCGATGCTGACTCTGCTGGCGAATACCCGCTACTTCGGTGAGGGTCACCGACACTCGGGCTTGTCGCCTGAGTCGCTGGGCGCTACGCCGCTGTACCGTGGTGCCGGTCGCCTCCGCAGCCCGGAGGAGAAGCAGCTGAGCATCGCTGAGCGTCGCCGTGCAGAGCGTGCTGCCGCTGAGGCTGACGAGTCTGCTTCTGATGAGAAGAAGGAGAGCTAAGCATGGCTACCGATGTGAAACCTAATGCTTTTGCCCGCTTCGGTAATGACCTGCATTCGGGTGCCCGCTCGTACCCCTTCGTGGGTAAGCGCCGCCTGTGGCTGTTGCTTGCGGCTGTGCTGATGGCGGTTTCGGTTCTGATTCCGGCTGTTGGTGGCGGCTTCAACCTGGGTATTGATTTCCGTGGCGGTTCGGAGTTCGTGGTCTCGAAGACCGCGCACGTTGATACTGCTACGGGTGAGCGCATCATTCACGAGAAGGCGAAGGACGCTTCGGATGTTCGCGTGACCAATATTGCGCCGGGTACGATTCGTGCCCAGATGAGCAAGCTCAGCGATGATGAGACTCTGCAGGTGAAGGCGGCTCTGCAGGAGGGTTACGGCGTTTCTGAGAATGACGTGACCTCCTCGTTTGTGGGCCCGACCTGGGGTGCGGATGTGACCCGTCAGGCGTTCTGGGGTCTGGTCGCGTTTGTGGTGCTTGCGCTGATTGGTATGGCGTTCTATTTCCGCACCTGGAAGATGTCGCTGGCGTCTATTGCGGGCCTGTTTTTCACCGTGGTGGTGACGGTTGGCCTGTACGCCGCGTTCGGCTTCGAGATCACTCCGAGTGCGATTATTGGTTTCTTGACGATTCTGAGCTACTCGCTGTACGACTCGGTGGTGGTGTTCGATAAGATCCGTGAGAACACCGAGGATGTGCTGGAACGCCGCGACACGACTTTTGCCGAGCAGATTAACCTGGCGGTGAACCAGACTCTGGTCCGTTCGATTAACACCGCTATTGTGGGTGTTCTGCCGGTGGGCGCGATCTTGTTCATTGGTGCGTTCATCCTGGGTGCGGGTACTCTGCAGGACCTGTCCCTGTCGCTATTCGTGGGTATTCTGGTGGGCATGTTCGGTACGCTGTTCGTGTCTGCGCCGCTGTATGCTTCGCTGCGTTTGGGCGAGCCCCAGATTCGTGAGCACACCGCGAAGGTGGAGAGCGGCAACTTCAAGGACGCTGAGGATGCTGACGAGGCCGATGCTGAGGGCTCGGAGGAGCCCGCCGAGGCTTCTAAGCCTGAGAAGTCCAGCAGGTCTGCGGACTCTGCCGACGAGGCGACCGATGCGGACAACGCAGCCGAGAAGCCCGCTAAGAAGCCGGCACGTGCAACCATTGAGATTCACCGCGTGAACTTGAACGGTTAGCCAGCGTTCCGCCAGCGCTACTGGCGTTGCTAACGATAGGGGAGTCGATACCGAAAGGTGTCGGCTCCCCTTTAGCGTGCCCGCTGGTTTATGCCCGCGGGTTTGCTCCCGCGGCGGCGCGGGGCAGCAGAACCGGGGGAGTAGCGCCTCCCTCATGCCCCGCTGAACCACCTCATGTACACCAGCCTAATATTTCACCGGCCTAATGTGTCATAGCGCGGCATAGTTTACGCGCATATTTTGGCTCATATCCGCGTGCTGGGTAGGATAAAGGTAGAAGATACTGCGCGCCCGCATCCACGCCTTTCAACGACGAGCAGATTCGGGGGCTCAGGTCATCGCTGTTACGTCCAAAGGAGCCTGGAATGAGTGCAGAACCTGCCGTGAACACCAACGCTGAGAACCCTGCAGGGACCGCCGAGAAGCCCGCGGTTCGGCCCGCTGGCCCGATTCCTCTGCCTGAAACTGATTCGTCTGACGCAAAGAAGAAACGCGGCTCGCACCGCGTCATGGCTGCTGGCGGACGTGTGCCGAACCGCCTCGTCTTCGGTAGCCGCAGCAGCACGATGGAGGCGTCCGATTCGCACGGCGGCACCATCCGTTTCTCCCCGATGATTGCGCCGGTCGTGCGTGCCGTGCGCCGCTACCACCCGGATGAGGACATTCAGGTGCTGCAGCGTGCCTACGAGGTGGCGAACCGCTGCCACGAGGGTCAGAAGCGTAAGAGTGGCGACCCGTACATCACCCACCCGGTCGCCGTGACTGCGATTCTTGCGGAGATGGGCGCGACCGGCCCCGTGCTCGCCGCCGGCCTGCTGCATGACACGGTGGAAGACACCGACTACACGATGGAGCAGCTCACCGAAGAGTTCGGTGAGGAGGTCGCCTACCTGGTCGACGGCGTGACCAAGCTGGACAAGATGACCTACGGCGAGAACGCCTCCATCGAGACAATCCGCAAGCTTGTGCTGTCCATGAGCAAGGACATCCGCGTGCTGCTCATCAAGCTTGCCGACCGCCTGCACAACGCCCGCACCTGGCGTTTTGTGCCGCAGGCTTCTGCCGCGAAGAAGGCAGAAGAGACCCTGAAGATTTACGCGCCGCTCGCGCACCGCCTGGGCCTGAACACGATCAAGTGGGAGCTGGAGGACCTGTCCTTCGCCGCCATGAGCCCGGAAATTTACGCCGAAATGGTGCGCATGGTCGGCGAACGCACCCCCGCGCTCGAAAAGTTCCTGAACGAGGCGCGCACCAAGATTACGGACCGCCTGAAAGAGGTGGGCATCGACGCGACCGTGACGGGCCGCCCGAAGCACTACTATTCGATTCATCAGAAGATGAAGACGAAGGGCCGCAGCTTCGACGAGATTAACGACATCCTTGCCGTGCGCATCATGGTTGAGGAAGAGGCGGAATGCTACACGGTGCTCGGCCACGTGCTGTCCCTGTGGCCGTCGATGACCGGCCGTTTCAAGGACTACATTAAGAACCCGAAGAACAATAACTACCAGTCGCTGCACCTGACCGTGTACGGTCCGGGCAACCTGCCGCTTGAGATTCAGATCCGCACCTACAAGATGCACGAGGAAGCTGAGTACGGTGTGGCGGCGCACTGGCGCTACAAGGCGGCGTCGCGCGGCGAGAAGGTCGCTGCTCGTGGCGGCGCGCCCGCGAAGGACCCGAAGGAGCCGGGCACCCAGACTTCGGCGATGATGAACGTCGGCATCCTGCAGTCTATTGCCGAGATTTCGAACTCCAACCCTGAGTCGGAGAAGTTCTATGAGTCGCTCGCTGACACTCTCGACACCGACGAAATCGTGGTTCTCACCCCCAACGGTGAGGCAATCGCCCTGCCCAACGGCTCCACCCCCGTGGACTTCGCCTACGCCATCCACAGTGAAGTCGGCGACCGCACCGTCGGCGCGAAGGTCAACGGCCGCCTCGTGCCGCTGCACACGGTCCTGCCCACCGGCGCCACCGTGGAGATTATGACCACGAAGAACGAGGACGCCGGCCCCAGCGAGGACTGGCTGAAGTTCGTTCGCTCCTCACGCGCTCGCACGAAGATCCGCCAGTACTTCGCGAAGGAACGCCGCCTGGAGGCTCTGCTCGCCGGCCGCGAGATGCTCACTAAGAGCATGCGTAACAGTGAGCTGCCGCTGCAGAAGATGATGAGCCCGGAGATCATGACTCAGGTGGCTCAGCTGCTGCACAAGAATGATGTGGCGTCGCTGTACCGTGCGATTGGTGAGCACGAGATCGCGCCGAAGCAGGTCATTGACACCCTCGTTGAGGTGCACCGCGGCGACGAGCCGGCACCCGAGGTTGAGGTCAGCGACTTTGACGAGACGCTGCTGAAGTCCACCCGCAAGGCGATTGGCGATAACGGCGTGATTGTGCCGGGCGCTGAGGGTGTGCTGACGAAGATTGCGCGCTGCTGCACCCCGGTCCCGCCGGATGACATTATCGGCATTGTGACCCGCTATAACGGTATTTCGGTGCATCGCCGTGACTGCCCGAACATGCGTAACGCTGACGAGGAGCCGCGCGTGACCACGGTCGAGTGGGCGTCTTCGCCGACCGCTACGTACCGTGTGCAGATTCAGGTGGAGGCGCTGGACCGTAAGGGCCTGCTGAGCGACCTGATTCGTGCGATTTCTGAGTCGGGCGTGAACATTCTGGATGCGCGCGTGCACACTTCGGAGGATCGTACCGTGGTGGACCGCTTCGCCCTGGAGCTGGGTGACCGCTTCATGCTGGAGCACGTGCTGAACGTGGTCCGTAACGTGACGGGCGTGTACAAGGCGTACCGCCTGACCGGCGCGAAGCCCTCGGAGGCGTAGGCTCTTTAAAATTATCCTTCTGTGTTGATTCGAGGTGCTGGTTTTTGTACTCTTGAGTTAACCGTTCGGCCCGCTACTCTTGATGGAGTAGACGGGCCGGATTTCTATTTTCTGGTCTTTACGTTGAGAAGCCACATGTGTTTCGAAAAGCCACTTCTTTGGTGGCTTCTCGAAACACATGTGGCTTCTCGCTGTTAAGCGGGTTGGGTTCCATAATGACGAACCAGTACGCACAGGTCGTTCTCATTAGGCATAATGAATGTGGTGGCAATGGTCGCCGCTACACATACAACGAAATGGTTTTTATATGTCTATTGAAAAGGCAAACGCTTACACTTTCTCTTGTTTGGAGTATTTGGGCCGTGAGCTTGATCCGCTGCTGACTCGCTTGGTGGTGGAGAAGGGGGTGATGTCCCAGTCTCAGGTAGAGGAGTATGGCTGGGTTTCTATTCTGCTTTACTTGGATGATCAGCGTAAGCGCAAGGTGGAGTTGAGCCGTTACAACCCGCGAGACGTTCAGCTTCAGTTGCGTATGCTGACTGAGCCGGTAGGTACTCCGGAGCGGAAGCACCCATTTGAGCCTGATTCGAGCCGTACCGTGGGTACGTATGCGCAGGATTTGCGTATTTTCCGCAACAAGAAGATGCACGGCAGGGATATGAACCGCAATGATGCGGTGCGTATCTACGATTCGGCGGCGCGTCTTTTTGAGGCGTTGGGTGCGCCGGAGCAGCAGGAGTGGTGTGAGAGCCAGCTGAACCGTGTGCATGCTGATTTGTTTGGTGCTGGTGAGGTGGCACCGGTTCGTCGTGAGCTGGATGAGGAGGTTCGTCAGGCTGTGTCGACTGCCCGTGAGGTGAAGACTGAGGTGTCTGCGCCTCGTGGTGCGTTTACTCGCCCGGCACCGGTTTCTCGACCTGCCCAGCCTGCGGCTCCTGCTTCGGCTTCTCAGCCGGCATCGGTCTCTGATTCCTCGGTTCCTCCGCTGTGTCTTGCGGTGGGGGAGGGCCGTTACCCGTTTGAGCCGTGGGAGCCGATTTCGCTGGGTGATCGCGATATTTTTGATTCGCTGCGCAGTAAGCGTTCTAAGGATCAGATGTCTGCTGCTCTTGAAGAGATTGTGTCTGCTGAGGGCCCGGTTCAGGCTGATCGTTTGGCTACTTTGGCGGCGCAGTGCTTTGGTGTGAGCCGTTTGGCGAAGAAGAACCGCGACTGGATTATCCGTTTGGCGGACCGTATGCCCGAGCTGCAGGTGGATGAGCATAAGTTCGTGTGGCATGTTGAAGAGCCGCGCGAGGAGTATGGCGAGTTCCGTCCTTCGGTGGATGGTGCGGTGCGCGAGTTTGACCAGATTAGCCCGGTTGAGATTGCGAATGCTTGGCGCTTCTATGAGCAGAATCCTGAGTTGATGGATGATGGCCAGGATGTTGAGTCGGCTGTGTTGGCGACTTTTGGCCGTAAGCGTCGTACTGCGAAGGTTAAGGCTCAGTTGGAGCTGGCTAAGGCGCTGTTGGCTGCCTAGTTTTTTCACTCACTTTTTAATCACTCACATGTAAAGGTTATTTTCATGGCTGAAATTTACGATAATCTTGGTTACCTTCCGCAGGGGGAGGGTAAGGGCGCGAAGCTTGCTGACGCGCTGCATCGCACGATGGAGTACTATGACCGTCTGGATATTGCGACGGGCTATATGAACTTGAGCGCGTGGGATGAGTTCGCTGATGAGATTGGTCAAGCTCCGTTTGAGCCAGGCACTCCGGTGGCTCGTATTCTGCTGGGTATGGTGCCTCGTTCGATTACGGAGCAGATGCATCGTGAGGCGCAGGCGGAGATGCGCGGCGAGTCGGTGTCTTCAGCACCGAAGAATGATGAGCGTGCTGGTTATCGTGATGAGCTGGTTCAGCATTTGCGTGGGCAGTTGATGGCTGGTGGTACGAGTTCTTCGCGTCGCCAGGCTTTGTTGACTCTGAAGGAACATTTGGAGTCTGGCCGTGTGCAGATGAAGGTGTACACGAAGCAGGCGTTGCACGGTAAGACGTATGTTGCGCATACTCCGAAGCCTGGCAATATGCATCCGGTGATGAGTTTTGTGGGTTCTTCGAACTTTACTCGTCCGGGTTTGCACACGAATTTGGAGCTCAATGTTGAGTTGACTGATTCGGATCATGCGGCGAAGTTGAAGAATTGGTTTGAGAAGCTGTGGCGTGAGCGTACGTCGTTTGATATTACCCGCGAGATTATTGATTTGATTGATCAGTCGTGGGTTGAGCCGGCTGACCCGTATGACGTGTACATGAAGGTCTGCTATGAGCTGTCTGAGGATGCTCGTTTTGGTGAGCAGGAGTATGCGCTTTCTCCGCGGTTGGAGCATATGCTGATGGATTACCAGAAGTCGGCTGCTCATACGTTGGCGCGCCGTTTGATGCGCCGTGGCGGCACGATGCTGGGTGACGTGGTGGGTCTGGGTAAGACTTTGACTGCGATTGCTGTGGCGTCGATGTTGCAGAACGAAGAGAATATGCGCGTTCTGGTGTTGTGCCCTAAGAACTTGGAGCAGATGTGGGATAAGCATCTGAGTGAGTATGACGTGGTGGGTAAGGTGGTTCGCTATTCGATGGCGGCTGCTGAGTTGCCTGATTTGGCGCGTTATCAGTTGGTGATTTGCGATGAGTCGCATAATCTGCGTAATGAGAATACGCAGGTGTGGCGCGCCATTAAGGAGTATGTCTCGCGTAATGAGTCGCGTGTTCTGCTTCTGACTGCGACCCCGTTTAACTTGTCGTTTAGTGATGTGAAGGCGCAGCTGGCTCTGTATCTTGATGAGGATGCTGACCTGGGCATCATTCCGGAGGCGGGTTTGAAGGAGTACCCGAGGAAGTTCGACAAGCTGGAGGGTAACCTGTCGACCCTGCGTGCTTTTGAGATTTCTGAGGAGCCGGAGGATTGGCGCACGCTGATGAGTGACCATCTGGTGCGTCGTACTCGTGCGTACACGAAGCGTCAGGCGCCGACGGAGATGTGGACTTCTCCTGATGGTTTGGTGACGAAGGAGCGTAGCTACCTGGAGCTGTCGACGGGTAAGTTCTATTATCCGGATTGGGTGTCGCAGCCGGTGAGCCATAGTTTTAAGGCTGATGACCCTGCTCGTTTTATGGAGGATGACCAGACCCTTGATGATTTGAGGGATTTGCGTCTGCCGCGTTATGACATTTCTGGGTATGACAACCCGAGTGCATACCATTCTCCGGAAGATAGGGCGATTATTGAGGCGGCTCGTTCGGGTCGCGGTAATGTGCGTGGCTTTGTGCTTTCGGGCCTGTATAAGCGTTTGAGCTCTTCGGGTTATTCGTTTATTCAGTCGTTGACTCGTCAGTTGATTCGTAATGAGCTGTGGATTTATGCGATTGACCATCAGCTGAGCGTTCCGACGGGTAGTTTCTCGGATGACCAGTTGGGTCTGGAAGGTTCTGACGCGGCTGATTTTGAGTCTGTGGATGGCCTGCAGGTTCAGGACCTGGGCGGAAACCTGGAGCAGATGTATGAGAGCCTGGTTCAGAGTGCACCGGCTCAGACGAGGTGGGTTTCCTCGAAGGTCTTTACGTCTCGTCTGCGTGATGATTTGCAGCATGATAGCGAGCTGATTAAGGCTATGCTGAGGCGTTTTGGCATGTGGCAGGTTGAGACTGACTCGAAGCTGCATGCTCTGCGTGATTTGATTGAGCAGAAGCACGCGAACGATAAGGTGTTGGTGTTCACGGAGTATAAGGACACTGCGTACTACATTGCTGAGGGCCTGCGGAAGCTGGGCGTTGAGAATGTGGCGGCGGTGGCTGGTGATACTGATGATCCGGCTTCGTATGCTCGTCGTTTCTCGCCGGTGTCGAACCGTGTGCCGACGGAGCAGGCATCTGATGCGGAGGCTCCTGCCCAGAACGGTTCTGATGAGCTGCGTGTGCTGGTAGCGACCGACGTGCTGTCTGAGGGTCAGAACCTTCAGGATGCTCACGTGGTGGTGAACTATGACTTGCCGTGGGCGATTATTCGTCTGATTCAGCGTGCGGGTCGTGTGGACCGTGTGGGTCAGATTCATCATGAGGTGAACGTGTATCTGATTTCGCATCAGACGGTGGAGAGGACTTTGAAGTTGCGTTCGCGTATTCGTGAGCGTTTGGAGTCTGCCGCTAAGGCTTTTGGGGCTGATCAGGCGTTCTTTACTGATATGTCTTCTGATGATGCTGCGGCTCGTACTCTTGAGGATTTCTACTCGGGCAATCTGGATAGCTCGGAGCCTGATGAAGAGGGTATTGACGCGGTGTCTGAGGCTGCTGAGCGTTGGGCTGATTTTGCGAAGAAGTATCCTGAGGATGCTGAGCGGATTATGAAGATGCAGGATAAGCGTTTGGCTACTCGCGCGTTGCGTGGTGAGTCGGCTGTTCATCCGGCGGATGATAATGCTTTGATGGTGTCGTATGTGCGCACGAACTCTGAGATTGACCTGTTTGCGGTGAGGTCGTATGACCCGGCTACGGACAGCACGAAGGAGAGCATGGTGCCGCCGGCGAAGGCTCTGGGCTTGTTCTATGCGGAGTATTCGACGCCGAGTCAGGAAACTGATCCGAAGGATTATGACCTGCAGCAGAAGTTGACTCAGTATGTTTTGCGGCAGGAGGGCACGACGCACGGTAATCTGCGTGGTGTGCGCCGTCAGGTGTTCCGCCGTTTCTACGGGGCTGATAACACGGCTTCGCTGGATACTTTGGAACTGCAGGAGCGGGAGCGGAAGGTGCTGGATAAGCTGTACCATTACCCGCTGCGTCGTCAGGCTGAGTCTGAGCTTCGCCGTATGCTGCGCCGTAAGGCGGATAACCGCTCTTTGTTGGATGCGTTGTTGCGCATGCAGCAAGATGATGAGTTGTTGGTGAAGGAATCTGATATGCAGATGGCACGCGTGGTGTGTTCGTTGGCGATTTCGGATCCTGATTTTGAGGGGAAGAATCCCGTGCATTAGTGCGCCCTGGTGGGTGCTATGGCCTGTGGTGCGGGGCGCGGTGAAGCGTCTCGCACCGCGGGGCTGTGTGTAGTTTTTCTGTGAATCGGTTGGTTCACTATTCTCTTGTGAAGGAGTATTTTTATGGCTGTTGTGTGGCCTGATGATGACCTGGACCAGGCGCGTTCGTACCTGGTGGAGGGTCGCCTGGGTGATTTCTTTAGGGAATCTCTGGGCTGGGATGACTCGGATTTGGGAGATTCCTCGTTTCAGACTGTGAAGGTGGATGACCCGCTGGTTCCTTCTGGCGTGTTGAACGTGGAGTGTGTGGCGGTGCAGTCGGGCATTCCGGTGTGGGTGTGCCGTGTGGACCGTATTCCGTCGAACACTTCGCAGCTTGAGGTTGACCGCACGTTGCGTGCGTTGAGCATGCACCGCCTGTGCATTTTTGTGCAGGAGGGTGTTGGTTTTACGCCGCGTCAGGTGTGGCGTTGGCCGAGCGCTTCGTCGTCGCGTTTGACTCGTCATGAGCTGTTGGTGACGGATGAGGCTCAGGTTGAGGCGCTGTTGGAGCGTTGTGCTCTGCTGTATCTGACCTCTGATGACATTGCGAATGGCGTGTCGATTCTGGGTCTTTTGGACCGTATGCGTCGTGGTTTTGATGTTGAGACGGTGAATGAGACTCGTGTTGCGTCGAACCAGATGGCGGGTCTTTTTGAGTCGTTGGCGAAGGCTGGCATGTCGGAGGCTCAGATTTCGACGGTGATGGCGCGCCTGTTGTTCTTGCTGTTTGCTGATGATACGCAGATGTGGTCTGAGTCTGAGGATGCGAACTCGTTTGAGCGGATGATTCGTGGCACCCATCAGGAGGGTACGGATCTGGCTCAGCGCTTGAATGAGCTTTTTGGCCTGTTGAATAAGAAGCCTTCGGGTACCTCGGCTGTGGCGGATGCTCCGGATTATCTGTCTGGTTTTAAGTACGTGAACGGTGGCATGTTTGCGGACGCGGTGCCGCTTCCTGCTGAGATGAGCGGTGCGGTGGCGAAGACGTTCCGTCAGCAGCTGTTGGCGACTTCGGAGCGTGATTGGTCGAAGGTTTCTCCGGCTATTTTCGGTTCGATGTTCCAGTCGGTGCGTGACGCGAAGACTCGTCGTGAGATGGGTGAGCACTATACCTCGGAGGAGGATGTGCTGAAGACCCTTGGCCCGCTGTTCCTGGACGAGCTGCGGGATAAGTTCACGGGGGCAGAGGAGAAGTCAGATGAGGTGACTCGTCTGCGTAACCTGCGCCGTGAACTGGCGAATATCCGCTTCATTGACCCTGCGTGTGGCTGTGGTAACTTCATCATCATTGCGTACCGTGAGATGCGTAAGCTGGAGCTGGACGTCCTGGTCCGTCTACGTAATCTGGGTCAGATTGATGAGAGCGAATTGAGCTCGCTGGTCGTGGGTAAGGCTGGCGTGAGTGAGGACGTGCGTAAGCGTGCCCGCTCGATTGAGCCTCTGGTGACTATCGATAATTTCTATGGCCTGGAGCTTGATCCGTGGCCCGCGTCGATTGCGCGCACCGCGATGTTCTTGGTCGAGCGTCAGATGGATCAGAAGATGATGGAGGATTTTGGCTACGCCCCGGTGCGTCTTCCTCTGAGCCATAGCGCCCACATTCTTGAGGGCGATGCCTTGACTGAGGTTAACCCTGCCTCGGGTGAGCGTGTAGATCGTGACTGGTCAAAGGTTCTGCCGGTGACCGCGCAGGACGTAGCGGACGGCGTGCGCGTGTACATTGCGGGTAACCCGCCTTTCGTCGGTCAGGCGAAGAAGGGTGATGCTCAGGACCAGGGTATGCGCTTGGCGTGGGGCGATGACTATGCTGGCTACCTGGATTTTGCGACGGCGTGGTTGGCTAAGGCTGCTCGCTATCTGAAGACATTGCAGGAGCAGACTGAAGCGCTGGATGTGAAGGTAGTTCCTGGTGATTTTGCCTTCGTGTCTACGAATTCGATTGTTCAGGGTCAGCCGGTTGCTTCGCTGTTTGCGCCGTTGTTCCGTGATGGCTGGCGTATTAAGTTTGCCTATCGTACATTCCCGTGGGTTTCTGAGGCCGCGGGTAAGGCTGCCGTGCACTGCGTGATTACGGGCTTTACTCGTTCAGCTGCTCCGGAGAAGTCTCGCACTGTTCGAGTTTTTGACTATGATTGGTCGACTCGCCGAACGGTAGAGCAGGAACCGGTTCATGCTCTGAACGCCTACCTGGTGGAGGGCCCGAACGTCTTGGCGGAGAAACGATCTAAGCCTCTGTCTTCTTTGATTCCTGAGGTGGTGCGTGGAAGCCAGCCGACGGATGGTGGAAATCTGATTGTTGAGGTGGAGGACTACCCGGTGGTTGCCGCTGACCCGGTGGCGGTCCGTTATCTGCGTCCTTTCGTTGGTGCTAAGGAGCTGGTGCAGGGACTGGAACGCTGGTGCCTGTGGCTGGAAGATGCCTCGGAAGAGGAAATTGCTTCGAGCCCGGTGCTGAGTGCTCGCGTGGAGGCTAACCGCGAGTGGCGTTCTGCTCAGCCTCAGAAGGGAGACGCATATAAGCTTCGCGATATTCCGCATCTCATGCGTCCGAATAAGGCGCGCCCTGTAGAGCCGTATGTGTGCATCCCGTCTGTGGTATCTGCGAATCGTCCGATTTTTACGGTTAAGCGTTTTTCTGCAGACACTATTGCAAGCAATGCAACGTTTACTGCGCTCGACCCTGATGGTTTCCTCTTTGGTCTGATTTCTTCTTCGATGTTTATCATCTGGCAACGTACTGTCGGTGGTCAGTTGAAGTCTGATTTGAGATTCTCGAATACGGTGGTGTGGAATAACCTTCCGTTGCCGCAGATTTCTGAGGAGCAGCGTCGTAAGGTGATTGCTGCGGGCCGTAAGGTGTTGGCGGCGCGTGAGGCGATTGAGGAGCGTGCGGGTGAGCCGGTGTCGCTGGCTGATATGTATGCTTCGTTGGCGACGATGGATCCGGCGTTGCGTGCGGCGCATGATGAGTTGGATTCTGCGGTGGATGTCGCTTTTGGTGCGACTCGTCGTTGTTCTTCTGATGAGGCGCGTTTGAAGATTCTTTTTGAGCGCTATCAGGAGCTGACTGCGGCGGAGGAAGCCGCGAAGCCGGCTAAGAAGCCTCGCGCTCGCAGGCGAACCGCTAAGTAGCTGATTTGATAGGTGAAGGGCTGTGTGCTGGCTGAGTTATTCTCGGCGAGCATGCAGCCCTCCCGCATACCTGCACAATTTGACCGATTCAGGGGCAGAAATTTCGTAATGAATCTATACTGAGGTTTGAGGGCGGATAGCACTCAGATTCTATGGGTATTTCCTGTTTTGATAAGGAGTTCTAATGTTTACACCCATTCACCGCGCCCTGGGCTTGGAACCTGGGAATCTTACGCTGGAGCTTATTGAAAAGGCTATTGAGGCAGGCCTGGAAGAGACTGCAGATTTCGATATGAAACGAGTTGTTCCAGATCTCAAGGCTGATAAATCTAAGCAAGAAGTCGCTAAGGATATCGCTGCTATGGCGAATAGCGGCGGCGGATGGATTATTTATGGTGTGGGCGAAGGAGCATCCGATATTGCTGGATCTATACACCCTTGTGAATGGACTGCTACAGAAGAACAGCAGATGTTGAATATTGCCTATACCAAAGTTGACCCTCCGGTTGTAGGCCTGGAGTTCAATAAAATTTCTTGTGGAGAAAACCCGGATGAAAAATATCTTGTACTAATGCATATTCCGGATTCGGTGGATGCTCCCCATTTTGCTCGGGCGGAGAAGAATAATTTTTCTGCTCCACGCCGTAACGGCCCCCATACAAAACCGATGACCTATCGGGATATTGAGCGCGGTTTCCGTGAGCGTTTCCAGCGTGGCGTCGAACAGGAAAAGACTCTACAGGGGTACTTTGAACAGGCGGCAGATGCTCTCTGCTCTTATGAAGCCAACCCTGAACAAGGAGTCTTCCTTGCCATTGCAGCTGTTCCTGTTACCCCTAGTAGTTCTCCAGATTCAGCGGGCAGGAATGCATGTATGCGGTATACTACCCCGGGTATATATCCATACTTTATGGCTTCACAGCGAGGAAATTATCCAAACGAAGGAAAAACCTATACTAACTTTACTTTTATTTGGACTCAAGGAGAACGCGTTAAAGGAATGCGCCGGTGGGTGATTCGAAACTTACCGCAAACAACCGCTGGTAAATATCGCAAATACCTGCACGATGATGGAACTTTGTTGGGAGCCTATCAGCTCGGGGGTGTATACAACAAGTCAGCCCCTTCGGACCAATATCCAGTCGGAGAACGTAATCATTGTATGTCCCGAGATATTGAGGGTGCGCTAATAGATTTCTTCTCCCTTCTTCGGGAACATGCACAAGAACGCCGTGTGTTTGGGGGATTCCGCATTCGTGTTGGTTTGGTAGGTGATACTAATAGACCAATTTTGGTGAGGACCTCTGAAGGGGTCACGGGGAATCTTATGCCTGAAAGCTACTCTGAACCCATTAATCGTTTTCAGCCGGTGTCTACATTTATTGATCCGCTGGCACCGATTGAAGATGTCTTGCCGCCGTTGCGTGCTCTGGCTCTAGATATTGTGAACCAGGGCGGTATTCAGAACCTGCAGGTTATTGCTGGAGAAGAGTCTTAGCCGGATTCATATCCCGCCCAGAAGCCACATGTGTTTCGAAAAGCCACTTCTTTGGTGGCTTTTCGAAACACATGTGGCTTTTCGCCGTTCTTGTGGGTGGCCCGTGCTTTACCCCCGGGTAAATCCCGTTTCGCTTATCGTGTCAGGGGTCCTTCCTATTCTGTAATCAGAAGCACCGAAGCCCACGCGCCGAGAGCACCGCAGCCTCCCAGCGCATCCCGAGAGAAAGGACCCCCACCATGGCACGCAGCCCCGAAGCCGAAGCCCGCTACAAGGCCTACCAGAAGAAGTACCACGCCGAACGCAACGCCCGCGCCCGCTACTCCTACGAGAGGCTCGAAAAGGACTACCGCGTCGTCGTCAACGGCAAGGACCTCTCCGCCGAACTCATGCAGCGTCGAGCCCCCGGCATCACCGGCGAAACCCCCTGGGACAAGGACCTGACCGTCCACCCCTATAAGTGGCGCCGCCAGGGCATGCCCAAGGACCTCCCCAGCTACGTGAGGGACGCATTCGGCGATGCAGCCCCTTACGAATCCTTCACCGACCCGCGCATGCTCTTCGACTGCTCCCTCTTCGACAACATGACCGACGAAGAAATCGCCTACTTCAACGATGAGAAGCACTGGGTTGTCGAGAAGCTGGATACTGACATTACCCTTAAGAACGAACTGGAGGGCGAGCCCGGCGTGTACGGCTACCTCGTGCACGTGAACCGAGGACGCAAGGAGGTGAACAACCCTCCGAAGGGCCGCCCGCGGTACAAGCGCAAGGACGGCAAGGAACTCATCTGGGATGACCCGCGCCTGGACGCACCCTGGTGGCAGGAATGCGGCGATTACATCTACGTGTACCTGAATGAGAAGGAAGCTCGTGATTCCTTCAAGCAGCAGAAGATGCGCCTGGACGACCTGAACCAGGAGGTGCGCCTGTACCGCCTGACCAAGCCCATCAGCATCAGCGAGGCCCGCGCGTGGCTGAACAGTGACCACCCGCTGCGCGAAGAGAAGCACGGCGCCATCACCCTGGACGCCTTCGGCACCGGACAGTACGGCCGCCCCGGTGAACTTCGCCTGCCGCAGCAGCCCGCCCCTGATGAGGATGAGCAGGATCGTATTGCTGAGGAAGAGTACTGGAACAGCCTCACCCCCGAAGAGCAGCAGAAGACCCTGGACGACCTGGAGTACTACCAGGCCCTGGAAGAGAAGCGTCGCCAGATCAACAAGGAACGCTGCGACGCTATGGAGCCGATGTACACGGAGCGTTTCAACATCGACACCTACATGGCATCGGAACTGGCGAAGGTCGAAGCAGAAGTAGAAGCCGACCCCGACGACGAAGAAGCCGCCGAATGGGCACAGACCCTGCGGGACGCAATCCCCAAGATGACCCTTGACGACAAGCTCAAGTACCTCGGCGAAAACATGTACTGGGAAGACCCCGACGGGTGCGAAGAACTGCTGCGCACCCTGAACATCATCACCCCGTACGAGACGCAGCTTCGCCTCGCATACGTACTGGACCCGAGCCAGTGGATGATCGAACACGCCGTCAACATCCATAAGGCAAAACTGAAGAACGGCACCGAAACCAAGAAGCTCAACTTCCGCCGCAAGGATGGTCAGTACTATCTGAACGAAGCGCAGGAAGAATACGTGCGTGAGGTGCAGCTGGATAACTTCGCTTACGAAGGCGAACGCGGTTCCATCGAACTTCTACGACTCGTGTATGACAACGAACGGTACCCCTGCCTTGACGACGACCAGTACGAAGAAATCAACGGCTTCTCCTGGGAGACCATCAACATGGAGGACTACCGCGCCGGCCGCCTGCTGCCCTTCGGCGACGGTTTTCCCCGCGGGGCGTTTGGCCCCAAGCATGACCGTATCGAGTACCTGGCTGATCTGCTCAAGCGTGGTGAGATTGACGTGCCGACCTTCTGGGAGCGCGTTAAAACCAATTCGTACGTGGGCACCGTGGAAAAGTTCGGTCCTGACGGGGAAGAATCCTTTATCATCACGAAGAAGAACTGGCGTCAGTTCGTTAATTTTCGAGAAGAACGGCCGAACAGTGAGTCGGACTCCTTGTGGTACTCCCAGTTCCCCGAAGAACTTGGAGGCGACGATTTCGTGGACCTCATGGAACGAACCTACAACTGGCGCATCGCAGACTGGGAAGCATGGATCGACTCGCTACCCGACGACTGGTACGCGGTGAACACCGAGGCAGTCCAGGCCGCTCTCGATGAGTACGAGTACGGGGTCCTTGGAATCGACATTGTGCTCGTCTGGGGCCGGGAGCTTAAGCGCCGCCGCGGCAAGTAGCCCGCCAGGCTAAAGTGCCGGTAAAACAAGCGCCGGTAAAACACAGGGCGCGGCGCACCCGCACAGTTGGATGCGCCGCCCCTCCGCCCGCCACCATGCTCGCTGCCCGCCAAACTCACCGCTGAGAGCGCGCTCGCCGGTGGGAGTACAGCCACCGCATCGCGATTTATCGCGAAAAAAGCACCCCTGCCCGCTTAGCCTGTCAGGGGAGTAGCGTACAGTAAAACACATCACACACCCACACAATCGAATCCGATAAACAACCACACCCCAAGGAGTGAACATGCCGCACAACGCCGTATCACACATCCAGCAGCAGTACGCCGCACACCACCCGCGATGCAACACCTTCGCCCTGGACAAGCCCAAGAGCGCAGCCTATGGCTACACGGCCGCCTTCATCGCGTTCAGCAACGCGGACGGCACGCCCACCAACGAGACGCTCACCCTCGACAGCATCCACGCCGCCGCAGAAGCCTGCCAGGTCATCGACATGGGCTTCGACTACACGCCCTACTACGACGGCGAACCGGTCAACCCGCCCACCTGCCACCTCATCATGGGCACCAACTTCGGCGAATCGAACAAGAAGTATGCGCTTTCCTCGCTCTACGGCACGGCGCGGATCTACCTGATTACCGCCGACGCACCCACCGTCAAAGTCGACGGGTTCATGACGAAGCTGTCCATGTTCGTCAACAAGATGCGTAACAGCGAAACCTGGAACCGCGCCAAAGCATACATTCTGAGCACCTCACCGGCAGGGGAGGAGCTGCAGAGCCTCGCGTGCTCCTTCACCACCTTCGCCATGCCGCGCAAGTACATCGTGGACCACGAGAAGCCCTGGCGACCCGAGAAGGAAATCGTCGTCAACAACAGCCTGCAGATGGCATTCCGACCCGGCATTTTCTGGCCGAAGCAGTCCGCCGTGGACCCCTCGCGTCCGCTGACCGTGCGTGCCTCTGAAGGCCCCGCAACCTTCGACAGCCTCTCGGATCTTACCTGCGGCGGCGTCCCCGTTGAGAAGGCGGCGAAAGCCCTGGAAAAGCGGCAGAACATCAACACCTACATCTACCACTTCGCCTACCCGAAGAACCTGGGGGAGCAGCCGAACCTCGCCGTCATCAGCTACATGGTGGATGTGCTCGCCCTGCACCTGCGCGAACTGGACAAGCTGCAGCTGGCACCGAACGCACAGCCGCCGCTTGAGTGGACCATGGAGGACATGCTTTTCAGCTCGGCGTTCGTTGTTCAGGATCTTGCGGAGCAGAGTGGCGTTCCTGAGGGGTCGCACTTGCAGGTTCCTAGCGGCCAGCCGCGACAGCGTGTACAACAGGCCCGCCCGGAGCGTCCGGCACCTACCGCTCAGCCTGCACCCGCTACTCGTCCTGCTCAGGAGGCGCGCCCGGCTCCCGCACAGCGTTCGGCACCTGCCCAGCCGCAGCAGCCGAACCCGCGCCCCGCGTACTCTAACCCGCCGCGCCCCGCGGCGAACCAGGCGGCGGCAAATCATGCAGAACCCGCGTACCAGCAGGCTCCTCAGCCGAGCCCTGAGTACCGCCAGAACCCGCAGGGATACCAGGCACAGGGCTACGCGGACGCCCCGCACCGCGCAGAATCCCCGTACCGACCCGATGCCCACTACCACCCGGGTGCTCAGCCTCAGGCAGGCGCGTACCAGGCGCAGGGCTACCAGCCGAACCCGCAGCACCCGCAGGCGAACTACCCGTACCAGCCGGCGCCTCCCCAGTACCAGCAGAACCCGGCGTATCAGCAGAACCCCGCGTATCAGCAGGAAGCGCCGAGCCAGCAGCGTCCGGTTTTCCAGCCGACCCCCACGGGCACCCGCAACACTGGAAACCAGAAGGGTTTCTGGGGTAAGGTCGCGTCATTCCTGAGGGGTGAGTAGACCCGAATGTAGCGGCGGCTAGCCGACGGTTATCTGCCCAGGGTTATTCCGCCCAGAGGTAATCTGCCCAGAAGCCACATGTGTTTCGAAAAGCCACTTCTTTGGTGGCTTCTCGAAACACATGTGGCTTTTCGCCGTTCATAGGGGAGGAGGAACGGGGTCCTTCGATAGGTTAGTGTCTTCGCCGTGGGTCTTTAACCCGCAGTAAAGACAGCAACCTATCGAAACAGTCAGCTACCCGCCGTGTAATCTACCCCCTCTGCACAGCACCGATTTCCGGTCATGGGTCAGTGACTTTGGTGGGGGTTAAAACCCCAGCCCAGAGTCACTAACCCATGGTCGAAGTCCGTAACCCATGACCGAATTTCCCGTGCGGTGTGTGGGAGACGGGACAACGGCGCACGGGAGGCAGGCCCATCCGCACCTAATCTTCCGTGCGGCGGGGGAGCGCGCCTCAGAAAACCCCTCGTCACACAATATTTTTGTGTGTTTTCTCCGGCACGGGCGGTGCAGCCCCTTATCTTGTCAGGGGTGCCCCGTACCTTAGGCTGTAGAGAACAATGACGCGTTCTCATTCCTCCATCGAACGACCAAAGGAGAAACCCATGTACACGGATGGCTACTACAGCGATGAAGACTTCCGCACCTTCTGCTCCGGTCAGGACGCCGTCAATATTGACGACTTCTTCACTGACAACGGCGAATACCTCATGGTGTACCTGCCGGAGGTGACCGACCGCGAGTTCCTCGCCGGCCTCCGCTATGGTAACGGCTGCGACGCGCTCTGCCAGAGCGGATACGCCCTCGACGAGGCAGAAGAGGCCCTCCGCGACATGTATGCGCTCGCCGTGTAGCCCGCCCATCTGTCACAGATGGGGATCCGGTCATGAGTTGCGGATTTGTGCCATAGGTTAGCGTCTTTGGTCGTAGTTAAAAGCCATGGTCGAAGACACTAAACCATGGCACAAATTCTGCTGAGGTGGTGCTTCCGCGGGCGCAAAGATATTTGATGCATAAAACATTGAGAAGCCCGAATATTGACCAACCACCGTCATCATCCTCAAAAGAGTGCAAACGACCGCAAACATGCGGTAGGGTGGTAACTGTAGCGTTCCATAGCGCATTGATGCGCTTGTTGGGCGCGCTACGGGGCTGTTTTTCTTCCGGCAGTCAATGCAACCTGTGAATAACGGCCCGACATGCACATATTCACACCATCACCGATGATAGGAGCGTACCTTCTATGGACTCGACCATCTTTAATCGCCGCACCCTGCTGGGCAGCGGCGCACTTGTGGGCTTTGGAGCCTTGCTTGCGGCGTGCGGCCAGCAGGCAAATAACGAGGCGGCAGCCACGACTTCCGCCGCGCCGAGCGAATCGGCGTCGGCTTCTGCCGCAGTATCTGAGTCACCTTCGGCGAGCGCTACCCCCTCTACCGTCCGCGGCTACTCGGGCGGCTCAAAGGCGCCCGATGGGGAGTACCGTAAGGCTGATTGGCAGGGGCCTGCACAGAACGTGCCCAAGCCTCCGGCTCCCGAAGAGGGGTATCGCGAGAAGTCTATCTCTGGTTTGGAGAAGACCATTCGAGCTTGGGTTCTTCATGGAAACTACTCGATCCAGACTGGCGATTATTCCGTCACTAATACGTTTATTAGCCCTTCTTTCAAGGAAGAACTTGAGTTCAATAAGAAAATCTCTTCAACCTATGAGAAGGGTGGATGGGTTATTGGTGGCATACACAATTTTAAAGCTAATGGTTCCCCGTGGTCTGAAGATGGTATTTCCTATATCTGGCGCGCTTATCGCGAGTGGGATTTTGTTATGTATGTTGAGCCAGATGGTAGCTGGGAGAGTTTTGAAAATGAAAAGGACGCAAATAATATGTGGGATATTAAATTGAGTCACAACGGCGAGCGCTGGCTTGTAGAATCTACTACCCTGGTCAAAGAATAATACTAAAATGAAAAATTTTACTAAAGTTTCGGCTATATCATTAGCGATAATATGTTCATTTTCAAATATCTCATGGGCTGTAGAAGGGGAATTTCAGTCCTACTCTGAGTGCGCAGCAAAAAACCCAAACTCTGCTCAAGTATGTGAAACAATTTTTGTCAACAAAAGTCCCAACGCTTCATCCGAGAGCACAGTTCGTGCAAATGGTAAAAATTCTTCTGGAGGAAGTACACATCGTCAAAAACAAGAGTCAGAAGCAATTGAAAAAGCAAAAACCCAAGTCCATGAGTGGGAAAAGAGCCACAACCCCAATGGTTTTGATGTCTACTCTTCCAAAAATAACCCCGGTGTCCTTTACTGCGTAACCCCGGGAGGAAAAGTCGGTATCTATAAACACACCAACCTCAGCCCTGAAAGTGATGTAGGGTTCAAAGACCGCGGTCTTCCAATGAAGAGCCCCACCAGTGCTAACTGCATCCCCTCAGACATCAAGGCTGTTCAGGACACTAAATCCAAGGCAAACGACGGCCCGACCTGGGAGCAAATGATGGCGCAGATCATTGAGGCTGCCCAGTCGCTAGAGCCCGGCAAGCCGACCCTGCACCAGTCCTACAACAACCCCGCAGGCACCGGCCGAACAGAAGGCGACCCCAACGTGTACAAGGGCGATCAGGTCAACTTCTACGTTGACGATGGCGGCCCCTACCGTCTGGAAGCAGACATGCTCGCCGGACACGTCGAAATTGAGCTCATGCCCTCCTCCTATGTCATCGAGTACGGCAATGGTGATACAGACACCCACTACACCGCGGGCAAACCGGTCACCACCTACCCGCGTGAGCGTCCGAGGCAGACGGATACCAGCTACGCCTACCAGCGTTCGGGTAACTTCCACGCGTACGCGACCGTGCACTACACGGCTCGTTTCCGTGTGGACGGTGGCCCGTGGCAGATGATGATGGTGACCCCGCAGGCGACCAGTGACCCGCTGCTGGTGCGTGTGTGGTGGGTTGATGTGGGCCGCGTGGCTGGTGACTGCAGTTATGACGACACTCGTTGGGGCTGTAAGAACGACCCCACGATGGGTAAGCCGGACAACCCGAACCCCAGGTTGCGTAAGGCTGATATCCGCACTGGTCAGCGCTGGCACCTGAATGACAATGGTGACGGGGACACGGAGTATTCGTTGCACCGCGACTGGCCCGACATGTAAAGCCCGTGGGTCTTATGCTGAGAAGCCACATGTTCGCCGAGAAGCCACTTCTTTGGTGGCTTTTCGAAACACATGTGGCTTCTCGACTATCGGGGTTCTTCTCTTCGGTTGGTTAGTCTTCCGGTTTCTAGCCAGCCCCCCCCCTATTCACACATCACACCGATACGAGGAATGTATTTCCATGACTTCCGTTATTTTGAACCGCCGCACACTGTTGAGCGGCGGTACCCTTCTGGGTCTTGGTGCCCTGCTTGCGGCATGCGGCCAGCAGGCGGCTAATGAGGCGAGCGCCTCGGCAGCACCGAGCGAGACCGCCTCCGCCACGCCGAGCGAAATGACTTCCGCTTCAGCTTCTACGGCGGCTTCCGATGCCTCTTCTGCATCAGCTACTCCGAGCCCGGTCATTACCCGCGGCTACTCCGGCGGCTCAAAGGCACCTGACGGGGAGTACCGCGGAGCTGACCCTAACGGTCCGGCACAAAACGTTCCGAAACCTGCATCACCTGAGGACGGATACCGAGAAAAATCCAATGAAGGTCTACGCAAAACACTCAACGCGTGGATTGAATGGAACAACTACGGCGCCCAAACCGGAGACTACAGCCAAGCACGCAAATTCGTTGATAGCAGCTTTACCGAACTACTAGACTCCTACGAAGGTCTTGAAGCCCTCTACAAGCGAGGCGGCTGGATTATCGCGGGACTTGATCACTACATTGCTGACGGGAACCCCTGGATCGAGGGGGAGACTTACTTCTGGAAGGCGTACCGGGAGTGGGGTTACGTTATGTACATTGAACCTAACGGTGATTGGAAGTCTTACGAGAATGACAGAAAGGATGACGACACGTGGAAGTTCTCGTTCAAGTACACCTCTGAGGGCTGGAAGATTATCGATTTTGAACAAGTAGATGACTAAATAGGAAATATAAAGCACTTATTAGTATCGCAAGAATTCTTATTCTTGCTTCGAGAATTTCTCTATCTTCCGCTTTCTAATCAGCATCCCCCATTCACACCACACCGATAGAAGGAATCTACTTCCATGACTTCCGTTTTTCTTACTCGTCGAGCGTTGTTGAACGGCGGTGCACTCCTGGGCATGAGCACCCTGCTTGCGGCCTGCAGTCAGCAGGCTAATAACGAGGCGGCAGCCACCGCCTCAGCAGCGCCGAGCGAAACGGCTTCGGCGTCTGTAGCGGTGTCGGAGTCGCCTTCGGCAAGCGCTACCCCGTCTACTGTCCGAGGCTACTCGGGCGGATCAAAAGCACCCGATGGCGAGTACCGCCCTGCTGATAAATACGGTCCAGCACAGAATGTACCGAAACCCAATGCTCCGGAAGACGGCTACAACGAAAAGTCTCTAGAGGGCATGCGTAAGACGATGGATGCCTGGATTTTGTGGGGTAATTACGGTACTCAAACTGGCGATTACTCGATGGCTTTCAAGTTCATGTCCCCTACTTTTGAAGACGAACGTAAGGCCTATACAGGCGTCGAGGAACTTTACAAAAGCGGCGGATGGGTCATTGGCGGTATAAACCATTATCTTGCTGACGGTAACCCCTGGTCAGAAGACGGTGAAACCTATTTCTGGAAGGCGTACCGCGAATGGGATTACGAGACTTATGTTGAATCTGACGGTAGCTGGCGCAAATGGAGTAATGACGATAAAACCGATGACACCTTTAGATTTGAGCTGAAGCACAACGGGCAGAAATGGGAAATTATGAATTATGAGCCCGTTGATGACTAGTCCCTCCAGCCGATCCTAAAAGTCCGCACCCCGCAGATATCCCGCATCCCATAGACAATCCGCATCCTGCAGACATGCAGAAGCCACATGTGTTTCGAGAAGCCACGATAATGGTGGCTTTTCGAAACACATGTGGCTTCTCGGCGTTAATTAGACCGTTATTTAGACCGTCGGCTAGACCCTAGTTGCCGAAGCCCTGCAGGGTTGCTGCCCAGGCGCGGCGCGCCTCCAGAGCTTCCTTAGCCTTGGCGATCTTCTTGGAGTCGCCGCCCTTTTCAGCTGCTGAGAGCTCTGCTTCCAGCTCTGCGAGGGAGTCCTCAATCTGTGCGAGCAGGGAGTTCGCGCGGGCTGCCTTGGCGGGGTCGTTGCGCTTCCACTTTGCCTCTTCGGCGCCGTTGATTTCGTCCTGAATACGGCGCAGTTCGCCGTCGACGCGGCGCAGGTCGTTGCGGGGTACGCGGCCTGCCGCATCCCAACGGTCCAGAATCTTCTCGAAGGCAGCCTTCGCGCCCTCAATGTCCTCGACGGGCAGGAGTGCGCGTGCTTCTTCGAGCAGCGCTTCCTTGACCTTGAGGTTTTCGGCGTAGACTGCGTCCTGCGCTGCTTCGGCTTCGTTGCGGGCGTTGAAGAACACGTCCTGTGCCGCGCGGAAGCGTGCCCACAGCTTGTCGTCTTCGCGACGGTGGCCGCGGGGTACCTGCTTCCAGGCGCGCATCAGGTCGCCGTATGCGCGGGAAGTCTCAGACCAGTCAGTGGAGGTAGACAGCTCTTCCGCACGTGCAATCAGCTCTTCCTTGGCGCGCTTGATGCGTGCGTTGCGGTCGTCGAGCTGCGAGAAGTGTGCGCGGCGGTTGCGGTCGAAGGTGGTGCGGGCTGCGCGGAAACGCTTCCACAGCTCGTCCTCTACGCTCTTTGCCAGGTGAATTTCGCGCTGTGCCTTCTTCCACGCTTCGAACAGTTCGTTCATGCGGGAGTGGGAGTTCTTCCAGTGAATCTGGTCGGGGTCCTGGCCAGCAATCTGCTCGGCTTCGGCAACGATTTCTTCACGGACGGCGAGGGCGCGTTCACGGTTTTCGATGCGTGCCTGCTGCTGCTTCTCGCCGAGTTCAGCGATCTGCTCTGCGAGGGAGATGAGGCGCTTCTGCAGGCCGGAGTAGTCACCGACCATGTTGCGCACACCAATCTGCGCACCGATGGAGGTGATGCCCTTCTGCAGGTCTGCGGCGGGGGCGTTGTTGGCGAGGCGGGATTCGAGCAGGGCAACCTGCGCCTCGACGTTTTCAAACTTGCGGGCGAAGTAGCTGAGCGCTTCTTCTTCGGAGGCGCCGGGCAGCTGGCCTACGGCGTATTCTTCGCCGTCGACAATGACGAAGACGTGGCCGTCCTCGGAGACGCGGCCGTACTGGCGTGCCTTTTCGAGGTTTACAGTGTCGTCGGGTTTGGTAGTCACCGCTATAACTCTTTCACTCGGGGGTGCTGGGGGTGGGGCGCCTTTGCGCTGTTCCCCGTGGTGGGCACCCGTTTGGGTGTGCGTGTGCACCTCCTAAGCATAGCCTCTGCGGGGTGTGTGTGAGTAGTGTCTGGTCGTGTTGTGTTGTGGGCGAACCTGCCGGCTACGGGTTTGCGTGGGTTTGTGTCGGGTGAGCTGGGGGAGCGGGTGCTGTGCTGGGGTGGGTGTTGGTATGATGGGTAGATATGCCCGGAGGTGTTCCGGGGTTTTGTTGTCGAGTTCTTTGTCAAGGAGTATCGCGTATGGCTCGCAAGGCTTCGCTGTCTGGTTTTCCCGAGTATCTTCCGGCTGAGCGGTTGGTTGAGAATCATGTTCTGGACACTTTGCGTGAGACTTTTGAGTTGCACGGTTTCTCCCCGATTGAGACTCGTTCGGTAGAGACTATTGAGCAGCTGCTGCGCAAGGGTGAGATTGACAAGGAAGTTTACGCAATTTCTCGCCTGCAGGAGGATGAGGCTGCTAAGGCTAAGGAAAAGCTGGCTCTGCATTTTGACCTGACTGTGCCCTTTGCCCGTTATGTGGTGGAGAACGCCGGTTACCTGAATTTCCCGTTCTCGCGTTACCAGATTCAGAAGGTGTGGCGTGGTGAGCGTCCGCAGGAGGGTCGTGCCCGCGAGTTCACTCAGGCTGATATTGACGTGGTTGGCGACGGCGAGCTGCCGTTCCGTTACGACGTGACCTTGGCGCTGGTTGTTGTTGATGCGCTGTCGAAGCTACCGATTCCTGAGTTCAAGCTACGTGTGAATAACCGCAAGCTGGCTGAGGGTTTCTACCTGGGCTTGGGTTTGACTGATACTGCGGCTGTTCTGCGTTCTATTGACAAGCTGGAGAAGATCGGTGCTGAGCGTGTGGCTGAGGAGTTGCAGGCTGAGGCTGGTGCGAGCGCGGATGCTGCCACTGCCGCCTTGGAGCTGGCGCAGATCCGCACTGAGGATGCTTCTTTCGTGGAGCAGGTGCGTGCGCTTGCCGCTAAGTATTCGGTGGAGCACGAGCTGCTGGATCAGGGTCTGGCTGAGCTGGCTGAGGTCATTAAGGAGGCGTCCCGCCGTGCGCCGGGTAAGGTGCTGGCTGACCTGTCGATTGCTCGCGGCCTGGACTACTACACCGGCACCGTGTACGAGACTGTGCTGGTCGGTCACGAGTCGCTGGGTTCGATCTGTTCGGGTGGCCGTTATGAGTCGCTGGCTTCTAATGGTAAGAAGACGTACCCGGGTGTTGGCCTGTCGATTGGTGTGACTCGTGTGGTGGCTCGTATCCTGTCGCAGGGTTTTGCGCAGGCGAGCCGTAAGGTGCCTTCGGCTGTGTTTGTTGCCCTGACTAATGATGAGGGCTGGTCCGCCGCGAATGATGTTGCGGATGCACTGCGCGCCCGCGGTATCGCCTGTGAGGTGTCTGCGAATGCGGCGAAGTTCGGTAAGCAGATTAAGTACGCTGAGAAGCGCGGCATTCCGTTCGTCTGGTTCATTTCGTCGGATGAGTCGGGCGCCCCGGTTCACGAGGTGAAGGATATCCGTTCGGGTGAGCAGGTTGCCGCCGATCCGGCTTCGTGGATGCCGCCGGCTGAGGACCTGCACGTTCAGATTGTGCGTGCTGAGGGCCTGTAAATAGATCGGTAGAGAGTAGCGGCCTGTAGCACCTGTGGTGTTTGGCCGCTGTAATATCTGGCTGCTATAGGCCTACATATGGGCCCGCATATGGATGTGTACCCGCCTGGCGGGGAGGATTGACCTCCCTGCCGGGCGGGTCTTTTGTTGTGCTTTGGGTTCTTGATTTTGGCTGTGTGGATTTGTGCCATGGGTTAGTGTCTTTTGCCATGGTTTTTAACTACGACAGAAGACACTAACCTATGGCACAAAAATTCTGAGATACAACCTAAACCTGTGGATAGTGGATATTTCCCTCAAAACAGCGAAGTTATCCACAGATTTCACGAACAGGCCCCACAACTTCGCAGAGACTGTCAGGATAAAGCCATGAATACCGCAAATATCCTGAACCCCCGAACCCCAGCCGTGCAAGTCCCAATCACACGTGCAGCCGAGCTGTACCCTCTCGTGCTGACCCCTCGCATCCTCAACTCACGAGGTATTGGAGCCCGGCATATCCGTGCGATGGTAGCGGCAGGAACGTTACAACGTATTCAGCGAGGAGCCTATATTTACACCCGCGATGCTCAGGCGCTCACTCCCGATGAGCGGCTCGCGGTACGGTGCATTGCTGCCTACCTCATGGGTCTTCAGGGGGTTTTCTCGCACACATCAGCAGCTGCACTCTGGGGGCTAGATATACTCAATGCGCCCTCAATCGTGCATGTGTACAGTACCGCCACTAGCCCATCCGATAGGGGGCGCATCTGCAGGCACAGGCGAGGTTTTGACCCTAATGCAGTGACCGCAATACCTGGTACACCCGTCATGGCGACAACGGTAGCTCGCACGTTGCAGGATTGCGCTCGCAGCATGCCCTTTCGGGAGGCAGTAGTCCTCGCTGACTCCATCATGCGGCGGGGGCTAATGGAACCCCGCGAGGTAACCGAGACTCTGCTAAACCTCACGGGGTACGGCAGTTCCGCAGGGCCCCTCCTTGCGCAGGCGGTGGACGCATCCAGCGAGTCGGCTGGTGAAAGCCTCACCCGGTGCCTACTCATGGAACATGAGTTACCTACCCCCATGACGCAGTACCCGATTTCGTGCGAGGGTCGCAACTATCGGGTGGACTTCGCCTGGCCCGAGGCGCGGGTTATTCTCGAGTTTGACGGCGAACAGAAATACGTGAATCACCCCGGCAGGGACCGCTCCGAGGCAGCCCGCGACCGTGCACTGACCCGCGCCGGGTGGACGGTCGTGCACCTAACCTGGGCTGATATTTTTCAGAAAGAGCGGGAAGTTATTGCCCATCTTCGGGGACTGCTCATGCGATAAGGCTAAGACTACAAATTTCGACCATAGGTTAGTGTCTTCTGCCATGGTTTTTAACTACGACAGAAGACACTAACCTATGGCACAAACCCGCGTCCTGCCTCCGCACCCTATTTTCTGCCCCTGACTTGCCCGGAGGGGATACAATATATGAGGCGCACGCAGTGTGCGCATATCATCAACCGCGTGTACCCGGCTACTGTCTATAGTCGTGAGGTGCCCGCTATGAAAGGAATGTCTGTGCTTCGCACTCACACCAACGGCGAGCTGACCGCCGCAAATATTGGAGAGACTGTTACCCTGACCGGTTGGGTGGCTCGCCGCCGCGACCACGGTGGTGTCGCCTTCGTTGACCTGCGTGACCGTGAGGGTGTCACTCAGTGTGTTTTCCACAATGAGGCTGATTTTGAGCACCTGCGCAACGAGTATGTGCTGCGTGTGACCGGTCTGGTGACTAAGCGCCCGGAGGGTAATGAGAACCCGAACCTGGCGACCGGCGAGATTGAGGTTGAGGTGTCCGCCGTTGAGGTGCTGAACACTGCCGCTCCGCTGCCTTTCCAGATTGACGAGCACGTTGAGGTGGGTGAGGAGGCACGTCTGCGCTACCGCTACCTGGATCTTCGCCGCCCGGAGCCGGCTCGCATCATGCGCCTGCGTTCGGACGCGAACCGTGCGGCACGCAACCTGCTGGCTGAGGACGGCTACATTGAGGTTGAGACCCCGACCCTGACCCGTTCCACCCCTGAGGGTGCGCGTGACTTCCTGGTGCCGGCTCGTCTGGCTCCGGGTTCGTGGTACGCTCTGCCGCAGTCCCCGCAGCTGTTCAAGCAGCTGCTGCAGGTGGGCGGTATTGAGAAGTACTACCAGATTGCCCGCTGCTACCGTGACGAGGATTTCCGTGCGGACCGTCAGCCTGAGTTCACTCAGCTGGACATTGAGGCTTCGTTCGTTGATCAGGAAGACATCATTGAGCTGGGCGAGCGCATCGTTGAGGCTGTGTGGAACCTGATTGATGTGAAGGTTCCCCGCCCGATTCAGCGCATGACCTACAAGGATGCGATGGAGAAGTACGGTACGGACAAGCCTGACCTGCGTTTTGGTCTGGAGCTGACTGAGCTGACCGAGTACTTCAAGGACACCACTTTCCGCGTGTTCAAGGCTCCTTACGTGGGTGCTGTGGTCATGCCCGGTGGTGCTTCTCAGCCTCGCCGTACCCTGGACGCTTGGCAGGAGTGGGCTAAGCAGCGTGGCGCTAAGGGCCTGGCTTATGTCCTCATTCAGGAAGATGGCGAGCTGACCGGTCCGGTGGCTAAGAACATTACTGACGCTGAGCGTGCTGGCCTGGCTGAGGCTACCGGCGCGAAGCCCGGCGACTGCATCTTCTTCGCTGCTGGTGAGGCTAAGGCTTCCCGCGCGCTGCTGGGTGCTGCTCGTGTTGAGATTGGTCACCGTACCGGCCTGATTAAGGACGGCGAGTGGTCGTTCGTGTGGGTTGTTGACGCTCCCATGTTTGAGTCTTCTGCTGAGGCTACTGAGTCCGGTGACGTGGCTCTGGGTCACTCTGCTTGGACTGCTGTGCACCACGCGTTCACCTCCCCGAAGCCCGAGTTCATGGATACTTTCGACACTGACCCGGGTTCGGCTCTGGCGTACGCTTACGACATTGTCTGCAACGGCAACGAGATTGGTGGCGGTTCGATCCGTATTCACCGCCGTGACGTGCAGGAACGCGTGTTCGCTGTGATGGGCATTGGTGAGGAAGAGGCTCAGGAGAAGTTCGGCTTCCTGCTGGATGCGTTCAAGTACGGCGCACCGCCCATGGGTGGTATTGCGTTTGGTTGGGACCGTATTGTGTCTCTGCTGGCTGGCGTTGATTCGATCCGCGAGGTAATTGCGTTCCCGAAGACCGGTAATGGTTTCGATCCGCTGACTGCGGCTCCTGCACCGATTACTCCGGAGCAGCGTAAGGAAGCTGGCGTTGATTTCAAGCCGAAGAAGAAGGACGAGGAGTAATCTTGTCTAGTCTTTGGTCGTGCGCCCCGTAGGGGGTGTGGGCCTGTGCGGCGTGAACCCGGCGGGCGTTGAGCTGTGCGGGGTTGCCGTTGAGGGTGGGCTGTGTATTCTGCTGGTGCAGGGTCGCAGCCCACCTTTTGTATCGACTGGCGTGCGTGCCGATTTGTGTACTAACTGAATGTGTACTGACCGAAGGGGGAGGGGAGCATGCGTATTCTGATCGCCGGCCCGAGCGGTAGCGGTAAGACGACGTTCGCGGCGCGGTTGGGGCGCCTCCTGGACATTCCGCATACGGAGATGGACTCGTTGCATTGGGGCCCGAACTGGACTCCGCGCCCTAGTTTTGAGGCGGATGTTCAGGCACTCATTGAACAGTCTGCGTGGATTACGGAGTGGCAGTATCCGCAGGTGCGCGGCCGCCTGCTGGAGCGTGCGGATGTGGTGATTTATCTGCGCTATAGCCGTGCGGTGGTCATGTGGCGTGTGGTTCGCCGGACGGTGCGTCGTGCGGTGACGGGTCAGAGGCTGTGGGCGGATAATGTGGAGCCGCCGCTGAAGAATATTCTGCGCGACCCGGACAACATGATTCGGTACACGTGGAGGAGCTACCCGCATGTTGGGGAGTTGCTGGCGGAGGCTCGCGGGCAGCATCTGCAGAAGCGTTTTATTGAGTTTCGTACCCCGCGGGCGGCGAACCAGTTTTTGCGTGCCGTGCAGTTGCGCGGTGTGCTCTGAGGCGGATCCCCTAAACCAGCCGCCGAGAGTGGTGTCGAAAGAGATGTATGAGCCCGGTGAAGGCCGGCTCCAGTTGAAAGATGAACCCAGTTGAAAGGTGAACGATGCGAGTAGTTATTCAGCGCGTGACCCGCGCGGCGGTGCGCGTGGCGGGTGAGACGGTCGGCGCGATTGAGCAGCCCGGCTACCTGGTGCTGGTCGGTATCACGCACGGTGACGGTGCGACGCAGATTGCGAAGCTTGCCGATAAGACCGCGAACCTGCGCCTGCTGGAGGGGGAGAAGTCCCTCCTCGATGAGGATGCACCCGTGCTGGCGGTCAGCCAGTTCACCCTGTACGGGGATGCAAAGAAGGGCCGCCGCCCCTCCTGGTCTGCCGCTGCGCCCGGTGCGGTGAGTGAGCTGCTGTTCAACGACTATGTTCAGGCGCTGCGTGAGCGTGGCCTGCACGTGGAGACCGGCGTGTTCGGTGCGGACATGCAGGTGGAGCTGGTCAATGACGGCCCGGTGACCTTGATTCTCGATAGTGAGACCCTCTAAGAGCGGCTCACAATTTAGACGATAGGTCCTAAATTCTGGTCATGAGTTAGTGACTTTGGTGGGGGTCTTTAACCCGTACCAGAGTCACGAAGTCATGACCGAAATTTCCTGTGAAACGATAGAGTAAGACTATGGCTGATTCCCTCTTTGATCTTGAGTTGCCCGACGACGGGGACCGCGTGAGCCTGATTGGCGCGCCCGCCGAGGAGCCCGCCTCCTCGCGTGCCTCGATGCCGCGTGCGCGCTCTGCCCGTTCGGCGTCCCGCGCACCCCTGGCGGTGCGCATGCGTCCGCGCACCATTGACGAGGTTCTCGGCCAGGAGCATCTGCTGACCCCCGGCTCGCCCCTGCGCGTGTTGGCGGGGGAGAACGCCGGCCCGGCTGGCCCGTCCTCGGTGATTCTGTACGGCCCTCCGGGTACGGGTAAGACCACTCTGGCGCATGTGATTGCGCGCGCGCCGGGCCGCAAGTTCGTGGAACTTTCGGCGATCACCGCGGGTGTGAAGGACGTGCGCGCGGTCATGGATCAGGCGCTGCTCGACCGTGACATGTACGGCACGACCACCGTGCTTTTCCTCGACGAGATTCACCGTTTCACGAAGGCTCAGCAGGATGCGCTCCTGCCCGGCGTGGAGAACCGCTGGGTGATTCTGGTGGCGGCTACGACGGAGAACCCGTCGTTCAGCATTATTTCGCCGCTACTGTCGCGCTCGCTGCTGCTGCGGGTTCATTCGTTGGAGCAGTCCGATATTGAGCGTCTGATTGACCGTGCGCTGGCCGATCCGCGTGGTTTTGACGGTGCGGCGGTCATTGATGAGGATGCGCGCGCCCACCTCGCGGCGGTTTCCGGAGGCGACGCTCGCCGCTCCCTGACCTCGCTGGAGGCGGCGGCTGCGATTGCGTTTAGCGAGGCTGAAGCTGCGGGAAATGCCCCTGCAGAAACTGGCCCCGCAGAAACCGGTGCCGAAGAGGCTGACCCTGCCGCGCCCGTGCGCATCACCCTGGCGCATGCTACGGAGGCGGTGGACCGCGCCGCGATCCGCTACGACCGTTCGGGTGATCAGCATTATGACGTGGTGAGTGCGTTCATTAAGTCCATGCGCGGCTCTGATGCGGACGCCGCGGTGCACTATTTGGCGCGCATGCTGGAGGGCGGCGAGGATCCGCGTTTTGTGGCTCGTCGCATCATGATTTTGGCGAGTGAGGATATTGGTTTGGCTGATCCGCAGGCTTTGCAGGTGGCGACGGCTGCGGCGCAGTCGGTGGCGCTGGTGGGCATGCCGGAGGCTCGCATTATCCTGTCGCAGGCGGTGATTTATTGTGCGCTCGCGCCGAAGTCGAACGCGGCGTATAACGCGATTAACCGCGCGATTGCGGATGTGCGTGCGGGTGCTTCGGGTCAGGTTCCGGTGCATTTGCGTGATGGTCATTATGCGGGGGCTAAGCAGTTTGGTCACGGCGTGGGGTATGTGTATGCGCATGATGAGCCGGGGCATGTGGCGGCGCAGCAGTACCTGCCGGATACTCTGCGCGGTACGGTCTACTACGAGCCGACTCAGCATGGTTTTGAGCGTACGTTGACGGAGCGTCGTGAGCGTATCCGCCGTATTTTGGATGCGGCTCCGGTGCAGGATACGACCCGGTAGCTCACGCGGCTCCCATCGAGCCGTCTACTACTTTGAGTGCTGACCACCGGGGGAGTGATGCGCCTCGGCAGGAAAGCAACCGTATAGAGCAAGCAGCCGTATAGGGCTGAGCGCAAACAGAAAGCGGTGCGTAGTACCTCGGTAGTACTGCGCACCGCGTCAGAGTTTTGAGTTGTGATAGACGTCTTGACTATCGGCCTTCCCGGAAGGGCGGACGCCAAGCTTGTTATGGTTTCTAGTCTAGGCGATATGGGGGTCTGATTCAAGCTATTTCCCATAAAGACACAGGTTAAAAATAACGAAATGATTACAATCCAACATCTTAGCGCCGCAATTTTTCGGGGAAGTCGCACCTAAAGAGTCCTGACAGGCATAAATAATTCCTGTGGGGGTCGTGTGGGTAAGTATTAAAAACCCACACGCACAGTGATTTGAACCAAAGATTTCCCAAAAGGCTGGTAAAGCCCTGGCACATCCGGTAAGCTTGACGGGTCTGGCAATTACTATGCCCGCATTTCTGCGAGCGTCAGTAATGTAGCTGCGGGGTACTCTGCCCCGAGCTCTCCGCCCCACCGCCGTACAGCAACGACCGAACCGGTCGCGTACGGATTCCGGCGGGGTCAACCGAGGAGGCCAGTATTCAACAGACCGAGGCCCCATCCGTGAGGGTGCAGGAGCCTCACATATGAAAGGTAGATTGTGGCTAAGCACAACCGCACCCGCCGTACCGTGCGTCAGTCCCGTGCCCTGGGCATTGCACTGACCCCGAAGGCAGAAAAGTACCTCGAGCGTCGTCCTTACGGCCCCGGCCAGCACGGCCGTGCCCGTAAGAAGGCTGACTCCAACTACGCTACCCAGCTGAAGGAAAAGCAGCGTCTGCGCGCTCAGTACAACATCCGCGAGGCACAGATGCGCCGCGCATACCTCGAGGCAAAGCGTACCGAGGGCCAGACCGGTAAGAACATGGTCGAGCTGCTCGAGACCCGCCTCGACGCTCTGGTTCTGCGTGCAGGCTTCGCCCGCACCATTGCACAGGCACGTCAGATGGTTGTTCACCGTCACATCATGGTTGACGGCGTTCGCGTGGACCGCCCCTCGTTCCACGTCAAGCCCGGCCAGCTGATCCACGTTCACCCCAAGGCTGAGAAGACCACCCCCTTCCAGGCTGCGGCTGCAGGTGAGAACCAGGCAGTTCTGCCCGAGGTTCCCGCATACCTGAACGTTGAGATCGAGAAGCTGCACGCAAAGCTTGAGCGCAAGCCCAAGCGCGAAGAGATCCCCGTGATCTGCGACGAGCAGCTGGTCGTTGAGTACTACTCGCGTCTGGCATAATCTCGATTTTTCGAGAAGCAACCCGTCCTGCACCGTTCGGTGGGGGCGGGTTGTTCCCGTTTAACGCGCGGGTTTTTGGGGTATATACACCAGAGGGCAGTGGTGCCGCTGAACCTGTGAATCTTCCGTCGCTGGGAGTTTCATGAGAGTTTAGGGGGCGCTTGAAGGATTTTTCGACTAAAATAGGGGATTGAACTGTGTATACAGTCCTGAACTGTACGCACAATCCGGCTGCGTGCCACGGTGGCATGCGGTCCTGTACGACTATTGATAAGCATCATGCATTGAGCGGAATGGGGATATAGATGACCGGCGGAGATATTGCGGGCCTGATTGCAGCAGGAGTTTTTGCGATTCTGGTGGCTCTTCTTGCGCTACCCATTATTCGCCTGACTAAGGTGTTTGATGAGCTTATCGTGACGATTCGTTCGCTGAACCAGAGCACCGGCCCCCTCATTGAAGAGGTGACCCGCACTGTGGTGACCACCAATGAGCAGCTGGAGAAGGTTGACGACATCACCTCGAACGTTTCGGATGCGTCCGCGAACGTTTCTGCGCTGTCCTCGCTGGTGACCTCGACTGTGGGTCAGCCGCTGATTAAGGTTGCGTCCTTCTCGTACGGTGTGCGTCAGGCGTTCCGCGGCGGCAAGTCCGGCGATGCACACGGCACCGGCAACAACCACGCTGGCGGTCAGTATGGTTCGGCACAGTCCTCTTACTCTGCAGGTGGTGAGAAGAACTAATGGGTCTGCTTCGTTCAGCTCTTCTGCTTGGCGCCGGCGCGGCGGTTGGTTACTTCGCTTCTAGGCGTGCCGCCACCTCCGAACCTGCTCAGCGTACCCCCGGCAGCGCCCTGCTCATGCGTGAGCACGGTGAGCTTGCCCTCAACCCGGAGTCTCAGATGGGAAAGTTCTTCGATTCGCCGATTGGCAAGCCCCTGCAGCCGTATGCGTTGCGTGCTGTTGAGTTCGCGGCCCGCGTGCGTGAGGGCATGCAGGAGAAGGAGATGGAGCTCAACGCTAAGGTGGAGCGCCAGAAGCAGGATTTGCGTCCTGGCTCCCTGGATACGTGGGACCGCCAGATGAGTTCGGCTGAGATTGAGTCCACGAACCGTCGCCTGGCTGAGCGTGAACTCATTGAGGTGGAGGCTGAGATTGCCTCCTTGGAAGAGGCTCAGAAGCGAGCGCGTGAGCAGCGTATTGCGCGTGACCGTCAGCTCGGCGACGGCTTCTTCAACTAGGTTTTTAAAGGTGGTGCTTTTGTCCGTTAACCACGGTACGAGGATGGCTCGATTAGCCATTTTGCTCTCGGACAGGCACCATAGGTCAGTAGACTAATTTAGAATTTCGCACAGATTACTCTAAGGAACGAGATGCTCTCACAGGAGATTTCTAAGCGTTGGATCGATTTCTTCGCTTCCCGCGGCCATACTGTGGTGCCTTCGGCATCGCTGATTTCGAACGAGCCCGGCGCTATGTTCACCATTGCCGGTATGGTGCCGTTCATTCCCTACTTCCTGGGCCGTGAGACCCCTCCGTTCTCCCGCGCGACCAGCGTGCAGAAGTGCATCCGCACCCTGGACATTGAAGAGGTTGGTAAGACTGCGCGTCACGGTACCTTCTTCCAGATGGCTGGTAACTTCTCCTTCGGTGATTACTTCAAGGAGCAGGCGATTCCGTTTGCTTACGAGCTGCTGACCACCCCTCAGGATAAGGGTGGTTTCGGCCTGGATCCGGAGCGCCTGTGGGTCACCATTTATGAGGGTGACGATGAGGCTTTCGACATTTGGCACAACAAGGTGGGCTTCCCGGCTGAGCGTATTCAGCGTATGGGCATGAAGGAAAACTACTGGTCCACCGGTCAGCCCGGCCCCGCAGGCCCTGACTCGGAGATCTTCTACGATCGCGGCCCCGCGTACGGTAAGGAAGGCGGCCCGGCGGCAGACGACGACCGTTACATTGAGATTTGGAACCTTGTGTTCATGCAGTACCAGCGTGGCGAGGGCATCGGTAAGGATGACTTCGAGATTCTGGGTGATTTGCCGAAGAAGAACATCGATACCGGTCTGGGCGTTGAGCGTCTTGCCATGCTGCTGCAGGGTGTTGAGAACTTCTACGAGACCGACCAGGTTCGCCCCGTTCTGGACGCTGCTTCTAAGCTGTCCGGTAAGAAGTACCACGGCTCTGAGTCCGCTGAGGACGAGGGCTACGAGGATGACGTGCGTATGCGCGTGGTTGCGGACCACATCCGTTCCTCGCTGATGCTGATTGCTGACGGCGTGACCCCCTCCAACGAGGGTCGCGGCTACATTCTGCGCCGTCTGATGCGCCGTGCAATCCGTGCGATGCGTCTGCTGGGCGTTACTGAGCCCTGCCTGCCCGTGCTGTTCCCGGCTTCGCGTGATGCGATGAAGGGTGCGTTCCCGTACGTTGCTGACGACTTCGAGCGTATTTCCCGTATTGCGTACGCTGAGGAGAAGGCGTTCCTGCACACCATTGAGACCGGTACTGAGCGTCTGGAAGAGGCTGTTGCTGCGGCTAAGAAGGACGGCTCCAACGCTGTTTCTGGTGCTGAGGCGTTTGCTCTGCACGACACCTACGGCTTCCCGATTGACCTGACCCTGGAGATGGCTGCTGAGGCTGGCGTGAAGGTTGACGAGAAGGCTTTCCGTGAGCTGATGGCTGAGCAGCGTCACCGTGCGCAGGCTGACGCTAAGGCGAAGAAGGGCGCGTTCGCTGACCTGTCCGAGCTGCGTAAGCTCGTGGACGAGCGCGGCTCCATCTTCACCGGTTACACCGAGCTGCGTACTGAGACTAAGCTGCGTGCAATCCTGGTGGATGGCGTGTCTGTTCCCGCCGCTAAGGCTGGCGACAAGATTGAGGTTGTCCTGGACGAGACCCCGTTCTACGCGGAGGCTGGTGGCCAGGCTGCTGATACCGGTGTCATTACCGGCAACGGCTTCATCATTGACGTTCAGGACGTTCAGCAGCCCGTGAAGGGCCTGAGCGTTCACCGCGCCGTTGTGCGTGAGGGTGAGGTTCACACCGGTGCCGATGTCGTGGCACAGGTTGATGTTCAGCGCCGCCGCGACGGTGAGAAGGCACACTCCGGTACCCACATCATTCACGCTGCCCTGCACCAGGTGCTCGGCAACGAGGCTACTCAGCGTGGCTCTTTCAACAAGGAAGGCTACCTGCGTTTCGACTTCGCGTGGGGCGAGGGTCTGTCCGAGTCCGCTAAGCGTGAGGTTGAAGAGGTTGCTAACCTCGCGATCCGCGATAACCACGAGGTGATTACTCGTGAGATGCCGATTGCTGAGGCTAAGGCTCTGGGCGCTATGAGCCTCTTCGGTGAGAAGTACGGCGATGTGGTGCGTGTTGTTGAAATCGGCGGCGAGTTCTCCCGCGAGCTGTGCGGTGGTACCCACGTTGGTTCGTCCGCTGAGATTGGCTCCCTGACCCTGCTGACCGAGGGCTCTGTTGGCTCCGGTAACCGCCGTGTTGAGGCTCTGGTGGGTCTGGACTCCTTCAACCACCTGGCTGCTGAGCGTACCCTGGTGAACCAGCTGACCGGCCTGATGAAGGTTCAGTCTTCCGCTGATCTGCCCGAGAAGATTAACCAGACTCTGGCTAAGCTGAAGGCTGCTGAGAAGGAACTGGCTCAGCTGCGCCGCGAGAAGCTGCAGGCTGAGGCTGGCAAGCTGCTGGAGAACGCACAGACCATCGGTTCTGTTCGCGTTCTGGCGCATGACGCTGGCGAGCTGGACGCTAACGGCGTTCGTGAGCTGGCTCTGGATCTGCGTTCGCGCTTCGGCTCCGAGGCCGCTGTTGTCGCCGTGGTGGGTGTGGCTAATGGCCGCCCCGTCGTCCTGGTGGCAACCAACGAGGGTGCTCGTGAGGCTGGCGTGAAGGCTGGCGCTCTGGTCCGCGTCGCTGCCGGTGTTCTCGGCGGCGGTGGCGGCGGTAAGGACGACGTCGCTCAGGGTGGTGGCCAGGATGCATCCAAGATTGGTGCTGCACTGGACGCTGTCCGCGACGCTATCGCACAGGCTCAGGCCTAAATATGGCAGAATTCCAGCGCGGAGTGCGGATGGGTGTCGATGTGGGTAATGCCCGCGTCGGCACCGCCCTCAGCGACCCCGACGGTATCCTCGCCACCCCGCTCAAGACGCTGCGTCGCGACGCGAAGAAGAACTCTGACCGCCGTGTTTTGCGTAAGCTGATTGAGGTGAACGAGGTGGTGGAGGTTTTCGTCGGGCTTCCGAAGACCATGCGTGGTGGGGATTCTCCCTCCACGGAAATGGCTCGGGAGTACGCTCAGGCTCTGCGCTCCGAGCTGGATGCCGAAGAGAAAACACACATTAACATTTGGCTGGTGGATGAGCGACTCACCACCGTGAGCGCTCACCGTGCACTGCACGAGGCTGGGGTTTCCAGCCGAGATTTCAAGACTATGGTTGACCAGGTGGCGGCTGTGAACATTCTGCAGTACAGCCTGGATGCCCTCAAGGCGGGGCAGTCCGTAGCCGGGTACAAGGTGAGCGATCCGGCCCACGAAGAAAACCGACCGTCCGAGTCAGAAGGGACCACGGTTGGTGCCGTCAACGAAACGGAGAACCTTCAGTGACCGAACAGAATAAACATCCCGAAGAGAGCGGGCTCGACCTCTTTAGGCCGACAGCCGAGGATGAACGTAAGGGCATCACCGGCATCACGATGGAACAGGAAATCGTGTCGGTGGCTACGTTGCGTGCGCGTAAGCGCCGCCGCCGCGCCATCATGCTGAGCGCAATTTCCCTGTTTGTCGTGGCTCTGGTCATCATTTCTGGTGCCCTGATTACTCGTTACGACCCGTTTAAGACTCGTGACTACTCGGGTGGCGGTAACGGTACGACCGTGACGTTCACGATTCGTTCCGGCCAGTCTACCGCGCAGGTGGCGCAGGAGCTTGAAGCGGCGGGCGTTATTGCTGATGCTGATAAGTTCGTTGAGGTGTACACCAAGGAGAGCAAGGGCAAGTACTTGCAGCCTGGCACCTACGAACTGCAGCAGCACATGAGCAGCTCGAGCGCGATTACGACCATTATCGAGGCGAACAGCAACGTACTGTACCTGGCGATTCCGCAGGGTAAGCGCGTGAGCGAGACCATCGACCTGATTGTTTCTGGCTCCGATGGCGCGTTCACCCGCAAGCAGGTTGAGGACGCGGTCAGCAACTACACCCAGTACGGTGTGCCGAGCAACTTCCCCTCGATTGAGGGTTGGCTGCACCCGGGTGAGTACCGCTTCCCGAAGGACACCGACATCAAGAAGGTCATTCAGACCATGGTTGATAAGACCAAGGCTGACCTGAAGGAAGCCGGCGTGAGCGGCGACCAGAAGACCTTCGAGGTTCTGACCATCGCCTCCATCGTGGAGCTTGAGGCTCAGCCGAAGGACTACGTGGCGGTTGCAGGCATCATTGAGAACCGTCTGAACAACCCCGATGGTGAGACCTCGGGTCTGATTCAGTCGGATGCGACCGTGACTTACGGTCTGGGTGTCCGTTCGTACCACCTGACTGAAGAGCAGAAGGCCGATAAGAGCAATAAGTACAACACTTATGCGAATAAGGGTCTTCCGAAGGGTCCGATTGGTTCCCCGCAGCTGGCTTCGATTAAGGCTGCTGCGGCTCCTGAGAAGAACCCGTACTACTACTGGGTGACTGTGGACCTGGATTCCGGTGAGACTAAGTACTCCCGCACTTACGCTGAGCACCAGCGTTACGTTGAAGAGTACAACCAGTGGTGTTCTAAGCACCCGAACCGTTGTAGCTAATCGGTTTAGCCGGTAGCTATGATTCGGTAGCTTCGGACTGAAGGTTCCTTGCTGAGACGGGTACCGCCTCCACGAGAGTGGGGGAGGTGCCCGCCTTTGCTGTACCCGAATGTTGGTTTGTCCCTTAAAATGGGTAGAGTGCGCCCATGAACGCGGGTTTGTGGCGTGCGCGTCCGCAAGCCCGCAAGCCCCAAACCCCCAGCGTTGAGAGCGTTCCCCAGCGTTGAGAGCGAAAGAGTATCTATCGATGAAGACTGAACCGTACCGTGAGGCCCCGTATCTTCGCCGCGCCTACGTGCTGGGGCACCCTATTGCGCATTCGCTGTCGCCTGCGCTGCATCGTGCCGCGTATGACTTTTTGGGTGAGCAGAATTTGGGTTATGATCGCCGCGATACTCTGCCCGATGATTTGCCGGAGATTACGCACGGTGTGCGTCACCCGGACGGTACGGAGGACGCCCCGTATATTGCGGGCCTGTCGGTGACGATGCCGTTGAAGACCGCTGTTATCGAGTATTGCGATGAGCTGAGTGAGACTGCCCGCGTGACCGGTGCGGTGAACACGGTGTATCCGCGCGGTGAGAAGGTGCTGGGTGATAACACGGACGTGATCGGCATTGTGAACGCGCTGCGCCACGCCGGTTTGGAACCGCAGCCACTCAAGGATTCTGCCGCGATTGTGGGTGGCGGAGCGACCGCTATTTCTGCCCTGACCGCTCTGCATCTGCTGGGGTATTCCCGTGTGAGCGTGTACGCCCGTTCCCTGCATAAGCTCGGTAGCGTGCAGGAGGCGGCGGACCGCCTGGGCGTTCAGCTGGAGCAGATTTCCCTGGCTGAGCTACCGCAGAATCTTGCTGAGCGCGGTCATCACCCGGTGGTGTCTACTCTTCCTGCCCATGCGGCGGATGAGTGGGCGAGCCAGCTGAGCGGGCTGAAGGGCGCCTCCGCAACGCACCGGCCGGTACTGCTCGATGTTGCGTATAACCCGTGGCCTTCGGTGCTGGCGAGCGCTTGGGAGGCTAACGGCGGCACGGTGGTTTCTGGCCTGGAGATGCTGCTGTATCAGGCGGTGGAGCAGGTGCTGCTGTTTACCGGCCGTGAACTGCAGCCCGCCGAACTGCTGGGTCTAATCAATGCGATGTGCGCGGCGGTTGGTCTTGCCCCTCGTGCTTCCGTTTCGTGAAAAAAGTGTGCTTTCACTCGCTCAGTAAACAGGCATTTTATACACTATTTATACACGTGAAGAATTATTATTCCTTCCTCCTGCGCTGCGGTGCGGGTGCGATGAAAAGAGGTTAACCTATGGCTCTGCGTTGGCTCACTGCCGGAGAATCCCACGGCGAGGCGCTCGTCGGCATTATTGAGGGCGTGCCCGCCGGTGTGGAACTCACCAGCGATATGGTGCGTGACGCCCTGGCTCGCCGCCGCCTCGGCTACGGCCGCGGTGCCCGCATGAAGTTCGAGGAGGACCGCGTGCGCATCCTGGGCGGTGTGCGTCACGGCCTGACTCAGGGCGGCCCGGTCGCGATTGAGATTGCGAACACCGAGTGGCCCAAGTGGACTGACGTGATGAGCTCTGACCCGGTGGATCCGAAGCTAATTGAGAACCGTGCCCGTAACGCGGCGCTGACTCGCCCGCGCCCCGGTCACGCCGACTTTACCGGCATGCAGAAGTACAACTTCTCTGAGGCTCGCCCGGTGCTGGAGCGCGCCTCTGCACGTGAGACCGCAACCCGCGTGGCGCTCGGCGTGGTTGCCGCCCAGATTTTGAAGGCTCTGGGTGTTGAGCTGGTTTCTCACACCGTGGCTGTGGGTGGCGTGCACGCTCCCGAGGGTGCCCCGGTGCCTTCGCCCCGCAATGTTGATCAGCTGGACGCTGACCCGCTGCGCTGCTTCGACAAGGCAACTTCCGACGCGATGGTTCAGCGCGTGGACGAGGCACACAAGGACGGCGAGACTCTCGGCGGTGTGGTTGAGGTGCTCGCGTACGGTATGCCTCCCGGACTGGGTTCGTACGTGCACTGGGACCGCCGCCTGGACGCGCGCCTTGCCGCAGCGCTGATGGGTATTCAGGCTATTAAGGGCGTTGAGGTTGGCGACGGTTTCGCGACCGCTGACCGCCCGGGCACTGCCGCTCACGACGAGATTTCCATCGGTGAGCACGGCGTGACCCGCGATACCAACCGTGCAGGTGGTATTGAGGGTGGCATGAGCATCGGTGACCTGCTGCGTGTGCGCGCGGCAATGAAGCCCATTGCGACCGTGCCGAAGGCTCTGAAGACCATTGACACTTCCACCGGTGAAGAGGCTCGCGCCCACCACCAGCGTTCGGACGTGTGTGCTGTTCCCGCCGCCGGCGTGGTGGCGGAGGCTATGGTCGCCCTGGTGCTCGCTGAGGCGGCACTGGAGAAGTTTGGCGGCGACTCCATTGGTGAGACTCGCCGCAACATGGATTCCTACCTGGACGCTATCCCGGCGTCTCTGGCGTGGGAGTCTAACGTGGCTGGTTGGGACGCGTAGTGCCCCTTCCGGCGGAGTCTGAGGGCCGCGGCACGAAGGGTCGCGGTTCCGGGGAGGTTTCTGTGGAGCGGGGTGTTCGCCCGGTCGCTTCGAGCCCCCTTGCGCGTATTGCTGCGGCTACGCAGCGTGCGCGAGGGGGCGCTTCGCCGCGCCCGGAACCCGGCGCAGAACCCGGTGTATCTACTGCGGCTGAGCGGAGTGTTGAGACTGCGGGCGCTGAGGCTGTTGAGGTTGCTGGCGCTGGGGTTCGTGAGACTGTTGCGCGTGAGGATTCTTCCCGCCCGGCTTCTCGCGTGCCCACCCCCGCTGACCTGATGCGTTCTGGCGCCCGCTCCCTGCCCGCCGCCGCTGCGGCGAACACGCAGGGTGTGCGCCTGTACGCCTCCTCGGTGTCTGAGGACGCCGACCCGGCGCTCGGTCTGGACGAGGACCTGCGCCTGAAGCTGCTCAGCGCCCTGCAGGGCATGGGCACCGCCGAAGAGGAATCCGGCAAGGAGCCCGCGACGGCGGAAGCACCCAAGCCGACTGCACCCAAGCCTACACCCGCCAAGCCCGCAGCTCCAAAACCGGTCGCGCCGTCGGTAGTCGCTACGCCGAAGCCTGCCGCGCCCAAGCCGGCACCTCCGAAACAGGCTCAGCCTGCGGCGGGGGAGAGCGCTTCTGCTCCCGTGCAGGAGGCTGAACCGCAGTCTCCGGAACCTCAGCCTGCGCCCGCAGCCCCCGTAGCTATGCCCGCGGCTGAACACGCCAAGCCGGTTCGTCCGACCCCGGCGCTGTTCGGTAAGGTTCAGGTTGCCGCGCCCGCAGAGGCATGCATGCCGGAAGAACCCGTTGCGCTGGAAGAACTGGGCGCGCCGGAAGAAACCCCCGCAGAGGCACTCGCAGAAGACGAGTCCGCCTGCGGTGCTCGCATCCACCCGCAGCAGGTGCGTGAAATGCACGAGAACTTCGCGGAACGCTCCCGCCCCATTGTGCTCATCGGCCCCATGGCGGCAGGTAAGACCTACATTGGTACGCACCTGGCGCGTTTCTACGGCTACGAGTTCCTCGACGCTGACCAGCTCATTGTGGAACGCTACGGCGAAGTCTCCGAGATCTTCGAGATTTTTGGTGAGGCACACTTCCGCGAGCTCGAACGCAAAACCATTGAAGAGGTCCTCACCTCGCCCGTGTACCGCAACACGGTGTTCTCCCTGGGCGGTGGCGCGCCCATGACCGATTCGGTGGCGGAGCTGCTCAAGGACGAATGCGTGGTGTACATCCTCGTTGATGCTGACACCGTCACCCCGCGCATTACCGGCAACAAGACCCGCCCGCTGTTGCAACCGAACCCGGTTGAGCGGTGGACCGAAATTTTTGAGCGCCGCCGCAGCCGATACGAAGAGCTGGCGCACTTCACCCTGGATGCACGAGGCGGCCGCCCCATCACCGAGATGACCGCCGAGATCCAGGCGTACGTGACCGCAACCCGTGCCTCCCGTGCGCAGCGCCCCCAAGCATAACCCCTCACCTGTGAAAGGACACATGATGAGCACTCAGCCCACCCCCACTTTCGGTGCCTCCGGCGCGGAAGATATCACCCGCATCCCGGTGACTGGCAGCTCCCCGCGTGAGAACTATGAGGTTCTCATCGGCCACAACCTGCTCGGTAAAATCCCCGAAATTCTGGGCAACCGCACCAAGAAGGTGCTCGTGATTCACCCGCGTGCCCTGCGTTCCACCGGTGAGCTGGTCATGGAAGACCTGCGTGCCATGGGCTACGAGTCGTTCAGCGCCGAAATCCCGGATGCTGAGGAGGCGAAGCACTACCAGGTGGCGGCGTTCTGCTGGCAGGTGCTCGGTCAGAACGACTTCACCCGCACCGACGCGATCATCTCCGTGGGTGGCGGCGCTATTACCGACGTTGCCGGCTTCGTGGCGGCAACCTGGCTGCGCGGCGTGCGCGTCATCCACATTCCGACCACCCTGCTCGGCATGGTGGACGCTGCCGTGGGCGGTAAGACCGGCATCAACACCGCCGAGGGTAAGAACCTGGTCGGCGCGTTCTGGCCGCCCGCCGCGGTGCTCTGCGAAATCGGCACCCTGCGCACCCTGCCTGAGCATGAGCTGCTGACCGGCATGGGTGAGGTCGTCAAGTGCGGCTTCATCGCAGACCCCGAAATCCTCGATCTGATCGAGGCGAACCCGAACGCCGTACGCGACTCGCAGTCCGCCGTGATGCGTGAACTCATCGAGCGTAGCGTGCGCGTGAAGGCGGAGGTCGTCTCCGAGGACCTGCGCGAATCCGGCCGCCGCGAAATCCTGAACTACGGCCACACCCTCGCCCACGCCATTGAGCGCAACGAGCGTTACCAGTGGCGTCACGGCGCGGCAGTGTCCGTCGGCATGGTCTACGCCGCCGAACTGGCGCTGGCAACCGGCCACGCCGACGAAGAACTCGTGGCACGTACCCGCCGCATCCTCGAATCCCTGGGCCTGCCCACCTCCTACAAGGCAGACGCATGGCCCCAGCTGCTCGAAGCAATGCGCCGCGACAAGAAGGCACGCGGCAACCTGCTGCGCTTCATCATTCTTGACGGTTTGGCTCGCCCGCGCGTCTACGAGGTGCCGGACGACTCGATCCTGTACATGACCTACCAGGAGATTACCGAGTAGGTGACGGGTCCCGTACATTTACCGGATGCACCCGCCACGCGGCTGCCAGCATATGCACACCAGCATGCGGCAGCCGGGCGGGGTGCCACAGAAAAACTGTGGCGCCCCTGCTAGGCAAATTCGTGCGCATCCTGTAGAATGTACGGGACATATTTTTGCTCATTGAAAACTTAGCGCCGCGCCGGGTACCACTACGGCGTGAGCGTCGATGACACGAAGGAGAGCCCCATGGCATCCACCACCGATATTAAGAACGGCGCCGTCCTGAAGATTGACGGCAACCTCTGGTCCGTCGTAGAGTTCCAGCACGTTAAGCCCGGTAAGGGCGGCGCATTCGTCCGCACCAAGCTGCGCAACGTTACCTCCGGCAAGGTCGTCGACCGCACCTTCAACGCTGGCGCTAAGATCGAAACCGCAACCGTTGACCGCTCCGACTACCAGTACCTGTACCAGGACGGCGACGACTACGTCTTCATGGACATGAAGACCTACGACCAGATCAACGTTCCCGCAACCGTTGTCGGCGACGCAGCAAACTACATGCTCGAGTCCCAGACCGCAACCATCGCAATGCACGAGGGCAACCCCCTGTACATTGAGCTGCCCGCATCCGTGGTCCTCGAAATCACCTACACCGAGCCCGGCCTGCAGGGTGACCGCTCCACCGGCGGCACCAAGCCCGCAACCGTTGAGACCGGCTACGAGATCCAGGTTCCCCTGTTCCTGGAGACCGGTACCAAGGTCAAGGTTGACACCCGCACCGGTGAGTACCTCGGTCGCGTGAACGACTAATGAATTCGCGTACGAAAGCCCGATTGCGCGCCCTCGAAGTGCTCTTCGAGGCGGATCAGCGCAACGAAGATTATATTGAGGTACTCCGCCGCCGCCGACTGTACACGGTAGCGCAGATTTCTGCATACTCTGAGGAAATCATTCGTGGCGTCCGCGACCACGACGAAGAAATCCGCGAGTTTGTTGAGACTTACGCCCGTGACTGGTCCTTCGAGCGTATGCCCGCCGTGGACCGTGCCGTGCTGCGTATTGGCACTTGGGAGCTTCTGTACAATGACGAAGTTCCGGATGCTGTCGCAATTTCTGAGGCTGTCGGTCTGGCGCGTGTGCTGTCCACGAATGAATCTCCGAAGTTCGTGAACGGTCTGCTGGATAAGCTCCGTCAGGTGAAGCCGACCCTGCTCGCGTAAGACGTCCCGCCGCGACATGCCCGCCAACCTATGGCTGGTTGGTTTGCCGCCGTTGAGGATGCACCCGCAGGGGAGCGTACGTGAACCCCCCGCCGTACTGTAGTTCGCTACAGGACGGCGGGGGTTTTCTGTGTCTACGCTGCGTTTGGCTGGCGCAGTTCTGCGTGGGGTTCCGGATTTGGTGCGGATGCGCTTGCTGGGTTCGGCGGTATTCGAGGCTTTGCCGGAGCCCGTGGATAGGGGCTGGTGGTAACAGGCGAGGCTTCACCGGACAACGCGGGCGGGGGAGTGCCCCCTCTGCGGCGCTGAGCGCCTCGAGGACGGAGCCCCCGCCCCGCGTGCCCGGTATGCGCCTCGTGCAGTATCAGCTATTCGCTTTGAGCGGATGCGGTCGCCCCGCGTGCCCGGTATGCGCCTCTATGCATACCTCAGATATGCCCTTGTCTGCACCGATATGAACGGAACATTGCCAAAGTGGACAAATAGTGAGCCGGGGTGTGTGCTCTGTGGATATATGTTAGGGTAATGGCATCAACCGATAACATTCCGCTGAATTCCACACGTTGTTGCGTGGATAATTCTGCGGTTTACACAACCACACACCAGAAAAGAACCAACAATGATGTTCAACCGTACTTCTATTGCCGCGCTCTCTGCGGCGATGATGCTCACCCTGTCCGCTTGTTCCGGCGGCGCGCAGGTCAACGCAGAATCGAGCGCTTCCACTTCCGCGAGCACTGAATCCGCAAGCGCCGAAGCTTCCGCAACCCCCACTCCTTCACCTACCCCGACCGGCCCGTCTGGCTCCGAGATTGTACTGGTTCGCCCGAGCGTGGACACCAATAATGATTCGAAGGAAGCTGAAAACGCGGCGCTTGTCGCAGCGTACGCCGTATTGGACCAGCATCTACGTGTTAAGAACGCATGGGTGCATGGAGATCTGGAGCATACCAGCGATGAGGAACTATTGCAGTATGTAGATAAGCGCATTCTTGAAAGCGTTAAAAAGCAGGTAGAGTCTATGCGTAAGCTCGCTGTATCCGCTCCTGTGGAAGGCGATATTGTTTTCCGTGATGTTCGCTTTCCCTCTATCTACAGTTTGGAGCACTCTGACGGTTCTAAGCCGTCGCAGCCTAACGCTGGTATAGCCATCACCTACTGTGAAGATACCAGCAATATTCGTATGTCTGACGGGCGTAGGCTGAACGCCAGCCAAACACGGAGGATTTTTATCGTTCGACGTGATGACGGGGCATATGTTCTCGGCAGTACCGATATTGAGCATGAAGGTTGTGACTATGAGGTAGACGAGGTTGTCTAACCTCCGCCCTTAATCTAATGGGACGCATATCGGGCACACGGGGAGGCTACCCCCGCCTGTGTTGCTCGATATGCGCCTCCAGCAGTCACCGTTTCATAGCCGTCTTTTGGCGGCACAACCACACACCAGAAAAGAACCAACAATGATGTTTAACCGTAGTTCTATTGCCGCGCTCTCGGCGGCAATGATGCTCACCCTGTCCGCATGTTCTGGCGGCTCGCAGGTCAACGCAGAATCGAGCGCATCCACTTCCGCGAGCGCTGAATCGGCAAGCGCCGAAGCTTCCGCAACCCCCACTCCTTCACCTACCCCGACCGGTTCTGAGGTTGTCGAAATCCGTGCCGCCGTTGACACCACCGTTGACTCAGAAGAAGCACGAAAAGCTGCAGGAGAAGCTGCTAAGCAAGTGCTGGAACAGGACGTGCGCCTTCGGAATGCCTGGATGCAGGGGAACCTGGAACATACCAGTGAAAAGGATCTCGCTAAGTATATGGAACCGAAGGGCGTTAAAAGCACCCTGGATGGTTTTGCGGACTTACGTGAAACACTTCAGGAAGGGCCGTTCAGTGGGCAGATTGAAATCCGCGATGTAGAAGTAGTCGAAGTATCTGCCTCAACGGACCAAAACGGGCAGAGCACCCCTAACGCCGTTGTTCGTGTGCAGTATTGCGAAGACTGGGGAAGCCTTCGCTGGCCAACCGGCGAACCTATTGTTCTTGATGATTCTCTCGCAACAGAGGAAATGCGCGAGAACATTATGATTCGTCGACCTGACGGTGTGTTTGTGATTCAGAGTGGCCGCAAAGTTCAGGGTGACTGCAAGCCCTCGCAGCACTAACGCTTTCAGAAATGGGAAGGTACTTGAAGTACATCTGAGTGTGCTTCAACTACCTTCCCACTTCTATTTTTGGCCTCATGCTATAGACGTGCTTCTTCAATAGGTGCTTCTGATATCCCCGCAGCCCCCTCACCGTGAGCGGTCTCTCGCCGAACCTGAACGTAGCCTGTGAACTGTGGTACCCTACTAGAAGCACAAAACCTTTAAATCCGTCCCGTGAGGCGGGGAAGGAGACGGCTATGCCTGGGTCAACTGTACCCACATCCGGCGCGAATCAGGGGCGAAATGTAACCGCAGCCCCCCATTCGGCAACCCCTCAAAGCACCTCCGAGGACGCGACCACCGTCGGCCGCACCATCCTCAGCGAGGACGAAATCCGCCGCGCCCTCACCCGCATCGCCTATGAAATTATTGAAACCAATAAAGGCGTAGAAAACCTCGTACTCATCGGCATCCGCTCCCGCGGCGTGCCCCTCGCCGTACGACTCGCAGCCCGCATCCAAGCCATCGAGCCGAACTTCAACGCAGAAACACGAATCGGTGCCCTGGACATCACCGCCTACCGCGACGACCAGCGAACCGGCGGCGCCACCTCCCCAGAAACCGCAGGGGAAAGCATCATGCCCACCATCGGCATTGAAGGCAAAACCGTAGTCCTCGTTGACGACGTCCTCTACTCCGGCCGCACCGTACGCGCCGCCCTCGACGCACTCAACGCCCACGGACGACCCGCCCTCGTACGCCTGGCAGTCCTCGTAGACCGCGGACACCGGCAACTACCCATCCGCGCCGACCATGTGGGCAAAAACCTGCCCACCAGCGCTAGCGAAACCGTGCGCGTCGTACTGACTGAAACCGACAACGCAACAGACCGAGTTGACATTATCCAGCTGGGAGGGCTCTCATGAAGCATCTGCTCGACACCCGCGAACTAACCCGCGAAGAAGCCATCGAAATCCTTGACGTCGCCGACTACATGGCGCAGGTCAAAGCCGAAAACCGCACCCTCAACGTGCTCAACGGCAAGACCGTCGTCAACCTCTTCTTCGAGGACTCCACCCGAACCCGCCTCTCCTTCGAAGCCGCAGAGAAGCGCCTGGGCGCCGCCGTCACCAACTTCTCCGCTTCTGGCTCCTCCCTGTCTAAGGGCGAGTCGCTCAAGGACACCGCGCAGACCCTCAAGGCGATTGCCGCGGATGCGTTCGTGATTCGCCACTCGGCATCCGGCGCACCGCAGCGCCTCGCCGAGGCAGGCTGGACCGACATCCCCGTACTCAACGCGGGTGACGGCACCCACGCGCACCCCACCCAGGCACTGCTCGACGCCGTGTCCCTGCGCCAGTACAAGGCAGAACGCGACGGCCTCGACAGCCCCCGCGGCACCGACCTGTCCGGCATGCGCGTGCTCATCGTCGGCGACATCCTGCACTCGCGCGTGGCACGCTCCAACCTCTGGCTGCTGACCACCCTCGGTGCGCAGGTCGTCTTCGTCGCGCCGCCGACCCTGCTGCCGCTGAACACCGCCTCCTGGGTTGAAGAAGCAGGCGTAGAAATCTTCCACGACTTCGACGAAGCCATCGCCACCAACCCGGACGCCGTCATGCTGCTGCGCATCCAGAAGGAACGCATGAACGCCGCGTACTTCCCCTCCGCAGAGGAGTACACCGAGCTGTGGGGCCTGACCGCCGAACGCTTCGCAACCCTGCAGGCGCAGCCGCAGCCGGTCGCAATCCTGCACCCGGGCCCCATGAACCGCGGCCTGGAAATCTGCACCGAAGCCGCCGACGCCACCAACTCCTGGGTCTTGCGCCAGGTCAGCAACGGCGTGGCGCTGCGCATGGCGGTGCTCTACCTGCTTCTGACCGACGGCTCCAGCGCCAAGCTCTACGCCGGCGACGAATCCTAAACGACCTTCCTAACGAGAGGAACCAACACCATGAGCAAGTACCTGATTAAGGGCGCAAGCCTCTACGGCGAAAAGGTCGCCGACATCCTCATCGAGGACGGCGTGATTAGCCGCATCGCAGAGAACATTGACGCCGCAGATGCACAGGTCGTCGAGGCGGCAGGCCAGGTGGCGCTACCCGGCCTGGTCGACATCCACACCCACCTGCGTCAGCCCGGCTACGAGGCATCCGAAACCGTCGAGACCGGCACCCGCGCAGCAGCCCTGGGCGGCTACACCGCAGTGTTCGCCATGGCAAACTCCATGCCCGTGGCAGACACCGCCGCAGTCGTTGAGCAGGTTGACCGCCTCGGCAAGGAATCCGCATGGTGCCGCGTGCAGCCCATCGGCGCAGTGACCGTGGGTCTGAAGGGTGAGCGCCTCTCCGACATTGGCGGCATGGCGAACTCCACCGCGAACGTGCGCGTGTTCTCTGACGACGGCATGTGCGTGTACGACCCCGCCGTGATGCGTCGCGCCCTCGAATACGTCAAGACCTTCGACGGCGTTATTGCGCAGCACGCGCAGGAGCCGCGCCTGACCGAAGGCGCCCAGATGAACGAAGGTAAGGTGTCCGCTGATCTGGGTCTGACCGGTTGGCCCGCCGTCGCTGAAGAGGCAATCATTGCCCGCGACGTGCTGCTGGCTGAGCACCTGGACTCCAAGCTGCACATCTGCCACCTGTCCACCAAGGGCTCCATTGAGGTTGTGCGCTGGGCTAAGTCCCGCGGCGTGAAGGTGACCGCGGAGGCAACCCCGCACCACCTGCTGCTCACCGACGAGACCGCACGCACCTACGACCCGGTGTTCAAGGTGAACCCGCCGCTGCGCACCGAAGAGGACGTCATGGCGCTGCGTCAGGCAGTTGCTGACGGCATCATCGACGTGATTGGTACCGACCACGCACCGCACCCGGCAGAGACCAAGGAATGCGAATGGGCATGCGCTGCCAACGGTATGACCGGCCTGGAGCAGGCACTGTCCATCATCCAGATGACCCTGGTTGACACCGGCATGATTACCTGGCGCGATGTGGCACGTATCCTCTCCGAGGAGCCCGCGAAGATTGGTCGCCTAGACCACGAGCAGGGCCGCCCGCTTGCCGAAGGCGAACCGGCAAACATTGTGCTGGTCGATCCGAAGGCAACCCGCGTCATCAAGCCGGAGGAGCAGGCAACCAAGGGTAAGAACAACCCCTACCGCGGCATGGAGGTGCCCGGCTCGATCCGTGCAACCTTCTACGCTGGCCACCCGACCGTGCTGAACGGCGAGCTGGCAACCCCGCGCCGCTAACCCGCGAGGCGAACCGCGTTGTGACCGTACGTGGTGATTGCGCCTGGGCGGTGGTAGGTTCACGCCTGCCACCGCCTCGCCGGGAGGTTCAACCGCGCCGGGAGCACCGCCCCCAACCTCACCAACCCAGACCCACCAACCCGGCCGAGATCATCGACCGAGACCCCAACCGAAAGAGAGAACCTTCGTGGGAAAGTTCCTGACCGCCGTCATCTGCATCGCCCTGGTCGCCCTGTGCATCTACGGCATGTGGCACGGATGGCGCTCGCGCCTGGCACGCCAGGCGAACATGTTCGGCTCCCTCAAGGAAGTTCCCGAACGCTACGAGGGCATGACCGCTGACGCCGCTTTCGAGGGCGAGTACGTCAGCACCACGATTTTCGGTAACTGGCTGGACCGCGTGGGTTTCGATTCGCTCGGCTTCAAGAGCAAGTCCACCCTGCTGATTTACCCGGACAGCATCATCTTCACCCGTAACGGCGCGAAGGACCTGTGGATTCCGGCGAAGAAGCTCGCAGTCATCACCACCGACCGCGGTATGGCGGGTAAGGTTGTGGAGAAGAACGGCCTGGTCGTGATTGGTTGGACCCTCGACGGTCACCGCGTGCAGACCGGCTTCCGCACCCGCTACGCCGAGGACAAGCAGGCGGTACTGCAGGAGCTGCGCCGCATCGCCCCGAACGCGGTGGATGCGCCCGAGAAGTGGGCGGCAGAACCGGAAGCCTAAACCCCGGACAAACCGCGAAACGTATAGATTTTGCCCCACGGCAGGCGAACACCCCGCCGAAGGCACCATAGACTACCCCGGAACCTGCACGGTAGAGGCCGTACAGGAAGCGGGGGAGAACACCAGAGAAAAGGAAGAAGAGCATGACTGACATGACACGATCCGGCGCCCTGCGTACGGACCGCGCGATGCTCGTCCTGGAGGACGGCACCGTCTACCGCGGCTATGGCTACGGCGCAACCGGCGCGTCCCTGGGCGAGGCGGTTTTCTCGACCGGTATGACCGGCTACCAGGAAACCCTGACCGACCCCTCCTACGCGGGTCAGATTGTGGTTCAGACCGCTCCCCATATTGGCAACACCGGCGTGAACACCACCGACGCTGAGTCCCGCAAGATTTGGGTTGCAGGCTACGTGGTTCGCGACGCAGCACGCGTGGCATCCAACTGGCGTTCTGAGCGCACCCTCGACGAAGAGCTCATCGAACAGGGCATCGTCGGTATTCAGGGCATTGACACTCGCGCCCTGACCCGCCGCCTGCGTTCGAGCGGTTCGATGCGTGCGGGCGTGTTCTCCGGTGAGCACGCAGAACGCCCCGAAGCTGAACTGCTGGAGGAGGTGCGCGCCTCCGAGCCGATGGCTGGCCGTAAGCTCGCTGACTCCGTTTCGGTTGACACCGCCTACACCGTTGAGCCGCACCAGTTCAACTGGTTCGCACCCCCGGTCGCAACCATTGTTGCCCTGGACCTGGGCATTAAGTCGATGACCCCGCAGCGTTTCGCTGAGCGTGGCGTGCGCGTGCACGTGCTGCCCGCAAGCGCAACCCTCGAGGACATCTACTCCCACAACCCTGACGGCGTGTTCTTCTCCAACGGCCCCGGTGACCCGGCAACCGCTGACGAGCAGGTTGAGCTGCTACAGGGCGTGCTGCGTAAGGGCACCCCGTTCTTCGGCATCTGCTTCGGTAACCAGCTGCTCGGCCGCGCCCTGGGCTTCGGCACCTACAAGCTGCCTTTCGGCCACCGCGGCATCAACCAGCCGGTCATGGACAAGACCACCGGCAAGGTTGAAATCACCGCGCAGAACCACGGCTTCGCTGTGGACGCGCCGATTGGCGACTACGTGACCGCACCGAACGCCGAGTTCGGTCAGGTCATGGTCTCCCACGTGGGTCTGAACGACAACGTGGTTGAGGGCCTGACCTGTAAGGACATCCCCGCGTTCTCCGTGCAGTACCACCCCGAGGCTGCTGCGGGCCCGCACGATTCCGCCTACCTCTTTGACCGTTTCATCGACCTGATGGTCGCAACCAAGACTGCAAAGGAAGCATAAATGCCTCGTCGTACTGACCTTAATAGCGTCCTCGTCATCGGTTCCGGCCCTATCGTCATCGGTCAGGCAGCGGAATTCGACTACTCCGGCACTCAGGCGCTGCGCGTGCTGAAGGAGGAGGGCGTGCGCGTCATCCTCGTGAACTCGAACCCGGCAACCATCATGACCGACCCCGAGTTCGCGGACGCCACCTACATTGAACCCATCACCCCCGAGGTGATTGAGAAGATCATCGAGAAGGAAAAGCCGGACGCAATCCTGCCGACCCTGGGTGGTCAGACCGCGCTGAACGCGGCTATCTCCCTGGATGAGCGCGGCGTGCTCGCCAAGTACAATGTTGAGCTGATCGGCGCGAACATTGAGGCGATTAACCTCGGTGAGGACCGTGAAGCATTCAAGGGCGTGGTGGAGCGCGCCGGCGGCGAGTCTGCCCGCTCGGTGATCGTTCACTCCATGCCGGAGGCGCTGGAAGCCGCTAAGGAGCTGGGCTACCCGATGGTGGTCCGCCCCTCCTTCACTATGGGTGGTCTCGGCTCGGGTATGGCGTACAACGAGGAAGACCTCTACCGTATTGCCGGTGCCGGTATTCAGTACTCGCCGACCAGCGAGGTCCTGCTGGAGGAGTCCATCCTCGGCTGGAAGGAATACGAGCTGGAGATGATGCGTGACACCAACGACAACGTCGTGGTCGTCTGCTCCATCGAAAACTTCGACCCCGTGGGCGTGCACACCGGTGACTCCATCACCGTGGCCCCCGCACTGACCCTGACCGACCGTGAGTTCCAGAAGCTGCGCGACATCGCGATCAACGTGATTCGTGAGGTTGGCGTGGACACCGGTGGTTGTAACATCCAGTTCGCGATTGACCCGAAGACCGGCCGCATCATCGTCATTGAGATGAACCCGCGCGTGTCTCGTTCTTCGGCGCTCGCGTCGAAGGCTACCGGCTTCCCGATTGCGAAGATTGCGACCAAGCTGTCCCTGGGTTACACCCTGGATGAGATTCCGAACGATATCACCCAGAAGACCCCGGCATCCTTCGAGCCGACCCTCGACTACGTGGTCGTGAAGGTTCCGCGCTTCGCGTTTGAGAAGTTCCCGGCTGCTGACCCGACCCTGACCACCACCATGAAGAGTGTTGGCGAGGCTATGGCTCTGGGCCGTAACTTCACTGAGGCTCTGCAGAAGGCTATGCGTTCGCTGGAGCAGAAGGGCGCGTCCTTCTCGTTCAAGCCGCTGTCCCTGTCTGAGGCTGAGCTGGCTGAGCTGATTGAGAAGACTAAGGTTGCGACCACTCAGCGTATTTACCAGGTTCAGCAGGCTCTGCTGGCCGGTGCTACCGTGGAGCAGCTGCACGAGGCTACCAAGATTGACCCGTGGTTCCTGGATCAGCTGGTGCTGCTGAATGAGGTTGCCGGCGTGGTTCACGCTAAGCGTGACCACCTGGATCCGGAGACCCTGAAGCTGGCTAAGCGTCACGGTTTCTCGGACGCTCAGATTGCTGAGATTATCGGCTCTTCTGAGGATGTTGTGCGCGGTGTTCGCCACGCTCTGGGTATCCGCCCGGTCTTCAAGACTGTTGACACCTGTGCCGCCGAGTTTGAGGCGTTCACTCCGTACCACTACTCCTCCTACGACCTGGAGGATGAGGTTGCGCACCACGAGAAGCCCTCGATTATGATTCTGGGTTCGGGCCCGAACCGTATCGGTCAGGGTATCGAGTTCGACTACTCCTGCGTGCACGCTTCGCTGGTGCTGCGTTCGCTCGGTTACGAGACTGTCATGGTCAACTGCAACCCTGAGACTGTTTCGACTGACTACGATATTTCGACTCGCCTGTACTTCGAGCCGCTCACCCTTGAGGATGTGCTTGAGATTGTTGAGTCGGAGCGTCGTACCGGCGGTCTGATGGGCGTGTTCGTTCAGCTGGGCGGTCAGACTCCGCTGAAGCTGGCTCGTGCCCTGAAGGATGCGGGCGTGCCGATTCTGGGCACCACCCCCGAGGCTATTGACCTGGCTGAGGACCGCGGCGAGTTCTCTCGCGTGCTGGAGGAGGGCGGCCTGATTTCGCCCAAGAACGGTACCGCGTTCACTTTCGAGGGTGCTAAGCGCATCGCCGATGAGATTGGTTACCCGGTTCTGGTTCGTCCTTCGTACGTGCTGGGTGGCCGTGGCATGGAGATCGTCTACGATGAGGCGAACCTGGCACGCTACCTGGAGAACGCTACCGAGGTTTCGCCTTCGCAGCCTGCTCTGATTGATAAGTTCCTTGAGGACGCTATCGAGATTGACGTTGACGCCCTGTTCGACGGCGAGGAGCTGTACTTGGGCGGCGTCATGGAGCACATTGAGGAAGCCGGTATTCACTCGGGTGACTCCTCTTGTACTCTGCCTCCGATTACTCTCGGCCCGGACATCATCGCGAAGGTGAAGGACGCTACCGAGAAGATTGCTCGCGGTACCGGTGTGCGCGGCCTGATTAACATTCAGTTCGCGTACGTGTCTGAGAACCTGTACGTGATTGAGGCGAACCCGCGTGCCTCTCGTACTGTTCCGTTCGTGTCGAAGGCTACCGGCGTGCAGATGGCTAAGGCTGCTGTGCTGATTGGTCTGGGCAAGAGCATTGCGGAGCTGAAGGCTGAGGGCTACCTGCCGTCGAACATGGATGGCGCGTCCCTGCCTGAGGAGACCGCGATTGCTGTGAAGGCTGCGGTTCTGCCGTTCGCTCGTTTCCGCACTCCCGAGGGTGTGGTGGTCGATTCGCTGCTGAGCCCGGAGATGCGTTCGACCGGTGAGGTCATGGGTCTGGATAAGCACTATGACACCGCGTTCGCGAAGGCTCAGGCTGGTGCTGGTTCGCCGCTGCCGACCTCCGGTAAGGTGTTCATTTCGGTGGCTAACCACGATAAGCGTAACGTCATTATTTACGCGAAGATGCTGGAGTCGCTGGGCTTCGAGATTGTTTCGACCGGTGGTACCGCTGAGATTCTGCGCCGTAACGGCCTGAACTCGGTGATTGTGGCTTCGAAGTTCGCTGAGGCGAATGGCGACCACTCGATTGTGGACATGGTCCGCAACGGTGACATTGACCTGATTCTGAACACCCCTGCCGGTGGCGCTGCTCGTAGCGATGGTTACGAGATTCGTGCCGCTGCGGTTTCGGTGGGCTGCCCGGTCATGACCACTATTTCTGAGTTCGCTGCGGCTGTTCAGGCGATTAATGCTCTGCGTGAGCACAGCTGGGACATCATGAGCCTGCAGGAGCACGGCGTTCAGCTGGCTGCCGCTGTGGATGCTCGTTCTGAGGGTGGCGAGGCGTAATGTCCGCCGCTTTTGGTGATCGCCTGGCGAAGGCGATGGCGGAGCGCGGCCCGCTGTGTGTGGGTATTGACCCGCATCCGAACCTGCTGGAGCAGTGGGGTCTTGAGGATTCCGCTGCCGGCCTGGCTGCTTTTACTGAGGCGGTCTATGAGGGTTGCGCCCCGTTTGCGGCGGCATTGAAGCCTCAGGTGGCGCTGTTTGAGCGTCACGGTTCGGCTGGTCTTGCTGTGCTGGAGGCGCTGTTCGCCCGCGCTGCCGCTGATGGTGTGCTGATTGTTGCTGACGCTAAGCGCGGCGATATCGGTTCGACCATGAAGGCGTACGCGGATGCGTGGCTCGGCTCGTCTTCGCCGCTGGGTACCGATTCGGTGACTTTGAGCCCGTATCTGGGTTTTGAGTCGCTGCGTCCGGCGCTGGATTTGGCGGATGAGAATGACCGCGGCACGTTCGTGCTGGCGCTGACCTCGAACCCTGAGGGTAAGAGCGTTCAGCACGTGGGCGCATCGGAGTCCGAGGGCGCGGTGGCCAAGCGCATTATTGCCGCGGCGGTAGCCGAGAACGCCTCCCGCCAGTGGGAGCAGATGGGCCCGTGCGGCCTGGTGGTCGGTGCGACCGTCGGCCAGGCGCTGGTTGACCTGGGTATTGACCTGGGTTCCTTCAACGGCCCGATTCTGTCGCCGGGTTACGGTGCGCAGGGCGCTTCGGCGGCTGATCTATACCGCGTGTTTGCTGGCGTTGAGTCGCAGGTGCTGGTGAATTCTAGCCGTGGCGTGCTGGCCGCTGGTCCCTCGGTTGAGGGCCTGGCGCAGGCTGCGCAGGCGGCTCGTGATGACCTGTTGGCGGCTCGCGGCGCATAGTTCGCGTGTTGCGTGAGGGGCGTGTGCTCCGGGTGGATTCTGTTGAGGGTCTGCTCGGGGTGCGCGCCCCTTTTGCGTACCCCTCGTGCGTGCCTGTTTTATCGCATTTTTTCGGTACACCCGCATGCATAATTTTGCCGCCGTGCACTCGCGCCGATGCGAGTTTGCTCACCTCTGTAGCGGGGGAGTGCGCCCGCTCTATGAGGTGCGTGCGTGGCTCCACTTTTGATAGGGCGAATACTCCGCTATGCTATAGGGGTACTCCCTGATATTTACGTGCTGACGTGCGTAGACGCATTGTTGGTGCGAGGGTGAGTGCCGCGGGTGGAACGAGGATTCTCGTGTCATCCGTGTTACATTAGTTGATAAGTAAAATTCTATAACTCGCAGAAATGGGGGACCCAACCATGCCGCTGACTCCGCTAACTGAGGATGCGCGCGCCTCCGCCCGCGAGAAGGCAGTACTTGCCCGAGCACACCGCCAGGAAATTAAGCGTGCACTGAGTGACCGTGAACTTTCCGTGCGTCAGGTGCTCGACATGGTCGATTCCGACCCTGCACTGGCTAAAATGCCGGTGGGGCAGATGTTGCGCGCACTTCCGGGCATTGGTGCCGTTCGAGCTGAACGCATCATTGAAGAACTTCATATTGCACCGACTCGCCGCCTTGGCGGCCTTGGTGTACACCAGCGTCGCAAGATGGTGGAGTACTTCAACCGTAATTCGCGGTATTTGAACCGTGCACGTCGCAGGACTAATACTCTGCCTCCTGAATCTTCTCAGCCCTAATACCTCGTGCCTTCAGCCGATGAAGGTGCAGTAAGGAAGCTATGTCTCAGCCGACTCTCACCGTACTGGCTGGCCCCACTGCTGTTGGCAAGGGTACGGTGTGCCAGTACATTCGTGAGAACTACCCGAACGTGTGGTTCTCTGTTTCCGCTACCACTCGTGATCCTCGCCCCGGTGAGGTTGACGGTACTCACTACTATTTCGTTTCGATGGAAGAGTTTGACCAGATGATTGCTGACGGTCAGATGCTTGAGTACGCTGTGGTGCACGGTAAGAACAAGTACGGTACTCCGCGCGCTAAGGTCCAGGAGGCTCTGGATGCTGGCCGCCCGGTGATCCTTGAGATTGACCTGCAGGGTGCTCGCCAGATTCGCGAGACCATGCCTGATGCTCGCCTGATTTTCTTGGCTCCTCCGAGCTGGGATGAGCTGGTGTCGCGTCTGGTGGGTCGAGGTACCGAGAGTGAGCAGGAGCAAGCTCGTCGCCTTGAAACCGCGAAGGTTGAGCTGGCTGCTGAGAAGGAATTTGACGTCACGGTCGTCAACGACTCTGTTGAGCGTGCGGCGAAGGAGATTGCTGAGCTGATTGGCGCCGCCTAATCTGCATGCTTTGCGTTTGCGGTGGGGCTAGAGTTTCTTCCGACCTGTAGTTCTGCCGCGAGGCGTTGTGAAGGGTGGGGTTTCGAAGAGTTTTCTTCGGGCCCCACCTTTTTCTATGGGCTGACACCTTTTGTCCAGGCTGGTACGTGCGTTTTAGCCGTTGAGAGGGTAGAATAGTTCTTTAGTTTTGACCGTGCCCTCAGTGCGCCCGGTTTGCGCCATAGCGCGAACGGTGTGCGGGGGTGTTCGGTACGTACATTCCATCAAGCTATTTGGAGTTTTAGTGGCAAACGAAATCAAGGAACACGAGGACTACAACTTCGTTGACGGTGTCGCTCCCGAGGGCATCGTGAGCCCCAGCGCTGACGCGCTGATTGAGAAGGCGGAGTCCAAGTACGGCCTGGTGATTTTCGGTGCCCGCCGTGCACGCCAGATTAACGCGTACTACGCTAACCTGCAGGACAATACTGCTGCGCACGTTGGCCCGCTGGTTGACGCTGAGTCGAACGAGAAGTCCCTGTCGGTGGCAATGCGTGAAATCATTGCTGACCGTGTTGTGGCGGAGCACCGCCCGGACGCTAAGTTCGACGAGGACGGCTACCCGATTCCCGAGGATCTGTCCGCTGTGATTGATTTCAGCGCGGCTGAGTTCTCTGGCGCTATCGAGGAGGAGTACATCCCCGCAGGTAGCGAAGAGGTTATGCTATCGAAGAGGTTATCCTCGACGAGTCCGCTGAGTAATCTGCTTCTACAAGGATTCTTTGACGTACCATGCGCATTATCGTTGGTATTGGAGGGGCATTGCTGCGTACAAGGCGGCGATGCTCCTTCGTCTTTTTGCGAAGAATGGCGACGAGGTGATTGCCATGCCCACCCCGAACGCGACGAAGTTCGTGGGTGTTCCCACTCTGGAGGCGCTGAGCGGCAACCCCGTCTCAACGGACGTATTTGACCGCGTGCCGGAGGTGAACCATGTGCGTCAGGCTGAACAGGCTGACGCTGTGGTGATTGCCCCGGCGACCGCTGATTTGCTGGCTCGTTTGGCGGCTGGTCGTGCGGATGATCTGCTGTCCTCTACGGTGTTGACGACGCACGCCCCGGTGATTTGGCGCCGGCGATGCACACCCAGATGTGGGAGCATCCGGCGACTCAGGCGAATGTGCAGACGCTGCGTTCGTGGGGTTATCACGTGATTGAGCCTGCGATTGGGCGTTTGACGGGCCCGGATTCTGGTCCGGGTCGCATGCCTGAGCCGGAGGATATTTTCACGGTGGCTCTGGATGTGATTGCCCGCTTCCCGAAGGGTCAGGTGCACCCGGTGTACACGCCCGGTTACGCGCCGACTGAGCCCCTGTACACGGGTACGGAGCAGGAGCGTATGGCGGCGGCGCGTGCGGCGACGCTGACTTCGGCGCTGCTGGGCCAGGGTGATTCGGGCAAGACTGAGCCTGGTCAGATTGAACCCAGCCAGGCAACTGGCGCATCCGAATCGCTGCGTGGCCCTCTGGCTGGTCGCCTCGTGGTCATTACCGCCGGCGGTACCCGTGAGGCGCTGGACCCGGTACGCTTCCTCGGCAACCGTTCGACCGGCAAGCAGGGTGTGGCGCTCGCGGAGGCGGCACGCGACCTGGGCGCGACCGTTCACCTGATTGGTGCGAACCTTGAGGTTCCTGCGCCGGAGGGTGTGCAGGTGACCCGCGTGGTGAGCGCCCTGGAGCTGCGCGAGGCGACCCTTGAGGCGAGCGCGGCGGCAGATGTGCTGATCATGTCTGCGGCGGTGGCTGATTTTAGGCCCGCCGAGTTTGCCGAGTTCAAGATTAAGAAGAGCGCCGATTCTGAGGATGCGCCGGTGATTCAGCTGGTGCGCAACCCGGATATTCTGCGTGAGGTCGTGGTGCGCCGCCAGCAGGCTCGTGAGGCAGGGGAGAGCACCCTCGGTCCGAAGCTCATTGTTGGTTTTGCGGCGGAGACCGGTTCGGCGGAGAAGACTCCGTTGGAGCTGGGTCGTGAGAAGCTGCAGCGTAAGGGCACGGACTTCCTGGCGGTCAATACGGTGGGTGTGAATCGTGGTTTCGGCACGGACGATAACACGATTACGCTGCTGTCGACTCTGAATGATGAGGCGCCGGTGTTCTCCGGTTCGAAGAAGGAACTGTCCGTGCGTCTGTTGGAGCATGTGGCGGCGTTCCTGCCTGAGCTTTCTGCCTAAGCTTTTGGCCTGAGCTTTCTGTCTAAGACAACCTGGCGCATCCGCGTATAGTTGCGGAGCGTTCATAGTTCGAAACGTTCGTGGCGTGGAGCCCGTGCGGTGCCTCCTGTGGGAGTACCGTGCGGGCTTTGCTGTACCCTCCAAATCTGCTATACCCCGGCTCTGCTGCCTGCCTGCTCCTCCGTAGCTCTGCCGCCCGCCTTCTTCTGTAGCCCCTTGGAGAGCATTATGCGCAAGCACTTGTGATGCGGGTTTCTTTCTTCTGGGGTTCACTCGGGGAGTGCCTCATATTTCTGTCATACTGGTGAAATTTCTGACCGTACCCCTGAACCGTCAGATAAAGGTCTTGTATCATGGCATAGAGAGTATTTCGCGTTGAAGGGGAAGAAGCACCATGCCCGAGAATCAGAGCAAGCCCGCCACGGTAGAGTCCGCCCAGAGTGAGGAGCGCCCTCAGATTCTGGTGATCACCGGTATTTCCGGTGCAGGCCGCAGTACTGTCGCAAATGTACTGGAGGATGAGGGCTGGTACGTTATCGATAACATCCCGCCGCAGATGCTCGGTTCCCTGGCTGAGCTGGTGACCCGCGACGGTGCGCGAGTTCCGAAGGTGGCGCTCGGTATTGACGTTCGCGCCCGCGCCCTGTTCTCCGATCTTCCCGCTGCGATTGAGACTCTGCGCAAGTCCGATATTGACTTCTCCATGCTCTTCCTTGACGCCAAGGATGAGACCATTATTGCCCGCTACGAGGCTCAGCGCCGCCCGCACCCGCTGCAGGTGAGGGCCGCGTCCTCGATGGCATCCGCGCTGAACGCACTCTCTTTGAAGGTCTGCGCCTCGCTTCTGACCGCACCATTGACACCACCGGCATGAACGTTCACGAGCTGGCTCGTACCGTGCGTGAAATGTTCGCTGAGGGTGCGGATAAGAAGCTGAACCTGACCGTGATGAGCTTCGGCTTCAAGTACGGTGCGCCTTCGGACGCTAACTATATGGCTGATATGCGTTTCATCCCGAACCCGCACTGGGTTCCGGAGCTGCGCCCCTGACCGGTCAGGACGCCCCGGTGCGCGACTACGTGCTGGAGCACGCGGGCACCGAGGAGTTCATCAGCAACTACCTTGCGGCTCTTCGCCCCGTGCTTGAGGGCTACCGCCGCGAGGGCAAGTACTACGCCACCATCGCTATTGGCTGCACCGGTGGTAAGCATCGTTCCGTGGCTGTGACGGAGGAACTGGCTCGTCGTCTCTCTGCTTTCGGTGAGCTGAACGTGAATGTTCAGCACCGTGACAAGGGCCGCGAGTAAGTTTTCCCGGCGCGTCCCAACCACCGCGTCGTGATTCATTAGCCGCCGTCCGGCCCCGCACCCGTGGACCGGCATACCATTCCTTCCGGGTATGTGAGGTATTACTATGTCCACCCATTCGACCAGTTATGACACTCAGGTATTCCGCGCCTGCCGGCTCTGCCGACTCAGGCTCTGCGCCTGTTGAAGACCACGCACCGTTCGCCGAAGGTCACGGCGATGGCGGCGGCCACGGGCTGTACGGTTCCCTGTCTGCGCTTCGCCACGTCACGCCTGATTTGACGGCTGTTGTGACGGTTGCTGACGATGGCGGTTCGTCGGGTCGTTTGCGTGAGGAGATGGGTATTCTCCCTCCCGGGGACTTGCGTATGGCGCTTTCTGCGCTGTGTGATGACACCGATGGGGTCGCACGTGGCGTGATGTATGCAGCATCGTTTTAGCGCGCCCGAAGGTTATGAGGGTGAGTTCCCGCTGGATTACCACGCTCTCGGTAACCTGCTGATTGCTACTCTCTGGCAGCTGCTGGATGACCCGGTTGCCGGTCTGGACTGGCGGGTGCCCTGCTGAACGCGCGCGGCCGCGTGCTACCGATGGCGCTGGATCCGATGGTCATTTACGGCACCGTGCTGCGTGAGCATAACGGTGCGGTATTGAGCGTGTGAAGTGGTCGGCCAGGTGAACCTCTCGAAGAGGAACGGGTTCACGATATTGGTCTGACCCCTGAGAATGCTCGCCCCTGCCGGAGGCGCTCTCCGCTATTGAGGAATCCGATTGGATTGTTTTGGGTCCGGGTTCGTGCGTACGTCGGTTCTGCCGCATCTGCTGTTGGACGCTCAGCGTGGGCATTATCCGCACGGGAGGCGCGCCGCTGCGTGGTCATGAACTCTCCGATGATAAGGAGACGGTCGGTTTCACCCCGGCAACGCACCTGGATTTGTTGCGCCCAGTACGCCCCGAAGCTTCACCTTGACGCGGTGATTGCTGACGCTGACATGCAGGCTGATCACCGTTCCGAGCTGGAGCGGGAGGCTTCTGCGATGGGTGCGAAGGTTGTGTGGGCGCATCTGCGTTCGAGCTCCCAGCCGAATGTGCACGACCCGCTGAAGCTTGCGGCTGCGTAAACGAAGCGTTGAGCTGAGCTCTTAGATTGACTGGCTGATTTGCGGCTCAGGCGTGATGCTTGAGCTGGCTGTTTGTGCGCTCTTTTCCTGATTTTAGACTTTAACACTACGCCCAGAAGACCTTCATGGCATTAACCACGCTCGTCAAGACGAATCGCCAACTACGAGGCAACGAAAGTCTCTGCTCGTAAGGCAGAAATCTCTACGATTCTGCGTTTTACCGGAGGCCTGCACATCGTCTCGGGGCGAATCGTGGTGGAGTCTGAGGTCGACCACGAGGCAACCGCCCACCGCATGCGCCGCACCATCGCGGAGATTTACGGTCACGGACTCTGAGCTGACCAGCTCAGCGGTGTGCCTGCGTCGAGGCGGCCGCTACATTGTGCGTGTGGATCACGGCGGTGAGGCACTGGCTCGCCAGACCGGCCTGCTGGATTTGCGTGGCCGCCCGGTGCGTGGCCTGCCGCCGGCTGTGGTGAACGGCTCCCTGCAGGACGCCGAGGCGGTTATGCGCGGTGCGTTCTTGGCGCACGGTTCGCTGACTGAGCCGGGTCGTTCCTCCTCCCTGGAGATTACCTGCCCGGTCCGGAGGCGGCACTCGCGCTGGTGGGTGCGGCTCGTCGCCTGGAGATTATTGCGAAGGCACGCGAGGTGCGCGGCACCGACCGTGTGGTGGTGCGTGACGGCGAGACCATTTCGCAGCTGCTGGAGCGTATGGGCGCGACTAGCACCCTGACCACGTGGCGTGAGGCGCGCACCCGCAAGGAGGTTCGTGCGACCGCGAACCGTCTGGCGAATTTTGATGATGCGAACCTGCGCCGTAGCGCTCAGGCGGCTGTTGCGGCGAGCGCCCCGTGGAGCGTGCCCTGCAGATTCTGGGGCATGAGGCGCCGGATCATCTGCGTTATGCCGGTGAGCTGCGTGTGCTGCATAAGCATGCGTCGTTGGATGAGCTGGGTCGTCTGGCTGATCCGCCGATGACGAAGGACGCGATTGCGGGCCGTATTCGTCGCCTGCTGGTGATGGCTGATAAGCGTGCTTCGGAGCTGGGTGTTCCCGGTACTGAGTTGCCGCGCGAGGACTAAGCGAAGGCTAGATTCTGCTCTCAAACGGTGTGGGAAGCTCGTGTGGCTGAGGTGTTTGTGACGGCTTTGTGACAAGCCGCAACCCGCTGTTTTTGAACAAAACCGCATATTTTTCAAAAATGAACCTGTGGATGGCTCCTTTCGCGCCGATCGAGGGAGTTATCCACAGGTTCTTTGCGTGCGCTCGTGCGTTCACGCGCGTGAGCCTAGGGTAGGGGTATGACGAGCATGACCCCAACCCCGACCAGAATGCTGTACAGAGCCCTGTGCAAGACAACGCACCCCAGCAGGGTGGCAGCCAGCCGGCGGCGCGCAGCGTAGCGCCCGTTCCCTGATGAACAGCCTCTACCGCAGCCCCCGCGCCCGCAAGAACGGTGCGCCGGATGCCGAGGACACCGTACCTCTGGCTATTGCCGCTGAGGTAACGCCCGCGGAGGTAGCTGCCGAAGAAGCTGAGGCACCGCAGCCTGAATTTTCGCTGCCTAATTCTTCTCAGCCCGGCACCGCACAGCCCAGGGCGAGCCAGCCCGTACCTACCGGCGACCTGTACCTACCAGCAAGCCCACGGCATCCCAGCCGGAGTCGAATGGTTGGGCTGACTGGGATCAGCAGCCCGATTGGAACGAGGTGGACGACTGGGCGGAGTGGGAGCAGACCGATCAGCCCGGCACCACCCGCAGTGCCCGTTGGGGCTTGTCGCCGCGCGTGCTGCTTCTGGTGGCGGTGTTGGCGTTGGTTGCCGTGGTGTGGGGTGTGACCCAGTTTTCGGCGGCGCCGCGTGCCGAGCAGGTCGCCTCCCCGGGCGCTTCTGCCGAGTCGGTGCAGGCGGTGGGTGCCCAGCAGAGCCCCGGAACTCAACCCGGCACCCAGTCCGCTACTCAATCTACTGCCCAGCCGGGCGCTAACCGAGTGAATCTGCGCAGGGTGGCGCCTCCGGTGAGGCTACCGTGCGGGTGCACGTGGCGGGTGCCGTGAACAATCCGGCGTGTACACGCTACCCGCAGGGTCGTGCCGTGGATGCGATTGCCGCCGCCTCCGGTGCCGCCGCGGATGCTGACCTGGACCGCGTAAACCTTGCCGGTGCGCTCAGTGACGGGGTGCAGATTTATGTGCCCCATCGTGGTGAGACGGCTGCTCCGGCGCAGATTCAGCCCAATGGTGGAACGGCAAATGCGGGTCAGGGTAACGCGGCGAATGGTGCAGCGCAGAACGGCGCTTCTCAGG